>JAILNV010000180.1 GCA_024691125.1 Lachnospiraceae bacterium | reverse complement strand
ACAAAAGTAGCAAGTCTTAATCCTATTTTTGTATATGATGTGAAGCTGAGCATAGCAGCATCATACAGACTGTAGAAATTATTATGTGTTTTGCCCGCTCTTCTTTTGGGCTGCTCATATTCTATTTCCACCATATTAAAGCCGGCGCCGTATTCCGCAACAATGCCGCGCATAAAAGGTATCGGATCGTCAAGCCGTCTTACCAGCTCTATAAATGTTTTATCGTAAAGACCGAAGCCGGTAAAATGCTCTATCATCTTAACGGAAGACATATTTTTGATAAGCTTATAATATACGGTTCTTAAGAAATATATGATTCCCGGCTCTTTACTGGATGTTTTTATACCGCTGACCACCCTGTGACCCTCTTCCCATTTCTTTACAAAGACGGGGATCAGCTCTACCGGATCCTGGAAATCACAGACTATCGGGATCACACAGTCTCCCGTGCACTGACACATGCCATAAAACGGTGAATTGAACTGACCGAAGTTGGTAACATTAAAGATTGCTTTTATTTTTTTATTCTTCTCACAGATCTTTTCCAGTTCTTCCCTCGTTCCGTCTGTAGAGCAGTTGTCTATAAAAACTATCTCATAATCATACCGGCTCAGAGCTTCGGTAAGAACATTCACCAAAGTATCTGCCATCAGTGAAACATTCTCAATCTCATTGTAACACGGAACAAGTATACTTATCTTCTTCATACTATCCCCTTATTTGTAACTATTCAGAACAGCACATATATTTTAAAATATGAACCATCAAGCTTGCAACGCGAAGCTAGTCCTTTAGGGCTTGTAAGGGACGCATCATTCACCCTTCTTAGCTACTATAAATATCCTCTGTGACTCATCAGTCGGCTCTTCACGCGTATCAGAATCTTTTTCAAGCAGTATATTGAATCCCGCTTCCTTAAGGAACCCTTCCATCTGAGCAAGAGTATATCCCTTCTGATAATGAGTTTCCACGAACCTCTTAAAGAGTCCGGTCTCACTCTGCTCAATAAAGATGTTCACATCAAATTCGTTGATATTATTCTCATCATCATAATAATTCTCCCATATAAAGGCACAGTCCTCACGGTTTTCCGCTATGGTCGAATCACCAAGTATATTTGAATACTTATAGACCGTATTGAAATCAAACATGAAAAGTCCGCCCGGATACAGGAACTTCTCTATAAGCTTAAAGGTCCGGACTAATTCTTCATCTCTGAGAATATAATTCACGGAATCACAGACCGAATAAACAGTTCCTACTGTCGAATAAAGATCCAGATCTCTCATATCCTGATTTATGTACAATATATCGTACTCTTTGTCATCTCTCTTCTTCTGGGCCACATCAAGCATGCTGTCGGATACGTCTATTCCGATCATATCATAACCCTTTTTGTACATCAGGTTGGTAAGCGTTCCTGTACCACAGCCCAGATCCACCACGAGATTTTTTTCGGATTCAAGGATTTCCTCTTCAGTAAGCTCCTTATCCACCGCAAGCTCAATGTCATCATACTTAAGTGCGTCGAACACTCCGGAACCATCCTTACGTTCTATCGGTTTGGAGATACCGTACTTGCGTATCATTGAATCGATGACATCGCACCATTCCGTATATGGGATATTGTCCATAAGCTCATCATATACATATGCCAGCGCATCATATGTTTCCATGTTCACTTCATATTTCATACTGTTTTCCTCTGAATAATCTTCTTTGCATATCCAGCATAAGAGTTTTTCGCAAACGTTATACTAGAATATGGCTCCCGAGACCAGTGCCGAAAGAACACCCATGATAATACCCGCAAGAGCGACTCCGCACATTACCGCAGTTACACTTTCCTTAAATTTCATATCAAGTATTGATGCTGCCAAAGTTCCCGTCCACGCTCCGGTTCCCGGAAGAGGGATCCCGACAAACAGAAGGAGCGCCAGAAACAGCCCTCGTCCTGCCTTTTCCTGAAGCTTTTCCCCGCCTTTATGCCCCTTTTCAAGACAGAAGGTGAAGAATTTCCCAATCACAGGCTTATCTTTTCCCCATTCAAGAACCTTTCTTGCAAAAAAGAAAATAAAGGGCACCGGAAGCATGTTTCCTATGGCTATTATCACATATCCGAGTACTATGTTGAAGCCATCCGGATTCATACCCTTGAACCAGTACGCTATCGGTATGGCTCCTCTTAATTCGATAAGCGGTATCATTGATATAATAAAACATCCGATATACTGTGTTGCTGTATTGGCGGCAAATGCATTGGCTATATTCTGTGCCAGTGACCCCATTGGTATTTCTCCTCTCTTTTGATTACCTCTTAATTTCTATTCCGGTACTTCTTCTATGTTTCAAGTATTAACCGGATCCTCATCCCTCAGTATCGTTCTAAGCGTGCTTATCAGCTCCTTCATTTCCTCATCGGTACCTATCGATATCCTGAGATGGTTATCAATCCTCGGCTTGTTCCAGTGCCTTACATAGATATCCTTCTTACGGAGCTTTTCAAATATTTCCTTTGCAGGCATGCTCTTATGCGAGGCAAATATGAAATTAGCCTTTGAATCCCTGAATTCAAAATCAAGCTCACGGAGCTTCTCTTTCGTCCATTCGCGTGTTTTAATAACGCGGGCTACTGTCTCCTTCCAATAGTCCGTATCAAGAACAGATACCGTCGCAAGCTCAATGGCAGGATAATTCATTGTATAGGAATTAAATGCGAATTTTACATCCTTAAGATATTTGATTAGCTTTTCGTTTCCGAAGGCTACGCCGATCCTTAGCCCTGCCAGAGCTCTTGATTTCGAAAATGTCTGAACAACCAGAACATTATCATATTTATTGATAAGCGGCAGACAGCTTTCGCCCCCGAAATCCACATAGGCTTCATCAATTATCACAACCGAATCCGGATTGGCCCTGACTATATCCTCAAACTTGGAAGGATCTTCATATACACCGGTCGGAGCATTGGGATTCGGGATTACTATTCCGCCATTCTCCTTATCCATGTAATCGTTTATGTCAATACTGAAATCATCTGTAAGTGCCTGAGTAGCATAAGGTATCCTGTGAACATCCGCCCATACATCATAGAATGAATAAGTGATGTCCGGAAACAGAACCGGCTTATCGGAGTTAAAGAAAGTCATAAACGCCATGGCCAGTACATCATCGGAACCGACGCCGACAAAAACATTGTCAAAACCCAGCTGTTTCATTTCTTCAGTGGCTTCTGTTTCAGAGAAATACAGCTCATTATAAACAGATACAATGGCATTGACCAGCTTCGTTGCATCCATGTCAGGATATTTGCGAAGCATGGATGAACTGCCGTCAAGCTCCTCCTGCGCCAGATCGTATATCTTTGTTGCGACCATCGGTGAAGGCGCATACGGAAATTCATTGGTATTAAGCTTTATCACCTTACCCTGCGGCTGTTCACCGGCTATATAAGGTGTCACTTTTCGTACATTTTTCTCCCACGACATATCTCAATCGTCTTCCCTTCTGCATATGTCCAGAAATCATTCAGATCAGTACATATATTTTATAAATCCGCTACACTCTCTTACGGATATCTTTAACCTCATCTATACTGAAGTTATATGCTTTATTACAGAAATGACACTTAAGCTCGATATCCTTGCCATCCTTTATAATATCATCAAGCTCTTTCCTTCCGATGCTTATAAGCGCTTTTTCCACCCTCTTTTTATCACAGTTGCAATAGAACCTTGCGGGAAGAGTGTCATTGAATTCTACATCATATCCGTCAAGAATATATTCAAGTATCCCCTCGGGAGGTCTTCCTTCATCGAGCAGAGTGGTCACGGACGGCATATCGGAGAGTACCTTTTCAAGCTTAGTGATCACCTCATCCTCTGCAGACGGCATAAGCTGTATGATGAATCCTCCGGCGCGCTTTACCGTATTGTCTCTCTCCATCAGAACTCCGAGTCCGACTGCCGAAGGGATCTGCTCGGATGTGGCAAAATAATATGTAAGATCCTCGGCTATCTCACCTGTCTGCAGCGCCACCTGACCCACATAAGGATCTTTAAGCCCCATATCTTTAATGACACTCATCACACCTATGCCTATCGCGCCTCCGACATTTAACTTCCGTTTCTTTCCGTTAGTCTCGGGATAAACACGTGCAGGCAGCACAACATCCGGAACCAAAGCGTATCCCTTAATGCTTACCGTTCCGGTCTCTTCATCCGGTGATCCTGAGGTTACGGTTAATCCCTTCATCGGACCGTTTCCTCTTATCTGGATCGTAAGCAGGTCATCCCTGCCCTTCATCATGGCGCCCATCATTGCTCCGGCCGTTAATGTTCTTCCCAGAGCAGCTGTTACCACCGGGCTTGTATTATGAGCCTGCCTCGCATACTCTGTAAGTTCTCTTGTTGACGCGGCGAACGCCCTTATCTGTCCGCCCGCTGCCGTAGCACGGACTATATAATCTGTTTTCATAGCTTCCTGCAACTCATCTGTCATTATTTACAATCCTGCGCATTCCACAAGTCATAGAATAGCGAATTTCATCAGAAATTCGGTATTCGTACTGGACCAGGCTCTGCTGAAAGCAGAGGCGTGTCATGCGGAACGCATGATTTCTGAATGCATTTCTTTTTTTCATCCGGAAAGTCATATCTTGTTGTCATACGGAGTAGATTGTACCATATATTGCAGTATTCTTCAAATATTTCATCATTATTCCGTTTATGCTTTTATAACCGCAAGCTTCTTATTTGAAATATTCCTTGCTGAGCTCTGCGAACTTAGGCAGTGAATTAACTATTGTCTCGTAAGCCACACAGTACGCGATCCTTACATAACCCGCACATCCGAAGGTGCTTCCCGGAACCACCAGCAGATTATACTTCTTGGCCGCTGCCGCGAATTCCTTATCGTCAGGAACAGGTGTCTTCATGAACAGATAGAAAGCTCCCTCCGGCTTCTGACAGGTAAATCCAAGCTTGATAAGTCCATCATATAATGTATTTCTGTTTCTCTCATAATATGAAATATCAGTCTTCTCATTTATACACCTGGCAACCACTCTCTGCATAAGTGAAGGTGCGTTTACATATCCGAGTATCCTGGTTGCAACGCCTGCTGCCGCGAAAACATCATTGTAATCATCTATTTCAGACGGGATCACAAGATATCCTATTCTCTCTCCGGGTAGAGATAATGATTTGGAATATGAATATCCCACGATGGTATTTCTGTAATATTTCGTAATAAACGGTATCTCTATATCTCCGTAAACAAGCTCTCTGTATGGTTCATCCGTTATCAGATAAATACTTATTCCAAGCTCCTTCTGCTTCTTCTCAAGCACCTGTGACAGCTTTCGGATCGTATCCTCCGAGTACACAACGCCTGTCGGATTATTCGGAGAATTAACCAGCACGCATTTGGTCTTCTTAGTTATCTTTTCCTCAAGCTCATCTATCTTAGGCTGGAAGTTCTCGGTATTGGGTGAAACCTCTATAAGAACTCCGTCGTAATTGGCAACATAGTTCCTGTACTCCCCAAAATACGGTGCGAAGGTGATCACCTCGTCACCGGGATTAAGCAAAGTCTTAAAAATAACATTTAATCCCGAAGCCGCACCGACTGTCATGATAATATTGTTCTCATTAAAGCCGGTTCCGAAGCGCTCATTAAGCGATTCTGCAACAGTAGCTCTTACATCCTCATAGCCTGTATTGCTCATATACCCGTGAAGCCTGAGAGGATCCTCACTTTTTACGATATCGATTATCGCATCCTCTACAGCCTGAGGCGGTGCCACATTGGGATTTCCGAGCGAAAAATCAAATACATTCTCCGCACCGTACTGTGCGGCAAGCTTCTTTCCCTCTTCAAACATCGCCCTGATCACTGAGCTTCCTTTTACAAGTCCAACCATTTTTTCTGATATCATTTCCTTCACCCCATTCTTTTGTTTTATAATAAACCACTAAGGGAAACGCCTGCAAATCAGCATTTCCCTTAGGTTAATCTTTATAGCGGCATTACCTGAATATTATCTCACAGATTGTGTTATTCGTAAACATCTGCGCTGTTGTTAACAGTCTGTTCATTACCTGTATCTTCGTTACCGTTTTCAGCCGGAGCTGTTATTTTGGGCACAGGTATAGGTATATTAACAGTACTCTTTGAATCCGCCGAATCGGTTACAAACACCTCTGCCAACGGTGAATCCGGAGGAAGTATAAGGGTTTTGTTGCCTCCCTTCATGCTTTCCTTTGCGGCATCAAGCGATCTTACGAAGCTGTAGAAATCACTTTTGTTCCTGTCATTATAAGCCTCGGAAAGTATCTTCATGTATTCTGCCTCACCCTCAGCCCTTATCTTCTCAGCCTTGGCCTGAGCCGTTGAGCGCATGATCGACACCTCTTTATCTGTCGTGTTCTGGATCATCTTAGCCTGTGCCTCACCTTCGGCCGTATACTGTGCCGCGATGTTTTCTCTTTCCGATATCATACGGGTGTAAACGGCATTCTTATTATCATCCGGGAGGTCAAGCTTCTTCACCTCTACCGTCATAATCTCAATACCGTACTGATCATAAACCGTTCCGATATGATCCATTATCTCATCGGTGAGTGATTTTATGTCGACCACCTTTGTGGTCTCCTCAATGACGATATCATTGTTGGTCACATCCTCTTCTACCTCTGCATTAACAATAGTCATCTTGCCGTCACGGCTCCTGATGACCTCATCCTGCGTCATATTGGATATCGTGTTCTTTGTAGCGTTGTAAACGAGAGTATCAATACGGTTCTCTGCGTTGCTCACCGAATAGCTCAGTGTCTGGGCGAACTTAAGGGGATCCGTTACACGCCACAATACGTAGCTGTCAACTATCATCGACTTTTTGTCGGATGTTATTACGTCAGATGCCGGAAGATCGTATATGAGTATCTCTCTCGGAACCGTATCCACCGATTCTATTATCGGTACCTTGATATAAAGTCCCGAAGATGATATCGTCCTTACTACACGCCCGAATCTTCTGACCAGCTTGTATTCATTCTCATGGCATATTACTATGCCGGAGCTCAACACCATTATTGCCAGCAGGAGGATGATCCACCCTGCCGCTCCTCTTGCTTTCTTATTATCTTTATTGTTCTTCGGCTTTCCGTCGGAGCCGAATCGCTCAGTTGTATTTGTATCCATAGCCTTTTCCTCTCAATGTAAATTCGCTATTGTGTCATTTCTGTTTGATATTCAGACATAAATCCATAAAACCTTCTTTTTCTAAATCTGATATCCGGATTTCCTGTGTACCGGAAGCCCGTTATATCAGTTGAATTTCTCCAGCGGCATGATCTGCTGTACCGGGCTTTCGTCCGATCCCTGTATCACTATCTTCATGCTCGGGAGCACCTCTTCCATTGTTTCATAGAACATTCTCTGCTTGGTCACCGAAGGATACTTAACATACTCCTCATACATGGAGTTAAAACGTGCCACCTGACCTTCCGCCTCATTGATCCTCGCCTGCTTGTCTGCCTCTGCATCCTGGACTATCTTATCGGCTGCTGCTTCGGCGCTTGGGATCTGTTCGTTACGGTATTTATTTGCATTGTTGAGTGCCGTTTCCTTACCCTGCTTTGCAGTCTCGACCGATTTAAATGCCGTTATGACTTCATTTGTCGGAGGCTCGGCATCCTGTATAGTTATGTTAACCAACTGTATGCCTATGTCTATCGCATCCAGCTTCTCCAATATCATATTTTTGATATTGCTCTGGATCTCGTTCTTCCCGGTTGTAAGTACAGCATCGACACCGTATGAGCCTATTGTTGTCCTTATGCAGTTCTGCGCTATGTTGGCAAGTATTACTCTCGGATCCTCGGATGCATACAGCGCCTTCACGGGATCTGTAACACGATACTCCGCATAGAAATCAACATGAATGAAATTATAATCAGATGTTATCATCATGCTGTTGTCCGCTCCCTCGGCTCCGTTGTAATTAAGTTCGGAATCCGATGAATAGCCGATTGCAAAGCCTTGTATTGTAGTGTTCACCTTCTGCACCGTCTGTATGATCGGTATCTTAAAGTGAAGTCCCGACTGGGTTACCGACTTCGGAACTCCCAGGGTACATACTACCGCCTGTTCTTCCTCGCGGATTGAGTAGAAGGATCCGCTGAGTATAATTAGAGCAACTACAATAAGTACTGTGATCGCCATTACCCGTCCGGCCTTCTTTGCCGAGTTCCCGTTAAATCCGCCCCCGAAATTAAAAGATCCGGGCGCCTTATTTTTGAAATCATCCATCGTCATAATGCTTCCGCCTTTCCTCTTATGATTTTTATATGATCGGTCATAATACCAAGACTTAATATGGTTCTCTGTCTGTATATGACCTGTTACAAGAAGAATATACCCTGCGGGATGCAGAGTATATATCTAAATCAGCAAATTATGATAATATATTTTTCTTCCTGCGCATGGTTGTTAATCTACGTTTGTAGCAAAGAACAATGCTGTCATACGGCGCATTAGCTCAAGGAATACCCCGTTCTTAACTCCCTCGGCCCATACTGCGCCCTTGGTCTGTCCACGCATCACATAGCTGCTGAGTATCCCCTTGAATATATCAATATCCTTAAGATGTGCATGCCTTATAAGATGCAGCTCATCTTCCACAGTCTTTATCCTGCGCCTTGTATATACATATCTGTAATTCCTGTCCATAAGACCGGTCTTCCTTACATCCTTTACGAAAGCAAGAAGATTGGAATCATAGACAGGTATCTGTATGAGCTTCTGTTCTTCATCACCATCGTAGAAGCTTTCCACCTGTTGGCCGCTTGTTTTTTCAAGCCAGTTCATATACTTCGAAAGCAGTTCAACATCCTTAATATACTCATTCCTGATCCTGGTGCTCAGTCTTTCATCAGTATCTGACATAACTCACCCCTCCTTATGACCACTCTCTGTTTTTGTAATTTTCATGTAACTATTCAGAACAGCATATATAATATATGAATAATGCCTGCTTTTTTCACTCATTCCGATGTTCATGTTTGCCTTATCAACCCCATAATGTTATTATAAATCTCGGACATCAGCATGTTTATGCACAGGCATGCAGCTAGGATCATACTGTTTGACAGCTAAGTTCAGTATAACATGAAATCCGCCCTATCGTAAAGCAGATACATACGCTCCTGGAACTGCTCTGCAGGCTTCCCCCTATGTACTTCAAAGGAAGCGGAAAAAGTGCCGGTGCAGATATAGATTACAGACTGGCGGCTGTCCCAAACAGGCTCAGAGGTTGTGGAAAACATATGCGACATACAATCACCCGGTTTAAAGAACGTATATACAGTCTTCCGGACAGAACCGCCCGGCAGCTCACCTATGCTGCATTTTTCATTATATCTTTCCTGTTCATGTATTCATTTTCATTATGGATAAGCCCCCGATATAAGAACTGGTACGGATGTGACGCAAGCTTCTTTACCCTGGTCGGAAGAGGAATGCTGAAAGGTATGGTTCCGTACAGGGATTTCTACGATCTTAAGGGACCGTATTTCTTCTTCATACAGGCTCTCGGACAGCTTATACACAAAGGTCATACAGGACTTTTTATCCTTGAGATCCTCCACCTGTTTGCATCTCTTATCCTCATTTACAATATCGGAACCATGTATATCTCAAAAAAGAAGACCCTTGGCATTATTGTCTTCTTCCTTCTTGCATATATATCAATGCTGTGGGGAGGTAACTGTCTTGAGGAATTCTGTCTGCCTCTGAATCTTTTGGTCATATGGCTGAATCTCAAGTGCTTTACATTTGACGGTCACAACGATGGTCTGTACCTTACATCATTCATAACCGGCATCTGTTTTACTTTCATGACCTTCTCAAAGATTACTGCGGGATCACCACTTATTGGTCTTGTTACCGGCGTCTTTATCCTTCTTCTCATACATAAGGAATTCAGGCAGTTAGGGTATTATATTCTCTATCTTACTCTGGGAGCAATGATCGCTTTTCTGCCACTGCTTATTTATTATGGTTATCATAACAGTATTCTAAAGATGCTCTACTGTACCTTCATCTTTGGTTTCAACCGTTCCAGGGATCTCTCCCACGCAGTCTCTGTAGATCTGGAAGTAAAGCTTTCCGGAGTAAGCTTTTCGATAGTATTTATTATTCTGCATATGTTTGAAGGTAATTGCAGTACAGGCGTGTCCCATACCGACACCCCTGATTGTGAACCGGACAAAATATCCGCTCAAAGTACCACAGAAATATCCGGCGGCGCCGGGAAAGGCAGCAACACAGAAAGAAACACATCGGATACAAGGCTTCCGCATAACATCAGCATACTCTTACTGCCGATGTCCGTAGTCACTTATCTTGCGCTTCATCTTGGCGACTCATTTATATACTATTTCATAACCGGAATGCCCTGTATGCTCATGTCTCTCATCTTCTTTCTTAAGCTGTACGACCCTCTCATACTGTTTAAAAATTTAAAGCAGAGCCTTTGCTGGCTTTTTATATTTATCTTTGTATTTCATTATACCGGCGAAAGCATCGGTACAGTTAAGCTCTTCTTAAACAGATCTGATGAAGAATTTCAGAGCAATTACTACAGGAACTCAAAAAACATGGGGCTGCTGATTCCCGAAAATGACAGGGACAGCGTCTTTTCATTTGATATTGACATGCAATGGTATGAGATAAACGATATTCTTCCGTGTAATAAATATATGGTCAATCTTCAGTATTTCATAGCTTTGGAGCCATCAATAGAACAGGAGCTGTTTGACTTTATGGAAAACACTCCTCCCAAGTGGATGATATGCTCCAATACGCTTCCTGATTATCTTCCGCAGATGGACGAGATAGTCAGGCGTAAATATGATTGTATCTATTCTACAGATGTCGGACTTGTTTATCTTCTGAGAGAATGATCCGCCTTAGGCAGACTTATCATAACTCATGGTATTAAATTCCTTGCCTCATCATATCCTTCAAATACATAAGCATTATACCCATGCTTCCTTGCAGCTTCGACATTGACCGGAGTATCATCAAAGAACAGACATTCATCAGGAACCAGATCATAGGTATCGGTAAGCAGTTCATATATCGCAGGATCGGGCTTTATAAGCTTAACCTTATATGACAGGATACCTCCATCTGTAAGAGGAATAAAATCAAGCTCCTTTTCACAGTCGGTCTCCGCCATCCTCGAAAAATTGGAAAGGTACAATACTCTGTACCCTTTTTCTTTAAGTTCCCTTATCCACGGTTTGGTATAATCATATTGGATAAGAAGTCCCGTCAGCTTATCATAAGTTCTTCTGATCTCATTCTCAAGCTCCGGAGCGTTCCGAACAAATCTGTCTATTATTTCCTTCTGCGTGAGCACTCCCCTGTCATACTCACTCCAGTCCTTTGTCAGTACACTTGCCGCAGCTATCCTCTTCTGAATATCCTCTTCATATCCGAATCCTGCTATGAAATCCTTCCAGCAGAAATCAACCAGCACATTTCCTATATCGAAGATTATTGTTGTTATACTTTTATCCGTATCCATATTTTTCATAATATACTACTTATCACTCCCATTGATCACTTATCTGTAACTATTCAGAACAGTACATATATTTTATAATTTAAAATACTCCTTAATCTCTTCCTCAGATGCTGTGATCCTTCCCTGAATCATCTGCGGCGAACCTCCGCCCTTAGCTCCGAAGCGCTCCTTAAGGCCTGCTGCCAGTTCTCTCGAATCATGATCCCTGCTGCCTGCATTATACCGGTATCCATGTTCGTCATCTCCGGCAAATACGCCAACATATCCATAATATTTCCCGGTAAGCGTATTATATATATCCTTCATGATATCGGCCGGATAATCACCGTCCACAAAAACAAGACGCATTTCATCTCCGTTTGCATTCATTATCCTGTCTGTGATCGTCTGTTTTAATATTTCACTTACTCTGTATTTAAGCTCTGATATTTCCTTTTTATGCTGTTCAACCATAGCCGGAACATTAACAGCCTCTGTGGACAGAGACCTTGCCGTTTCCGTAAGAAGATCATGCTCTTTATTGATATGTTCAAGTGCGCGTCTCCCGCACAGCATTGATATCCTGATACCACCCTTCCAGTTTATTACCGAAATGACCTTAATTATCCCGATCTCTCCTGTCCTTGCAACATGCGGTGCACAGCAGGCGCAGACATCCAGACAATCAGAGTACGATGTATCCGTCATGCCACCTATAACAATAAGTCTAACCTGACCCTCTATATCAATCTTGCTCCTGTAATCTATGTTCTTAAGCTCATCCTTCGTCGGATAGCAGTCCCTTATCGGCATATTGGCATATATGGCCCTGTTTGCTTCCTTCTCGGCTTCTATTA
This sequence comes from Lachnospiraceae bacterium, assembly GCA_024691125.1. Taxonomy (GTDB): domain Bacteria; phylum Bacillota; class Clostridia; order Lachnospirales; family Lachnospiraceae; genus UBA2868. The sequence continues at coordinate 20,950 of JAILNV010000180.1, read as the reverse complement.
CCTGTTCATATGTGAGCACACCGCTTAGATCCAGCGTTACAAAACCCATATCGCTTAGATGAAAACCGACATTGTCAAAACCGTACCTGTTATGTATTACACCTGTCAGAATATGCTCACCACTGTGGTTCTGCATCCTGTCATAACGATCATCCCAGTCAAGCCTGCATAAGACCCTGCTCCCTGCTTCAACAGGTTTATTGACAATATACCTGATCAGATCATCATTGACGGCATCCCCTCTTCTTATGATGCCTCCTGTAAGTCTGATACAATTTCCCTCTGTTATAATATTTTTCTCTATATCCTTCGCTGTCGGATCTGCTACCGGTCCATCACACTTTTTCAAGATACTCAGAGTCCCGGTATCTGCATTCTGTCCACCCTCTTCGGGAAAGAAAATGGTTTCATCAAGCTCAACATAGTACCGTCCGTCATCAAGCTTTCCGGATGCGGTTACAACCGTCTCATATTCCTTTATATAGCTGTCAGTCTCATATATTTTTCTCATATAGCTTTCTCACATGTTCTCATTACCGGTCTGTTCACTTTCTTCAGGATTACTGTTTGAACCCGGAGCCGGATTATCATTCCCCGGTTCTTCCGGCTTAGGCTCCTCCGGTTTAGGCTCTTCAGGCTTTGGTTCCTCCTGTTTGGGCTCCTCCGGTAAAGGCTCTTCAGGTTTTTCCGGCTCCGGTGTTGGCTGGGGTGTCGGAGCAGGAGTCGGATGTTCTGTCGGCTTCACTTCATTCTGCTTATCCTGCTCATCGGAAGGCCTTTGTTCTTCTTCCTTTTTCTCCTCATATTGAGGTTCCTGAGCGGGCACAGGTGTTGGAACATCCGTAACAGAAGGCATGAAATTGGGAATCTGGAATGTGTAATCGTCACCCTCTATCTTAGTCGTCTGCGGAAGTACAGGCTCCTCTGTCATTATCTCCTTATACTCACCTCGAGGCTTTACGTAATGAACAACGAATTCTCCCTCATCGGACACACCGGGTACCGGATGATGGATAATATAATCAAGGATATCATTATATGCTGACGCCTTATAATGAAGACCGTCTCCCGAATCATATTCCTTCTTAATGCTTCCCTTGTCATCCTTTAGTATCGAAGCAACGTCAAGATAATGCAGTCCCTTCTCAACAGCCAGGCCATATAAAAAATCATTATATTTATCAACCCATTCATTCTTTACAGATCCTCTGTATCTGCCGTTATCATCAACGGGCCAGATGGACATCAGCACAATATGCCGGTCACCCGCAAGTTCGATTATCCTGTCAACCAGCTCCGTGTAGGTACTCTCATATTTATCTTCAGGCATACCGTTAAGGCCGTTAACTCCATAACAGACGTAAATAACAGGCTCTTTGTGAGCTCTCAGATAATCTGTCAGTGTATATTTGTTTCCGGAATTCTGTGTGAAGGTTGTAGACAGAACCTGCCAGTGTGATATACCGATCTTGGCCAGTGCGTTGGAATCCGAAATAAAGCCGTAGCTCACCATTGCCACCGTACGTGAATCTCCGAGGAAAATACAATTATTCATATATCCTTCCCGGGTGTTTTCATTGTATGCAAGGATTGTCGGATCCTCCTCAGCCTTCTCCACATACTTTTCATTCTGGAGTACCAGCGAATCATCATCTACCGAGGATACCGCCACCTTATTTCCTTTTTCGTCGATTATGTAAATGATATTGCCTTCTTCATCCTTTTCGACACCTGCTACTTCCGCAGGCTTTGCGGAAATACTTAGCGCAACAAGTATGATGACCACTATTGCCACCAGTATGACTGCGCTTCCGACTGCGTACTTATTCCTTAAGAAGCGTCTGACTTTCACAGGCATTCTGTCAACAATATTTCTCACCCACCTGTTTCGAAGAATATTCTTTTTTTGACTGCGCTTTCCTCTTTTTTTACTCATGTTCCTTATCTTATCACAAAATCATTGTATCGGATGAATCCACAACATCGAAAATACATAGTATTACTAACCTGTTCTGAACAGTCAGCATAATTCATCTCACAAACGCACCCATCCGTCAAAATATTTCATCTCATTATCCCTGTCCTTAAGATACGCTGCAGGATAAACCGTGATATGTTCCTCATTACCGTTAAGCAGGGCACCCCACTGGCTGAAGGTGGAATTGGCTGTAATGTTGTGCCTGCACAGGCCCATAAGCTGCATATCCCTGAAGCTGTCATCACCTTCATTGCCTGTTACGATATATTTATTGTCGAGCCATGCGAACTCTTCTCTTACAAATCCGGGATCATCCGAAAAGATGAAAAACCGCGGTTCTTCGACTCTGCCTTTAATATAACCGGCCGCTCTTTCATAATATTCCCTTCCCAGTGCGACAAACATATTTGCATAGGTCTGCGAAAGGTAGTCCCCCCTCCTTACATGAAGGCTTACGGAATTACATGACATTATCTCATCAGCAATTCTTTTGTTCCTGTCGTCTGTTATCTCCGGGAATCTGAAATGCCTGCGCATTTCATCAAGCCTGCCCATTAAATATTTTTCTTCGATCCAGAAGCCGGTCATATACCAGTCCTTACTTATATCAAGATGGGTGACCTTATCATACATTTCATTATATGTTTTACCAGCCGGACCGCTCCCGATCACATCATCATTGCATATCTTCCCACTCAACTGATCAATTATATACGGTTCTCGTATCTTTTGCGTAAATTCACGTATTATTCTGTTCGGATATCTTCTGAACTTTTCAAACCATGCTGCCTGAGCCTGTGTGAATCTGCCCTGTCTGAAGCTCTGTTCCGGTTTAAAGGAATCGAGTACACTTTCCTTATCAAAAGTCTTCGCCCCTCCGGTGATCATACTCTTTGGCTGCCACAGATTGGGAAGCAGTCCAACAGTCCTGAATATTTCCCTTTTTGTCGCCTCTTCAACATCGAAATCCGAACATCTCGCAGCACCGAATATCCTCTGAAGCTCATAGCCGTGATGGTCATTGTTCGCATAGAACCAGGTCAGGTCTGCCTTAACCTGTGTGTCCTTATATATGTTTTTAAGAAAGCGGTAGAACGAATACTGAAACATCTGATTCCCCAGACCGCTTGTAAAACGTACTATTATCATTATTGTCTTTTTACCAGCTTCTCAAATACACACTTCACGCTGTACCGCAGCAGCGATACCGGCTTATCCTTCATGACCACATGCTTTATATTATATTCGAACATATCCTTAAGGAATTTCTTATTATCCTTATCCGGCTTATGCAGATACATGTTAAGCGCCGTCAGGAAATCCTTCTTACAGCGGATCTCAGCATGACCGGTGAGTCCCACCGACTCCTCCACCCACTTAGTCATCGTCGAATTAAGATAGCAGTCATCCTTAATAAGGTTTCTCTGCATCGCAAGAGAGTTCCAGTTGCTTCCTCCGCTCTTCTTAACATATCTCCAGGCACTCATCGCTTCATCCATCCTGTATATGTCTCCCTGAATAAGAAGAAAGAGAAGGATAAGTGCATCATCAACAAAATCATGGGCTCTGTACAGGATCGTATAATCATACCTTCCTTCAGTATAAATATTCCTTGATACCACAGATGCATAATGGCCCGGCCACTTCCCGGAATGCTTATAATCATCATAGGTAAATCTTCCCGACCACTTATACAGATGCCCAACCTTCAGCGTCTCTGTATCCTTTATCTCTTTCCCGTTCTCATCAACCATCATACATCCGTGCGTGCATGCGATATACTCAGGATGTTCTTCCAGAAATGACACCTGCTTCTGTAATTTATGATTATCTGTCCAATAATCGTCACCCTCTAAATAGGCAAGGTACTCGCCCTTACATTCCATGGTCGTGTTGTAAACATTAAGTGTAGGACGTCCGAAATTCTTCTCGCGGAAAAGAAGCCTGACTTTATCAGGGTACTCGGCTGTCACCTTTCTTAATATCTCGCGAGTTGAATCAGTCGAACAGTCCTCTCCCACCACTACCTCAAACGGGAAATCCGTCTCCTGTTCACAGACACTCCTGAGAGCCTTTTCCACATATTTCTCATGATTGTATGTTATAAAAATTACACTCAGCTTAACTTCGCCCATTATTCTCCATCTTCATAACTGCTATGTGCATTAACTGTTTTCTTCCGGATAACCGCTTTCTATTTCTTCGTAGCTTACCTCATGAACGCCTCCGTCTTCAACCTTGAAGATAATCTGGCAGTTCCTGAGAGTTGTAAGTCTGTGCGCGATGATTATAAGAGTCTTTCTGCCCATAAGACTGTCGATCGCTTCCATGACAGCGTTTTCCGTTTCGTTATCAAGCGCCGATGTTGCTTCATCGAGCACCAGTATTTCCGGATCATCATACAGTGCCCTTGCTATACCGATGCGCTGTCTCTGACCTCCGGACAGACGCACGCCCCTCTCTCCGACCATTGTATCAAGACCTTCGGGAAGTGATTCTACGAAGTCCTTTATCTGAGCCTCTTCAAGCGCCTTCCAGACCTTGTCCTCATCGATCCTGTCATCCTCAATGCCGAAAGCCACATTGTTTCTTATCGTCTCATCCGCAAGATAAATGGACTGCTGTATATATGCCAGCTTCTTTGACCACTTGATCGGATGCTCATGGACATTCATCGTTCCGTAACATACCGTTCCTCCGGCAGGCGTAAGTATACCGAGAATGATATCTGCAAGAGTGGATTTACCGGCTCCCGTGGGACCCATAAGGCCCACTGCATATCCAAGAGGTATACTGAGGCTTACATTTTTAAGTACATCTCTTTCCGTATGCGGATATCTGTAAGTCAGATTGCTGACTGTGATTTCTGTTGCTTCAGGTTCACTGCCGTCTGCATCCGTCAGCTCGAAATTCTTCATATCCTCGGTATCCTTAATATCCCTGTATATAAGATCCACTGACGGCTTTAAAAAGATGATCAGATTGGCGAAATTATTAATCTTGCTCACCGACGGAAGCAGCTTAAAGGCCGCTACCGCAAAAGCCGCAAGCTGGGTTATCATTGCACTAAGATCTTCACCCCTGAATATCTTAAACACAAGGACCAGAAGGATCGCTCCGATGCAGACTGTTTCTATAACATACTTCGGCGCCTGCCCCAAGACATTATTATTCCTTACGGCTCTCATTTTCTTCTTTCCGTAACCGCAGAAGGCATCGACAAAATATTTTTCACGGTGCAGTATCTTTATATCCTTTACTGCTCCGAGAGCCTGATTTATCGACTGATGCATCTTGCCGTCATATATCTGGTTCTCCTTACCGTATTCCTTTGCCTTATTCTTAAAAAGAATCAGATAAAGTCCCGTAAAGATACCCAGTATGACAGCCACCGACACCGTAATGAACCAGTCCACTGTCAGAAGATAAATACACAAAAGTGCAGATATAAGGAACTCCGAAAGCATGAGGAATACACTTAAGAGCATCTGGAAGAAACGTTCCGAATCAAGCATTACATTCCTGACCATTTCTGCAGAATTCTTATCAAGATGATAGGTATATGGTTTCTTTAGATAACAGTCTATAAGCCTTCCCGAAAGCCTGAGCTGGTTATTATAGATAAAGGTATACTGAACATAGTTGATCCACAGAAGATATGCATTTTTCACCAGATATACAACGATCAGGCCTATAACCAGAGTCAGAAAGAACTGCCTGTCGTCCTTCATGTTGAATGCATCATATACCCCCTTAAGAAGCGCATTGCTGTGTATCTTCCCGGGATCTGTGACTATCGACACAAGCTGGGTTATAAGGGACACCCCCGCAAGTTCAAACAGAGCACCTATGAAAAGACCTATACACAGAAGGACAGACTGAACCTTCTGCCTGGTTGAGAATATATAACTTATTTTCTTAAATATACTCATATCAAACCTTTGTTCTTAATAGTTACAAAATATATATTATACCTTAATTCATTTGCCGTTCAAGAGTGTATCCTTATATTCGTTATCGCGCACTGGTCGCCTGTAAGCGCAGCATAAATATCCCCGGTCTCTGCCAGGATCGTGGTAACGCTCTTGATCGCTATTCCCTGATTCTCCGTAGTTACGGTTACAACATTTCCCTTCTTTTCTTCGAATTCCTTATCATGGAAATGAGCATCCAGTGAATCAAAAAGGATCATTGATGGCACCGGTGCAACGCTTCCGTCAAAAGGACTAACCTTAAGTTGTATTGTCGTCATATGATCGGTAACCACTATTCCCTCAGACACTTCACTTTTGTGTATATCCAGGATCAGTTCATTTTCCTTATCAAGCGCCTCATTTTCCTCCTTTTCCTGCATATCATACTCGGTATCCAGATCTATAAGATGCTGCATCTGCTTGGCATGTAAAACAGAAGGTCTTAAATCCAAGTATCAGACACAAAGCCGATATGCTTATTATGAGTATAATCTTCCTTGCCCGGTTCTGATCCATACTCACTCCTCCAATCAGTCATCCTTAGTTCTTCCCGATGCTTTGACAGTATTTCCGTACTTAACCTGTTTCTTGCGTAAATAGGCAAGTAATTCAGGTGATGGTTTTATGGTACATCCATATATTTTAACCTTGCTTTCATCCTCCACTTCCCTTACACACCTGCCATTGATACGAAACGCTGCAAGTTCACCCTGATCTGTGAAATTCACCGAAAAAACTCTTCCTATCGCTTTATAATCCAAAGCTTCCATGCGGATACCCATACCTGTTTTGGATATATCATAAAGGGTACAGTTATGCCGCCTTGCATCTCCTTCTATCTGCACGGTCGCTCCCATACCCATCGGAATGCGTATTGCCTGTCTGCGTTCCTGTTTTTCACTTGCTCTGGGGGTAAGAAGAATATATTCCTTATTCGGTCTGTCGTATACGACCTTGACCTGCTTCCATACTTCACACCGCGCAGCGCCGGGTCTGGCATAACGCACGGTAATATTCCCTCTGAAATTATTTATATTGACTATCTTGCTGTCCACCCTGGCAACATTCGCGATAATGCATCTGTTTACTTTGGTATTCGTGCTTACTTTTTTGATCGTTGTTTCGATATTTGTCGATTTCGTAACATAATTAAACGCAATCGTTATTTTTGAATTAATCGGGATTTCATCTATAAACATAATTATCAGGCCTCATCATGATCTTCAATGTTTCTGTTGTAAACCCTTTTCCGGATAATCACTAACCATTATACCATGCCATTATATCTGTTTCCATAAAAAGACATCGGAAGAATCTCCGATGTCATGACAGGGTCTTATCCCTTCGGAACCTTATACAGAAGAAGATAACAAACATAGCAATGCCAAGTACGGACACGAAAATGCCTGCAACCGTGCCATCCGGAATGTATCTTAGTTCCACGCTGTGTCTGCCTGCCGGTATATCTATACCCATGAGCATCTCTAGAGAGGGTATCTGTTTTACCCTCTTTCCGTCCACTCTTATCCTGAAGTCCCTGTCATACGGTATGGATAATACAACCAGACTGTCCTTATTGAAATCGGTATTAAAGACCATATGCGAACTTGTTATCTCATTAAGCTCACCGACTCCTTCATTCAAAGACGCCGCCAGCTTGCTCCATTCCCGTATAGCTTCCTCATCCTCGTAATAAAAGCTTGCTTCCGATATCCTTATATTTTCACCAAGAAGCTTAAGACTTACTTTTACAGTATCACCCTTATTATAGGTTCCGGCGCATACAACGCCCCAATGCTTCTCAGTAAAATACAGTTCTGTGAATTTATCATTAATATAAAGCTCTGCCGGATGTCTTTCAGGAGCGGAAAAGAAGAAATACAACGGCATGTTCTCTGTTACCGTTATATAATAATCTATCCGGCTGTCTTCACCCGTCCTGACATAATGACCTTCCTCATCTTCCGCAACATTCACAGGTTCCTGCTTTACATCTGCCTTTAGATAAATATCATTCTTACTGCCCCACAGAGCAGCTATTTCATTCTGCTTTTTGAAGGTATTCTTATCTTTGTCAAAAACATAATTCCTGAACCCGCAGGGCGCACCGAATGCCATCGGCAGAGCATATTTATTCTCATACAAATAATACTTTCCTTCATATGGCAGCCTCTGATATGGTTTCTCTATTCCGTCAAACCGTGATACATAATATTTTATGCCGAAAAGCATATCGACAAAGGATGTACTGCCACCGTTATAATACGTATAATATACGGTTCTGTTGAAGCCGAAGTTCATAAGCCAGTCAATAATTGCATCTTTTTCACAGGAACTGTCATGAGACATCCCTATATAGTCAAACATCGCGGGATCGTTAACCGCCCTGTCGAAATCCTTTTCTATACGGTACATCCCGCCATCCCTTGTCTTTACGGCATCGATCACATCCTTTATTGATATATAATCCTCCTCAAACCTGCTCATAAGGGGAAGATTACCATCATTGGAATTAAGCTTCATATATGATATCCGTGCATTATATAACATATCACCAACCGAAATCAGAACGATCAGGATCATCCCAAATATCCTGATCCGGTCATTTATGATTATTATAAACGTTCCTGCAGTTATTCCGGCAACGATCAGAGTATTTATGAGCTGTCTCGGCATATCCATATACATATTTCCCGATACTGCAAGCCATACCATGTAGAAGCAGATAACAAAAGCTGCAGCTGTTGATTTTATTACAGATTTCTTTTTTACACTATCTCCATAAACAAGTGAAACGAATCCTTTGTATCCGAGAACTATAAGAATGAGACTTATATAATATGCATATCTCCAATAGAAGCCCTCAGGATTATTAAAACCATGCCATACCGTATCCAGTATATTTATCCACATACTCACGCTCACTGCCGCTATCAGGAACAGGTTGGCAAGCTTTTCCCTTATACCGTATTCTTTGGAAATAAAATATATAAGGGCAAAGAACACAGCGGCCACTGAGCAATATATAAGAGGCATCCGCTCACTCCATGAGGTCCCCGAAAACAGACCTGCGAACAGCTGATTATACGCGAATCTCCTGTATATCCCGTAATCAGCTCCTTCTGTGGTCTTGGCTCCAAGCAAAGACAGACCGGTCCGTATGAGGAAATAGCCGTCAATCATCAGTATGGTCGCGCCCGACAGTATAAACATGGGAAGCTTCTTTAACACCGCCCCATCCTCAATTATCCTTGATATAAACAGGAGCACCATAAAGATCACCAGCATAAAACCCATGTGAAAATTGATATAAATATACAGGGCTGTGACCACGATATACGGGATCTCATATTTCTTATCGTCAAGCGCTTTAAGAAAGAAATATATGACAAGCGGCAGTATGGCAAGCGCACCGAAATAGATAGTCAGTACCAGATATCCAAAGAAGAAAGCGCAGAAGGAATATGCTGTTGAAAACAGAATGGACATCCATGTTTTTCTGTACCTGCCGTTAAGCAGTATGGAAGCAGAAAGACCCGCCACCGATATCTGGAGCGCAAAATACTGCTCTATTCCCACTGCTATCCTTTCACCGGGGAACAGGAACAGTATGAATAACAGCGGATCATGCAGCTGAAAAGCGGCAAGCCCCGGGTATTCACCTCCCAGGGTTTTGGCCAACATATAAAAGTGATCACTCTTTGAACTGAAGGTTTTTAGATAATATGAATAGAAGTTAACGAATTCAAGATCCATATCGCCCGTAAGTATCGAGAATGGACCGTAAGGATACACCCTGCATATTGCAAAAAATAACTGAACCATCAAAAACGGTACTGTAAAAGCGCAGATATATATTACACTTCTGCCTAACCAAAGCTTTATTTTACCCATAACCGACTCCATTGACTTCTTCTTAATTCCAATCTTAATTATAAGTTTTTTTCCTATTGCCTGCAACTATCTTACTCATCTGTAACTATTGCCAACCTGATCAAAAAGATACTATAATAATATATACTGTATTAAAACCATAAGGTGAAGATAGGGGGAGGCGTAAGCAGTGTTGGAAAAAGAACCTAAAATAAAGCAGAGAATGGTTCTCTGTTTCATTTGTCTTTTGTCGATGCTGATTTCTGTAACCGGATGCGTAAACAATACAAAGAAAAGCAACGAGAAAACAACGGAAATATCAGAACCGGAAGTTCCTGTAAATATCACCGAAGAAGTTATAGATGTTGAAGGTATTGAAGAACCGTTTGAAATCTTCTTTCTTGCAGATTCACATATTTCACTGTGCGATAACAGAGATATGGATCTGACCGGTAAAGCATTTCAAAGAAGCGTTCTGTATAAAACTGACGGAATCGAAGCACACGACAGATTTGATGCTCTGATAAATGCCGCAAATACAAGCGATGCAAAGATAGTCTTAATGGGCGGAGACATTATAGATTCAGCTATGTATGCCTCAATAGACCATGTAAGAAGTGCACTGTCCTCTCTTGACAAACCTTATCTGTATTCCATGGGAAATCATGACTTTGAGTACGGAAGAGAGTACTTCACAGAGAAAGCTTACAATACTTATCTGCCCAGACTAAAAGAATTCCGGGACGGAACCGAATACCAGATCAGGCAGTTTGACGAAGTTACGATCTTCACTGTAGATGACAGGAATAATCAGGTCGCACCCGAAGTGCTTAAGGCGTTCAAAAAAATAGTATCTGAGGATAAACCCATAGTTCTTGTTGTTCATGTACCTATAGAACCTGTAACAGGATCCTCACAGCTTCTCAAAAGATGTGAGGAGGAATATGGTGTTCCCAGGGATAAGATCAGGCTGTTCATAGGCAAGAATGGCTGCCTGCCCGACTCCGTAACCAGAGAATTCATTGATCTTGTTCTCGGTGACGAGAGCCCTGTCGTTTTGGTACTTGCCGGACATGTACATTTCTATCACAGGGAAATGCTCAATAATAAAACGCTCCAGATAATCACCGGTCCCGCATTTGCCGGACAGGCACTTGATATTAAGCTAAAATAGCTTATAAGGCTTTTAATAAAGCCTTTAATCATACTTGATCTTATCCTTTGGAATATGCTTTATAAGCTCGCCTTCAAGACTGCTTCCCGAGACAGGCTTGGAGAGTCTGCCATCGAAACCGGCCTCTTTGTATAGCTCCTGATTTTCGCCTTCGGCGTTTGCCGTAAGTATTATCACCGGTACTTCGTTACACATTCCTTCAGCCTGGCTGCGTATATGCTTAAGACATTCAATGCCATCCATTCCCGGCATGAAATGGTCCATAAGTATACAGTCGTATTTATTCTTTAATGTAAGTTCAAGCGCTTCCGGACCGCTCAATGCAGTGTCAATCTGCATGCCTGTATTACGCAGAAGCCCCTTTTCAACCGCAATATTCACCTTATTGTCATCAACGATCAGTATTTTTGCTTCAGGCGCCTTGAACGGACGGTCATTCCCGGCCTGAGGCTTTGAATGAGCCGTGATGTCTGTCTTGCCGATTCTTTCCGGATCCGTAACACCCTGAAGAAGACTTACAGTAAACTCCGTGCCTTCTCCATATACGCTGTCAACGTGTATTTCTCCATCCATCAGATTTACCAGCTGTTTTACGATGGACAGCCCAAGCCCGGTGCCTTCTATATTTCTGTTCTTTTCAATATCCATCCTTTTGAACTCATCAAACAGTGCGGACATAAGTTCCTTCTTGATCCCTATACCCGTATCCCTGACGGAAATAATAAGCATGATATGATCAGCATCTGTTTTTTCCGACTTAATGCCAAGCTTTACTGAACCCTTTTCCGTATACTTTACCGCATTGGTCAGAAGGTTGATGATTATCTGTTTGATCCTTATTTCATCGCCCATAAGTCCTGATGGAATATCCGGATCGGCATCAACCTCAAATGCCAGGCCTTTGTCAGCAGCTCTTACCCTAATCATGTTAACGATCTCGGATATCATTTCCGCTACTCTGTACTCAACCGGAATGATTTCCATATTCCCGGCTTCTATTCTGGAGAGGTCAAGAATATCATTGATGATCGCAAGAAGCATCTTACCGGCATTCTGAACATTATACGCATCCTCACGGATTTCCTCCGGAATATCCTTCCTCCGGAGCAGCATTTCATTTGTTCCCAATATGGCATTTACAGGGGTGCGGATCTCATGACTCATGAATGAGAAGAAACGTTTCTGTACGCGGTTGAGCTCTTCAATCTCCTTCTTCTGTCTGTTTACACGTTCATTTTCTCTCCTGAACAAAAGAGCCTGATAGCTTAAGAGCATAGTCATTATGATGCCAACAATAAGAAGTGTAAAAAAGGAATCGTAATATGCCTCTTTCCGGGTAAATTCCGTTACGGTTTCGGGATGTGTATATCCGACCCACCAGCATACGATCACGACAATAACATTAGTACCAAGGAAAAAGATCTTCGGTCTTCCGGACAACGTCATAACAATATAAAGGGTGGTAAAAGCAAACCAGACCGGTGTGCCTCCCGCTGCTCCACCGCTTGTAAAAAAAGCCGCAGGGAGAAACACAAAGATAAGAAAGAACGCTATTGTCATCATTGCAATTCTTATCCGGTTATGAAAAACCGCCATATAGAATATTCCGGAGAACAGAACAAATTCAATAAAGACAGAAAGATTGGCCATAAATGACTGACCAAGAATAATACCGCTTATCAGTGCCAAAAACAGACCTGCCAATGCGATTACTGACAGAAGGACAAAAGACTTGCTCTGAAAATCCAGTTCAGCATCTGACAGCAGACTTTTTATTTTTTTTACCATGTATTCATCCTCTCTGAATATATCTGTCCACCTATCAGCCGCTGAATCGGTGATACTATAGCTCCTGAACCGGATCAACCGGCTTCCACTCTGTTTCTTCCGGATAACTTGGCATTATACAAAGCCTTATCCATCCGTCCGAATGCATCTTCATACTTATCATTTTCCCTGACTTCCGTTACACCAATACTGCACGTAATATTTCTGGAGCCCGTCATAGAAGTATCAGCTATTGTCGACCTTAATTCATCGGCAATCTTCACTGTCTCATCAAGATTCCTGTTATAACACACCACAACAAACTCCTCACCTCCCCAGCGTCCGATATCTGTCTGCTCTTCTTTAAAACAGTCCCTGATAACCCTGGCAAAGCGCTTAAGTGTCTTATCACCGGCTGCATGTCCGTATTCATCATTGATTGACTTAAATAAATCAATATCTATGATCATCATTGATATCGGATCCTTCTACGACTGCTTATGATCAGGCTTTTTCATTCTTAATCCGAAAGGTCAGCTGATTCGCCAGCTCCTGATTCTCCTCTCTGCTGTATTCCAAAGCTTCCATTGTACTCTTAAGCAGCATGATAGACAGTTCGTCCTTATCCGGATAGCCATCCGGCTTGGGGCCGTTGAACCGGACAACCATTGATATATCATGTTCCTTTTCTGAATATTCCATTATAACCTGAATCCGTGTGGCTCCAAGCTTACGCAGAAGAAGCTGCTCCACCAGCTCTTCAAAGGTCAGCTGGACACGATTCTCCAGCTTGGACGTTATCTGATTCCTACGACAGTATTGCGAAATGAGTTCTGCCATTTCCAGGAAATCATAATCCCTGTTCTGGATGTTAAGCTCGAGCACCTTAAGCCTGCGAACGAAACGCCTTGTTTTTTCCCGCCTGGGATCATCAAAAATCTGCTCAGGAGTTCCATCCTCGTATATACCGCCCTCATCCATATAAAAAATGCGGTTACAGATAGCCCTTGCGAAGGACATCTCATGCGTAACGATCATCATTGTCTTGCCTGTTCCTGCAAGATCGCGGATAACAGCCTGAACCTCGCCTACCATAGTCGGATCCAGGGCACTTGTAGGCTCGTCAAGCAGGATAATATCTGGATCCATTGCAAGAGTACGGGCAATTGCTATCCGCTGCTTCTGACCGCCCGAAAGCTCATCCGGGTAGTTGAATGCCTTCTGGGCCAAACCTACTGTCCTGAGAAGACGCATGCCTTCGTCATAAGCCTCCTGCTTTGACCGGCCGAGCAGATCAACCGGAGCCATCATGATATTTTCTATCACCGTTTTATGTCCAAACAGGTTAAATGACTGAAATACCATTCCCATTTTCCGGCGCACCTTTACAATATCACAGTCAGGTGCCGTAAGCTCAATATCATCCATCCATATCCTGCCGGAGGTAGGTTTTTCCAGCTGGTTTATGCAGCGGAGCAGCGTACTCTTTCCTGTTCCCGACGGACCTATGACCGAGATGACATCTCCATCACGGATCTCTGTATTTACATCCTTAAGCGGTGTGATATTGGGATACTCCTTTTTTAAGTGTTCAATCCTAATCATCTGCATTCACCCCCTTCAGGATATCTTCGTTCTTCCGCCGTTTTGGATCCAAAACCCGCGAAAGCCTGTTAACCATAAAGCCCAGCAGCCCTTCCAACATAAAATATATGATACCCACAGCTATCAGAGGGAAGAAGGCTTCATATGTCCTGCTTCTTACAAGATCACCCATCTTAGTCAGATCCTGTACGGCAATATATCCTACAACCGAGGTCGCCTTCAGCAGACCCGTGATCTCTCCCTTGTAGCTCGGCATAACGTGCGGCAGAGCCTGCGGGAGTATAACCCTGAAGAATGTATGCGTTTCGGAATAACCAAGTGCACAGGCTGCTTCATACTGCCCCTTATCAACAGCACCCACTCCCATTTTCAGAAGCGCGAATACGGCAGCCGCGAAGATAAGCGTAAAACAGATGACGGCAACCCAGACTCCGCCGATTGCCAGCTTACCAAAAATTATGTAGTAAAAGATCATAAGAAGTACGACTGTTGGCATGCCCTGTACCAGCCAGGTGCAGACTCCTGTAATACCGTTTGCCACACGGTTTCCGTTTCGGCAAAGCATGTATACACCAAAACCAAGCAGAGAACCAAGTATAATGGATATGAGAGTGATCGTAAGCGTTGTCAGTAATCCTCTCAGAAACATCCTCCACCTCTGTTCACGGATAAAGGTTTTCTCGAAGCTTATCCTGATACTGTCCCATAAGCCCTTCGCCTCCTCGTCCTCATCCTCTGTTTCCGTGACTGCGTCCGCCTTGAGAACTGCCAGTACAATACCTCCTGTATAATGGGGTTCGGAAAAAAGAACACTCTCTGCTCTCTCGGGTGTTATGGCCAGCCCGGCACCTACGAAGTCGGCCTTGCCCGTCTGTATAGCCGGCAGAACCGCATCAAAGCTCATATTCTTAATCTCCAGACCGTAACCGTATTCTTCGCAGAAGCCTGCCGCAATATCCACTTCTATTCCTGTGAGCTTACCATTATAGAGCATTATAAACGGTGTGGTGGTTGCATCTACAGCCATCGTAAGTGTGCCGTTTGAAGCCGGTAAATGCTCGTAATCCGATGCTCCCCAGTTCTCTTCATCCCTTCCAAACCAAGTATCCAGAATCCGGTTGAGCGTTCCGTCTGATGAAATTCGACGGGTATATTCACTAATTTCATCACACAGCTTCTGTCCCTCTTCGTTTTTCGGAAACGCATAAGCAAAATCATAGTCAACAAAGGTCTCGGGAATAAATGTCAGCTCTTCATTATCCGCCATCAGATAGCGGATTACCGGTTCATCCGCCAGAAATGCATCTATCTTGCCGGCTTTTATCGCTGTTATCATATCTGCCATGCTGTTGTAATAGCGCTCCTTAGCCTCCGGAAGCATATCTCTTGCGACAGCATCAAAGCTGCTGCCTGTCATAACTCCGATGTTTTTATCACTCACTCTTCGACTGATCTATACTTTCCGGCAGGCGGAAAAGAGTCATCCTCATCCGAAAGACCATTCTGCGCATAAACAACTACAGGAAATGTAAGAATAGTAATAATTCCAAATAAGATCAGCAGTTTTTTCATGTGTTCAGCTCCTGTTACATATCATCGTGTTCTTCGCTTGTCGTATCTTTTATCAGTATACTCATATCATTAACACCGAATGCCATTCTGTCATCTCCTTCTGCTTAACAGCATGCAAGGATATGAACTGCCTGACGCACAGATATCTCCACTATGTATCCGTGGCACGATGGCCACGTGATCACTGCGACTGTATGAATAAAATGGTTCGAAGTTACTTCTTCCCATTCAAGAGGATCCTTTATCTTATTATCTGCCATTTTTTTATAGTCCAAATAACTGATAATCCGTCTTTCCGATGCAGGTCAGAATGAGCTCAGCCGCCATAGTTCCCGTAATATTTCTGTTATCAAGAAGCGGATTGGTTTCTACCATGTCAATTGCAAGCAGCCGGTTCGTATCGGCAAGAATTTCGCAAATGATAAATCCCTCTCTGTTTGTCAATCCATTCATAACCGGTGTTCCCACTCCCGGAGCATTTCTGATTATTTTAACCACATCGGTATAACCTGCAAGAAGCTCTTCATGCCATGCTTTGATGGTTTCAACATCCCGGAATACGCATAAGATCTGTGCCGCACCTGAATTGTCACACAAATATTATATCAAAACATATTATCCGTGACAATCGATGTATCTCCTCTTTTACTTAACTGAAAGCGGATTATCAAAAAACAAAGCACCGACGCTTATAAATCCGTCAGTGCTTTGTTTTTTCAGTCTTATTTCTATACAAAATGAGAATCCTGCATTACGGACAAATCCTGCTTTCTTTTTATCAAGGAGCCACCCAGACCAATCTGCCTCTTCATATATTTTCAGCAATTCCTCATCAATCTGTCTGTATTGACATTTACTATATATTCGTTTGTTTTCTCAAGAACAGTACCATAAACTCCCTGCATTTCATTTTTACAGATCAAAGAATCCCAGTGAAAGCATGGCCTCAAGCATTTTTCTGATGATCTTCCGGTCTGTGATCGTCCAGCCAAAGCCCAGAGCATACAGAACGTTGGTCGTAAAGGAGTTATCCGCACAGACCTCAGTGTATTTGGTATCGCCGGACAGATCATATTCTATAAGCGGCGACAGATAATGGCTGATCTTATCATTCTTAAGACCCTCCTGCAGGCGGCGCTCAAATTCCGAATCCTTCACCGGCTCTACAGTGATCCCCAGCTCATTCATGGAATTTACAAGATTCCCCATCTCCACAGCATGGGAATTAAAGGCATGGAATACCGTAAAGCAGCTATTGGTACCTGAAAGGGCTATTATGGCACGTGCAGTCTCATCAATATAAGACAGATCTTCTTTTCACTCATTGAGGATATCGGGAAACAGCCAAGCACAGCATATGCTTTCAGCGAATTCATAAACGCATTTGTCCGGAAATTCACCTGGAATTCACCGTCACGGACACGGCTGGAAAGATTGCCCACACGTATTATCTTCGCATCAAGATTTTTCTCCTCAATGCACTTTAACACATGCTTTTCCGCAAGATATTTCGTATAAACATATCCATTATCCTCAACCTCCTGTCCGATATCCAGCATATCTTCCCTGAGGACCATCTTATCCTTATTTTCTTCTTCAACGCTGCCGGCCACAGAGACTGTAGAAATATGAATGAGCCGCGAGCCTGTCTTAAGGCAGAGCTCTGTAAGATTCTCAACTCCCTTATAATTGATGGATTTAAGATATTCGATGTCTGCAAAATGTTTCACACAGGCAGCACAGTTGATAACGGTACTGTATTCCGCATCTGATAATGAATCAAATGTTTCGGGATGCGTTATATCACCTTCCACTACAAAAAGACGTTCTCCGAACAGTTCGTCATATGTAGTTTCAAAGTAGTAGTACAGCATATCTTTAAGCCTGTGTTCCGCTTTGACCTTCCCTGAATGTACAAGGCAGTATACCTTTTCATCAGTGTTCTCAATAAGTTCCCTGAGCACATGAATGCCAAGAAAACCGGTCGCCCCTGTAAGCAGTACATTTCCGAGCGGTTCCCTCTTCAGCTCATCAAGATATTCATTGGTGTTGTGGCTGAGGCTTCCTATCCGATCCGCTTTTACCGTGTTCTTTGGATCGGCATCGTTATCGTCCATAAGTATGTAAACAAGTGCATTATTTAAGACATAGAAGACCATTCCCATGAGAAGGACCGCCAGATAATCACGTGCGTAACCGTAGTTTCTTTCCGTCGCACACAGAATTTTAAGAAGCGGATCGATAAAAATCAGACATAGTACGCTCAGTACGGCAGTGGCTGCAGTTAAAAAAATCATGACCTTTGTAAAAATACGGCCTCCCTGATATTTATTGCCGGTACCCATTGACTTGGCAATACCGATACCTCCCCCAATGCCACCAAGAACGGCAACTATATTGAAAAGATAGTACACCGGGTTTACCGTGCTCATGGCGGATAGAGCATCTTCTTCAAGTATTTTTGAAATGCACAGGGAATCCACAAGAGGAGCAAACTGACCGAAAGCAAGGCCAACAACAGTAGGGATCATGTATCTGATATATCCTTTTTTATCATATTGCTTTCGGCTTTGTAATAAAAGCTGTATTCATAAATGATTTCCTCGGTTATTTCGGAATTACTCTCCATACTTCGTTCATCTTTGTTACCTGTACACATTAACTTCCGACAGTCTGTAGTGAAGTCTTGGTTAAAATGACAGATGCCACACTCATCCTATAAGCGGATATACGTTCATATTATAAAACAAAATAGATATAACAATACATTTATAATCTGTCGATAGCACTTCTCTTGGAATGTGATATGGAGCTTTCACAAAAGTTTCACAAATTTGTTAGCACTCACCTATTGACAGTGCTAACAATCAGTGTTATAACAAAGTCAGAACAAAGGAACAGAGAAGATTCCGGACAGAATCCAAACGCTCCTTCCCTTGCTCACAGAACTTATTGTTTATCATATTTTCTATGAGAAGGAGGAATGACCTATGTTGTTACCAAGTATTTTTGGAGAAAGTTTGTTGGATGATTGGATGGACTTTGGAGACGTTGAGCGCAAGCTCTACGGTCGGCATGCAGCAAATGTCATGAAGACTGATGTGCACGAGCATGACGAAGGCTACGAACTGGACATCGACCTTCCGGGATTCAAGAAGGAAGATATCAAGCTGTCGCTTGAGAATGGTTATCTGTCAGTAAATGCTGCAAAGAGCCTTGACAAGGATAAAAAGAATATTAAGGGCAGGATCATCCGTCAGGAAAGGTATGCCGGTTCTATGCAGCGAAGTTTCTATGTCGGCGATGCTCTGACTGAGACAGATGTCAAAGCCAAATTTGAGGACGGTGTCCTTAAGCTGAGCATTCCCAAGAAAGAAGCAGAGAAAATTCCCGAAGCTAAAACAATCGCTATAGAGGGATAATACAAATATTGTCTCTTGAAATAGGAAAGCACCGTTTTGCGGTGCTTTCTTACTTTCTGTCTATTTTCATAATGCTTTTCTTATTTTTTCATCAGACCGTGCCATGAATTCTTTTCATATAAACATCTGAAACATCCCATATTGGGATATTTTCTGTTAATGATTTTTTCATTTATCGTATCAAGTATCCTTTTTATTTAATGTCACGGGAGAAACAGACGCTTTTGCTCCGGGGTTTGGTGAAGAAAAATACCAGTAAATCCCATACCGCATGTTTCCTGTAAGATAATACGGTATGAGCGGAAGTTCAAGCTCGTTACCGTTACAGTCCGATAGGCCGGATAAGTACAGACTATCGTCTTTTACAATGATATACTTACGAAAGCCTTTCGAAAACGATTCAATGGTCTCGCCTTTTGGCAGTGTCAGGTATTCGCTGTCCAATACCTTTCGCGTTGTCTTTCCATACGTAATGCTGCCTTTATATGATTCTCCGAATACAACCTTCCACGCAGGTGCTGAAACTTCTATTCCGGCATTTTCGGTAATGCCCCATTTATCTTTACCAAGAGGAACGCATAATACAAACGGCCCGTATGAAAAACCTTTTGCAGCCGGTTCATCCGGAAGAGACAAAAGACTTATCTCCATATCAAAGTCAAGCTCAAATGTTCTGTCTTTTTCAAAAGATATATCCAGATAATCTGATTTTTCGGGAAGGATCCTATCCCTGTTTTTGATCCACGCGGGAATACGCAGTTTAACATTTCCTCCCGTGCCGGATAATGATAATTTCCCTTTTTTATGATCTGCCCTTAGTTCATATCGTTCATCACCCAGGGTCATATCCGATGAGATCCATTGTGTGATGATAAGTGTACGGTCTTCGACATAACAGATCTTATCGGCAAATGATGCAAAATCTTCCATGCCCGTTCCTACGCAGCACCAGAATGGATTGTCTTCGGGTTTGGCCGGAGAATAAAGCCTGTAATAACCGGTTCCCATAGGATTGAAATATGTATAACCGCCCTCAGGTCCGATCGACCCCAGCCTGGCATTCCAAAGCGTCTTTTCTGTATATTCAATATATTTTGTCTCTCCGGTCATCATGAACAGCAACCCGGAGAGCTTCATCATGTTATAACAGCAGCAGCTTTCGGCATTACACTGAGTACGCGAAGCATCAAGAAGACCGTCGGCAAAGAAATGTTCCATATCGCCTATTCCGCCCGTAGCATAGGTTTGATTTTCAATAACCGCATCATAAAACCTTTTTGCGGTTTCAAGGCGATCCGAGTACTCATCCCGATCTCCTGCTTCCTTATATGCAATTGCTCCTGTAAGATATCTCAGGATCTTGGGTATCGTGGTATTGGCATTTACGTTCCGCAGGACTAATCTTATGCTGATCTTTCTCCTTGACAGTCAAACACAGGAGGAGTTCCTAAGGGTTTTTTCTTTTCTGGAAGCAGAGCTTGGTACAGATCTTTTTAAGCATCTTTTTGAAGTCATTCTGACAGACGGCGGGAGCGAGTTTTCTGACCGCACAGGTATGGAGACTTCATCTGACGGAAAGACGCAG
>JAILNV010000170.1 GCA_024691125.1 Lachnospiraceae bacterium | reverse complement strand
TCTTCTTTCTGGCCGAATGAATAATCCCGCTTATATGTGATTGCAAAAAAGAGCGCAAGAAATATAAACGGATATGTGATCCGTACTATATTTCTGTATAAACGTAAGGAATCGGGGGACCCGGGGGACGGTTCTGTGGTTCCGTTTTTCATTTTATGACAGCCTCCATCCATTCACCCACGATCCCGGCAAGCTTCATCCTCTGACCTACAAAACTGTGATTGGATCTTATGGATCGGTAACTTATCGATGCCCCGGCTTTCTTCAGCATATCGGCGAGAGGTTTAAGCATGATATCCGGAGGTGCGATCGTATCCATGGTCGCCTCCACAAGCAGAACATTATGCTCCGTGAGCTTCTCATATCTGTTAAGAACGCTTAACTCCTGCTGATTGATAAGAGCATTTTCAAAAACATCACTGGCGGAAGTCATCTTAAGGCACTGGCCTTCGGTTTCGATCATAAGGAATAAGTCCTTCTCCATTTTATATCTGAATGCGGCTCCGATATCATAAGCGGCCATCGCGGCAACTCCCTTTATAAAGGGAAGATCCTTTGCGGCATTAAGGACAGTCTGTCCTCCCATACTGTGTCCCACAAGAAAGATATTATCGGTATCAATATCGTATTGATCGGCTATGGCAGGGTTATGGGCCCATTTGGTGATCGATATGAGATCATCCTTCAGGTTGGTGAACAGATAATCACCGTCACTTCCCCAGGCTCCCCTGTGGTTCATGTGAATTACCACACATCCCATTCTCATAAACGACAGTTCCAGGTCATTGTTTGTTGTATAGCCCGGAAAACCATGAGACATGATCACGGTAGGATACGGTCCTTCTATCCTTTTATCAGGCGCCAGCAAATATCCATATATATGACATCCTCCGCTTACGATATTTAACTCAAATATCTCAGGACATGTATTCTCCTCATCGTACTCGAATTCAACAAAAGCATTATTAGCTCTCAATTCTTTCTCCTTTCCAAATCCGGGAACCGGAGGGACGGTTCTGGGGTTCCCGACCAACGATTTGGGGAACCGTCCCCTGGTCCCGGGAACCGTCCCCTGGTCCCACCCTGGTCCCCTCCATCATGCTGCTGCATTCAGCGTATATTCCTCTTCAAGTTCATAGTAGGTATCAAACGCTTTCTCAAAGAGTCTGAACAGATCCTCCTCGGAAATAAGACCATCCTCGTTGGTTTCCACTCCCTTAAAGCTTAGCTCATAACGTAACGGCGGATTATCGGGAGATAACACATCGGCGTTACGGATCTGGTCAGTACTGCGATACAGAAGATTCACACGATACCATACCTTATCATCTTCGTCACGCCATCTTTCAAACATCAGTTTGACACCGATCGGTGTCATGGTTTCGATACTGTACGGAAGCGTATACGGTTCTGCCGAAAGCGCTGTCAGGGTACCAAATACAGTGCAGTCATGCGCGCAGAAAAAGCTGAGCTTACGGTCTTCGTTCTTAAGCTCACCCTCCAGCTCTTCAAGCAGCGGCTCTGTGATATTGACCGCTGCCATAGGAGCACCATGGCGCATTTTCAGATATGTCGTCATAAAGCCACCTATCGTCTCCCAGTCCTTCCCGGTAAGATCATGTCCGAACGCAGCCTTCTTATCATCGGTCTCCTCATAATACTGAAGGAGCAGCGCATCAGCAACCTGACTTGCTGTCTTAACAGGTCCGGTAACGTCCGGTTCTTCTCCCGGCGACATGATGTAGCCGTTTTCGTCTGTCATGAGATTGCCGAATTTCCCTTTTCTGTAGGCTTCGCTGTTCTTCATATCAACAGTATCCATAATTAGTTTTATAGCACCTGATGTTTGCTCACTTATGCCTTTAAAACCGGCATCGCCTCCCATTTGCGCCACCTGCTCCTCTACAGCCGCAGCATAATCATCGGAGTAAAAATGGATGTTTGGTTTCATAAAATCCGCATAATTATAAGGTGCTCCCGGATATTCAACCGGAATATCAGCAAGCGGAAATAAACCCGAAGCAAAATACCTTGCCGTTGCGCGGCATCGCTGCTTGTCACGGGCATAGAAACGTACTTCACCGGGTGCAGGTATGGAATTCTCGGATATCAGTCCCTCCTCATCCAGCCATTTTCTGAAATACTGGCCCATATTGGTTTCAAGGATACCACCCTTTACGGTCAGCTCACTTGGACCGGCACTCCAGTTTATCCATTTATGAGGCGTTAATTCCTGCGGTACGGAACCGTTGCTTGAAAGAGGGGCACGCAGGTTATGACGCGAAAGGATAACCACCTGCTCGAGCGTATAGCCGGTGAGTCCATCAGATATTACCCCGGAAGATACTTCTTCGTCATATGACAGACTATATCCCCTCTTATACAGATAATCATCGCCGTAAGCAAGCGTTCCGTCAGACTGCTCCTCAACCACAGGGACATTCACCGCCAGCTTTCCCTTCGGGCTGTTAAGACCGAAAACTGTTTCAAGCGCGGCCGGAATATTGGCGTTGCGAGCGACAAGTCCCGATCCGCTCTCAGTCTTCTCCGTAGGATCGATATTAAGACCCGACCCAAGGTAAGCCAGTATTACAGCATCAGCGTCCTGATATACTGCCGCATCATAGGGAAGATTCTGACTGATCAGTACAAATCGTCCTCCTGTCTCATGCGTATCCTCTATAGCACTCTTCATGGCTATAACCTGCGGACTTTCTTTATCAAGGATACCGTTGCCCGAAGCATAAGAAAAGCCTATGACAACATCGGCAGATGATATCTTTTCTTTCATTTCATCGGTATAATGAAGCTTTTCATCCGAAGCCGAATCATAATAATACTCTACCGGAATATCGGCATCACTATCAATGGTTCCCTTCTCTTTAAGCTCTTTTATCGCGTGGTTAATCGTTACAGCATCATCCTTCAGCCGTCCGAGCACTACGATATTGCCGCAGTCCTTCGACAAAGGCAGCAGATCGGAATCATTCTTAATAAGGGTTATCGCCTCTTTTGCTATCTCCATCTCTGTTTCATGATGCGAATCCGATCCGACCGTCTTAAGGCTCTCAGCAACCCGGCTTTCAATATCTATACCGGAATCATTATCAGAATTAGTCTGTCCGGAAATAGCTGCTATCCCGTATTTTACCTTAAGTGAAAGGATACGTCTTACGCTCTCATTTATTCTGTTTTCGCTTATATCGCCTGCTTCAACCTTCTTCGCAATTCCTGAAATATACTCGTCATAAAATGCAGCGGTATCGCTATCCTTAAGATCAGCCGGGATCAACAGGATATCCACACCCGCATTTATTACCTTTTCGGCTATGTTTATCCGATATTCGGCCGAATCCTCCTCACCGGGAACCAGCCCCGCCGTTCTGATGGCGTCCATCTCCAGTGCATCTGTTACAACTACACCATCGTATCCCATATCATTACGAAGAATATCCGTTATCATCCTCTTTGACATAGTCGCGGGATAAATGCCTTTGGTTACGCCATCCCCGAATGTTACCTCATCATCAATAAGCGGATAAGTTATATGAGCTGTCATTATCATATCCGCACCGTTCTCTATTGCACTTCTGAACGGAACCAGCTCTGTTTCCTTAATCTCCTCATATGTCTTTTCAACAGACGGAGTACCTATGTGACTGTCCGTTTCCGTATCACCATGTCCCGGGAAATGCTTATATGTAGCAATAACACTGCTTTTTTTGAGTCCCTTGGCATACGCCGGTCCTAGCTCTGCAACAAGCGCCGGGGCATCGGAAAAAGAACGCGTGCCTATGACCGGGTTTGCCGGATTATTGTTTACATCTATATCGGGTGCAAAATCAGTATTAAACCCGACAGCTTCAAGCTCCTCACCAATAACGGTTCCTGTCTTTTCGGCATTTATGGCAC
>JAILNV010000167.1 GCA_024691125.1 Lachnospiraceae bacterium | reverse complement strand
TATCAGCCAATATAGTAAGTATATTTTGTTTTCAACCCTTTACCGCACCTGCAATAAAGCTGTCCTGTATCTTTCTTGACAGGAAGATGTATATGATCAGTGTGGGGAAGGTAGCTATAACAAGCGCAGCTCCTATCGGACCCCAGTCTGTCGTATACGCACCCGACAGTGCCTTGATACCTACGGGAAGAGTTCTGTGCTTTGAATCCGAAATGAATACGTTTGCAAACATGAACTCGTTCCAGCACTGAAGGAACGCATAAATACCAATCGTTGAAAGAGCAGGCTTAAGCAGCGGAGCTATTATCCTGAAGAAGGTTCCCCACAGACCACATCCGTCTATCCTCGCTGCCTCATCAAGGTCATATGGAATATCAACCATGAAGCCGGTACAGATAAGGATTGACATCGACAGTGTAAACGCCGAATACGGAATGATCAGTGTTGAATAATGATTCAGCCAGTGGAGCTTCGAAAGTATTACGTATACCGGAACTATTGATGCCTGAAGCGGGATCGTAAGACCAAGCATAAAGAAGGCATTGGTCATTTCAGCCCATTTCCACTTAATCCTTGTAAGTGCATAGGTTGCCATCATAGCAGCCATTATGGATATGGCTATTGAGAATACAGTAACCAGCACACTGTTAAAGAAATACAGACCCATATTTCCCGTGCCCATGGCAGATGAGTAGTTGGACCATCTCCACTCATGAGGCAGTCCCACAACATTCTTACCGAATATTTCCTCATTTGATTTCAGAGAAAAAGTGAACATGAAGTATATGGGAAATAAATTAATAAATGCCCAAACTACCAGCAAAATATATATAAATACTTTAAGGGCCGGATTTGATTTTTTTAAGGTATATCTTTCTTCCATCTCTGTGCCCTCCTATCACTCTTTATCCTTAAATGCTGCCGTGATCGCAAGAGCAAACGCGAAGCAAAGGATTATAAGCATTACCGATATCGTACTACCCATTCCGTATCTGTTCCTTAAGAACAGCATATCCTCAAGCAATGTGGAGGGTACCTCAGTTTTATGAGTAGGACCCGCATTGGTTATGATACGTATAAGGTCGTACGACTTCAGTGAACCTGTAACTGCAAATATTACGCTGGTTCTGATTATGGGCTTTATTATCGGGATTACCACATATCTGTCAACCTGCCAGTTGGTAGCTCCGTCAAGCATCGCTGCCTCACGAAGGTCAGGTGAAACACCTTTAACACCCGCATACATAAGAAGCATATGATATCCTATATACTGCCATACAGTAGGTACAACTACCGAACCCAGCGCCGTTTTGGGATCGCCGACCCAGACATGAGTCCAGCTTTCCAGTCCGACAGCCATAAGAGCTCTGTTAAGGATACCATAGTCGGGATTATAAATCTTAAGCCATAACTGACCTATAACAACCGTAGATATCAGAACCGGCATAAAGTATACCGTCAGGAAAAATCTCTCACCCTTGTATTTTCGTCCCAAAAGCAGTGCCAGGAACAGTGAAAACGGCAGCTGTACAAATACAGAGAAGAACGCAATGATCAACGCATTCTTAAGAGCCGGTACGAAATGCAGGGAACCTGAGGTAAACAGATCTGTATAATTCTTGATTCCAATGAATGTTCCGGGAGTAAATCCATTCCACTTTTGAAAGCTCCTGTACAGAGACACTGCTATGGGAGCGATCAGTATCCCGACAAACAACAGTATGGCAGGCAGCAGGAACAGAAAAATATCCAATCCTTTTCTGAACTTTGCATTCGACCTAGTATTCCCGGTATTATTGTTTGAATTGTTTTCAGCCATATTGAATACCTTTCCGAAAAATCGACCCCTCCCTCGCTGCCTTTAAAGGAGACGTGGGAGGGGTCGTAATGTTTACGCTAATCAGTCAAAGCCGGTATAAACCTTGCATCTGCTTTAACTTATCTTAAATCGCTTGCAAGACCCTCGATGAAGCCTGCGCCGTCGATCTCTGAACCGTAAACCTGTGAAACATAGTCAAGATATACGTTAGCGTCGTCAGCCGGCATAGCTGTATCACCGAACAGTACCATTGAATCTGCGCCTGCTACGATCTCAGATACAGCCTGTGTAAGAGGATTGATCGAGCTTGTATCACCGTAAGGTGTCCATGCAGGAAGTCCACAACCATCAAGATATCCGTAATGGCAGATGTACTTACCAAGCTCCATAGCGTAGTCGGCTGCTGCTGCTGCGTTAGGTGAAGAAGCTGCTACTGCAAGTGTATCTGAAGGACCACCGATAAGCTGTCCAAGCTTTGACTTGCTTGAATCAATAACAGGGAACTCAGCAACTTTTACTTTATCCTTGAATGCATCGTTAGCTGCGAAGTCTGCACAGTTCCATGTACCATTCATGTAGAATGCATACTTGCCATCCATGAAGTTAGCCTTAACTTCGTCGTTTGTAAGACCGATACCTGCGGGATCGAAGTATTCTTTTGTGATCATTTCCTGGAATGTATCAACAGCGTCAGCAACGCCCTGATTGTTCCATGTAGCACCGTTAACGAAGATGTCGTTAAGCTCTGCAGCGCCGATGCTCTTCTCGATGATGGACTCAAGGTACTCGGTTACACACCATGTCTCCTTACCTGCACATCCGAAAGGAGTAATGCCCTTAGCCTTAAGGTCGTCACAGCACTTGATGAAGTCTTCATATGTTCCGGGAATCTCATCATATCCTGCTTCCTTAAGAAGATCCATGTTAGCGAACAGACCAACGATGTTCATTGTAAGAGGAACACCGTAGTGCTTTCCGTCGTATGTTGAGTTGCCAAGCATAACCTCAGGAAGTTCACTCTTATACTTTGCGTATACATCATCAAGGCAGTATACCTTGCCTGCGTCTACGAAGTCACCAAGGAATGCACATGACCATGTGAAGAAGATGTCAGGCAATTCATCAGCTGAAACTGCAGCTTTGATCTTGGTCTTGTAAGACTCGTTCTCGAATGCTTCCCAGTTAAGTGTGATGTCGGGATACAGCTTCTCCATGTCAGCGATAGCTGCTTCATAAGAATGACGGTTTGAATCACTCTCTGTAGCTATACACCACATGTTAAGTGTAATAGCCTCACCTGATGCTGCTGCTTCTTCTGCAGGAGCCTCAGCCTCTTCGGTCTTCTCCTCAGCGGGAGCTGCCTCTTCTGCGGGTGCCTCTGCTGCAGGTGCAGGAGCTGCCTCGGGTGCGGGAGTTGCTGCTCCACCGCCACATGCTGCAAGTGAGAATGCCATAACACCTGCAAGAACTGTTGAAACGACACGTTTCATTTTCATAATAAACCCTCCTTTTGAATCTGTTTTGCAGCTTATGCTGCGTTATCTATCGTTAAGCGACTATCGCTTACGACCTGATCAATATCTTCCTGCTTCCTGATCATCATGCCTGTTTGTTTCTTATTCCCTGCGGCTTCTATCTGCCCTTGCCTGTCTCTATCCTGACCAGCCGCCATGGATACTCTATCGTGACCGTATCACCGTCAAGCGTATAATAGAGGATCGTATCCTGAAGCGGATCTGAATACATAAGCTTTATCGTTCCCGCATCCTTATCCAGTCCGTAATTGCCGAAAAAGATATTGTCCTCACTGAACTTACCGTCCTTGTTAAACTGAAAGAATTCTTTGCCTTCGTCCTGCTTCCACAGTCCATATATACCTTCTTCGGTACTTCCGCCTTCCCTGTGATATGTCGATGCTTCATAGAAAAGCATCTCGTCACCTTCCATAACATAACGGATATCTGTTGTGTTTCCTGATTTATCTTTTAAATGAATGAATGAATCGTCTTTAGTATATGTATAACCGTTGCCCTTGTATTCTGCTTTACCGTTAGAGAAAAGCTCAAGGATCTTGTCTTCAGGTTCGTGATTATATGCCCATTGCTCCGATGTTGCTCCGCATCCTGTCATGACAGATATTAAAAGTACTGTTATTACCATCCATGCAAAACGCTTTATCATTTTCATCAGTTTCTGCTGCCTTTATTAGTTTATTCACTATACAAACAGAAATATACACTATTTTCATTACAAATCGAATGTAAATCTTTTACTTCATTAAGCACTTTTTTTACTTCCTGAATATGAATGTAAAATTTTGACTTATAATTTTGTGCATTTTCCCCATAAAAAACACGCTGATCAATATCAGCGTGTCAATAAATTTATACCTCTTGCAAATCTTGCGGAAGCATCTGCGAAATGATTACCCGGATTAAGCTCACAGGTAACCTGAATCCCTTCATCTTTAAAGTGTCCGGCAAGGATCTCTGTGTTATCCTGTACTTTTCTCAATACCGGATTCTTTGTCTTCTTTTCCTTATCGCCGAGTGACAGGTATATCATTTCCGGTTTCTTCTGCATCTCATGACCGAATACATAATCCGTAAAACCCGGAAACCACATGGATCCGGATACGCTTGCCACCCTGTCAAAAGCATCACAGTTATACAGTGAATATACAGCAAACAGGCCTGCCAGAGAATAACCTGCGATTGCAGTATATTCAGGAGAGCCCTTTACCGATTCCATCGCATCGGGAATGATCTCTGCGAGCAGGATCTCAAGATACTCATCCGCTCCTCCGGTACATGCCTTACCCGAGGGATACAGCGGAGGGCATTCCCATGGGGTCATATCATGCTCCCAGTCAAGATCATAAACGAACAGCAGATTATTTTCGATCTCATTTCTGCTGTTTATGCCGCGAAGCGCTTCTATCACCCTGTCAGTATCGGAAGAATAATGATTTATAACAACAAGCGGTCTGTTTTCAGCTGCTGCCTGATACAGAACCGCCTGTTTTCCTTCTGTTGTTTTCTTTATTATGTTCATGATTCAAGTGTCAAAACTATACTTTTTGATCAACGGATTGTTTCCTGCTTCTTCATATATTGAAGCAGGTCTTCACATTCACCTTTACGGCATCAGTGCTTAAGCTCGTTCCTTACAACCTCAAGAGCCCTTGCAACAACCTGATGCATATCATAATACTTATATTCACCGAGACGGCCACCGAAGATCACCTTTTCCTCCGCATCGGCAAGCTTTTTGTATTTTGCAAACAGAGTGTTGTTTTTCTCGTCATTCATGGGATAATACGGTTCATCACCCTTATTCCATTTCGCCGGGTATTCCCTGGTGATAACAGTCTTCTCCTGGGTTCCGAACTCGAAATGCTTATGTTCTATTATCCTTGTATACGGTATCTCATACTCTGTATAATTTACAACGGCATTACCCTGATAATTGTCTGTGTCAAGAACCTCGGTTTCAAACCTTAAGCTGCGGTATTCCAGCTCTCCGAATCTGTAGCCGTAGTATTCATCGAGCATACCTGTAAATACGATCTTATCAGCCACATTTTCATATGCTTCCCTGTCATCGAAGAAATCTGTAGAAAGCCTTACCTCGCTGCCTTCAAGCATCTTCTCAATAATACGTGTATATCCGCCCTCCGGTATACCCTGATATTTATCATTGAAATAATTATTGTCATAGGTAAATCTTACAGGAAGACGCTTTATTATAAATGCAGGCAGTTCTGAAGCCCTCTTGCCCCACTGCTTCTCTGTATAACCCTCTACCAGCTTCTCATAAATATCCTTGCCGGCCAGTGTGATCGCCTGTTCTCTTAAATTCCTCGGCTCCGAAACGCCGGCAGCTTTCATCTCCTCGAGAGCTTCTCTCTTCTGCTCCTCTATCTTCTCTCTTGCCTCTTCCGGCGTACTGACACCCCACAAAGCGTGGAAAGTATTCATATTAAAAGGCAGGTTATAGAGTTCATCCTTATATCTTGCTACAGGAGAATTCGTATATCTGTTGAATTCAACAAAGGAATTAACGTAATCCCATACTTCTTTATTGCTTGTATGGAAAATATGGGCACCGTATTTATGTACGTTGATACCCTCGATCTCCTCCGTATAGACATTTCCTCCGATATGCGCACGCCTGTCTATTACCAGACACTTCTTTCCACTCTTCACCGCCTCATGGGCAAATACAGCTCCGAAGAGACCTGCTCCCACTATCAGATAATCATATTCCGGCATATTTTCTTTCTCTCCCTGATCTAATCTTCCTTAAGAGGCCCCCGATCTTAAATGTCGATCCAAAGTCAATACCGATTCCCTGACCGATATTACTTTACAAGACCCAGACGGTTGATAGCACTAAAGATCGCACGAACTGACGCCCTTGTAATATTAGAGCTTACGCCGACACCATAAGTAACTCTGCCTTCATCGGCATCAAGTAAATGAATGTATGCGGCAGCCTGGGCGTTGGCTCCTCCCTGGAGCGCATGTTCCTCGTAGTCAAGCACCTTGATATTAAGTCCAAGATTCTCCTTAAGTCCTCTGAGCACAGCGTCTATGGGGCCATTTCCGACAGCTTCATACGACTTCTCTTTATCATGCTCGGTGTAGGTGAGGATTACGTGGGTGTCAAATTCCGTATCATCGGTATCACTCGTATCGTCAACCTTAAGCTTCCTGAAATGAAGCGGCTCCTTCATGTCGATATAGCTGGCCTTAAACTGTGCCATGATCTCATCCGGTGATATTTCTCCCTGTTTCTCAGTGATCGCCTGAATAACTCTGGCAAATTCCTTATGCATTCCCTTGGGCAGCTTGAAACCAAAATAAGTATCCATGATAAAGGCGACACCGCCCTTGCCGGACTGTGAATTGATCCTGACGATCGGTTCGTATTCACGGCCTATGTCAGCCGGATCTATGGTAAGATACGGAACCTGCCAAATCTTCGAATCTCTTTCCTTCATGGCCTTAATGCCCTTGTTTATCGCATCCTGATGTGATCCTGAGAATGCAGTAAATACCAGCTTCCCGGCATATGGATGTCTGTCGTCTATAGGCATCTTGACAAGGCGCTCATACACCTCGATTATCTCATTTATATTGTCGATATTGAGGCACGGATCGATACCATCCATGAAAAGGTTATATGCAATATTCAGTATATCTATGTTACCTGTTCTCTCTCCGTTTCCAAACAGGGTTCCTTCCACCCTGTCTGCGCCTGCCAGCATGGCAAGCTCTGTTGCGGCAATACCGGTACCCCTGTCATTATGAGGATGAACGCTTAGAACTATGCACTCCCTGTCTTCGAAATGCTTATCCATCCACTCCACCATGTCTGCGTAGACATTAGGCGTATTAAGCTCAACCGTAGCCGGA
The DNA here is from genome assembly GCA_024691125.1 of Lachnospiraceae bacterium. Lineage (GTDB taxonomy): Bacteria > Bacillota > Clostridia > Lachnospirales > Lachnospiraceae > UBA2868. The sequence continues at coordinate 25,043 of JAILNV010000167.1, read as the reverse complement.
AGATTTATGATAAGCGGATTATCCTTTGTCGGCCCCCACTCCTTCTGAACAGCCGTACATATTTCGAGGGCATATTCAACCTCAGTTCCCGTAAAGCTTTCCGGCGAGTACTCAAGCCTTATATTTCCGTCAAAGTTCTTCGCCCTTTCCTTTACCCATCTTGTTCCGTTAACGGCTATCCGGGTGATCTCATCCTTCTCCATGTTGAATACAACATCTCTCTGAAGGATGGATGTGGAATTATATATATGAACTACTACATTCTTTATCCCCTGTATGGATTCAAAGGTCTTCTCTATCTGTTCCTCTCTGCACTGCGAGAGCACCTGTACCCATACATCATCGGGAATGAGCTTACGATCCACAAGCTGGCGAAGAAAATCATATTCTATCTGTGATGCAGCCGGGAAACCTATCTCTATTTCCTTAAACCCAAGCTTCACAAGCATTTCAAAGAATTCGATCTTTTCCTCAACTATCATCGGATCGATCAGCGCCTGATTACCGTCACGGAGATCAACACTGCACCAAATCGGGGCTTTTGTTATCTCCTTGTTCGGCCACTCCCTTTCCGGATATTTAAGCACAGGATTCTTCCTGTATCTCTCCACATTTTTCATTTAGACAATACCTCCATAATCGTCAAAATAAAACAAAGCCGGCACAGGCCGGCTTCATTAAATCCAATATTTATTCACCCAAGCCGTTCTCTATCGCTTCAACCAGCGACTTAAGTGCTTCCTGCTCGTCCTCACCTTCGCATACAAACTCTATCTCATCTCCACATTTAACACAAGCCCCGAGGACACTGAGCACGCTCTTTGCATTAGCTGTGTTCTCGTGGAAATTAAATGTTATAAGTGATTTAAATTGCATGGCTTCCTTACACAGGATTCCTGCAGGTCTTAAATGTAATCCCGTAGGATTCTTGATCGTCACCTTCTGGCTAACCATTGCAATGGCCTCCTTATGACCGTTTACTGTTCTCATGATCTATCTTACGCTACGCTGTATCAGTAAACCGTACAGATATGGCGGACAAACCATATTTATCAAAAACGCTGAATGCCCGTCTATGATAGTATATCATGAAAGTCACGCAATAACAAGCATTAACTGTAGGTACATTTTTACTGTTCTGCAGGCGGAAGCTCTGTAAGTACTGTCTCAGGCTCAACAAGATTTAAATTATTGTCCGTTGCGGGAGTAAGATTCAGCTCGATCATGGATGCACCGACTACCGTCACACCGGAAGGCATATTCCATTTAACATATGCATCATACGAGCCTGCATGGAAACCTTCTTCTCCCTCAACCGGTTCCCTGGGAGTCATGGAGGATGCATCTATGCTGCCCATTATCGTTGAAGCATCCAGATTTGTAAGTACTTCGTTGAGTCCCTGTACCTCCACGCGTTTGGTACCGCTTTCATCGGCAAATGCGACCGTAAATCCTTCCGGAACATTATCTACAAAAATATTGCTCATCGGAATATCGATCAGCGCATTCTCAAGCTTACCTACATATGCAGTTACCGTAAGCAATCCGTCAAAACTGCTGTCCGCAAGTCTTATACCCGAAGGAAGATAATCATTTATATTCAGTACATAACTTTTATCTTCTGTTATTCCCTCAATGGATATATCCTCAGCCGGTATCACTATGCTTTCAAGATTATTAAATGTAGTTCCGCTTCCTGCGACCAGTATAGTCTCGGGGTCGGCAGAAACAAGTCCCGTATAGGCAAAGCCCTCAGCCGTCGTTCCGGAAACGGTTGCACTTACAGAAATCTCCTTGGTCTCAAGTATGTCCACATCAACCACGATTTCTTTGACACTCACCGATACCGATGAACTGTTAACCGGATCCCCGTTGCCGTCATAAAGAACTACCTCGGCTCCTGTTCTTATATTTGATGTTCTGCCGGAAACATCGACCGTAGCTACTGCCCTGGTTATCTTGGATACCTTGGATGCTGCTCCCGTTACCGTTGTTATATTTACACTCGGGCTGTTATTACCGACCACATATCCCTTGGCCGGATTACCTATGGTTTCAACTGTTATTGACAGCTGCTTCTTATCAAGATCCTCCACTGCAAGCTTAAGATTCTTGGTAAGCGGCGTAATGGAAGATATCATATCCGAATAACGCGTTGTCCTCACATTGATCGCCGCAGAATTTAATATTGTCATCTCCTTAAGATCCGCCGTTGCTTTGATATAATCCTTGCTTATCTTTTCAAGTATGGATCGTTTCGCAGATACGGATACCGCTATGTTATTGCTGCCATCCAGTATTTCGTATGTTTTACCCTGCGACGTTACAGCGTCGGCGTTGAGCACTTCCACCTCTATTCCACTGAAGGTTCTCGTTATTACCGGATCATCAATGCTTACCACGATTATCCAGAGTATAATGGCCAGGCCTACCGAAATAAGCTTAAGACCAAGATTATTTGTCAGCTTTTCCTTCATTCTTAGCCCCGCCTTTCCTGAAAATGAACTTTTTCTCTTCCAATGTTTTACTCTGAAGTACCTGAAGCTTATTTCTCAGAAAGCTCTCATCAACATTCCTTGAGAGTTCTCCTCCCTGCGCTATCGAAACACGTCCCGTCTCCTCCGAAACTATGATAGTAAGTGAATCCGTTGCTTCCGATATGCCCACACCCGCACGGTGTCTGGTACCCAGCTCCTTGCTCAGCTGCATATTATCAGACAGCGGGAGATAACAGGTTGCCGCACTGATCCTGTTACCCCGGATGATCACGGCTCCGTCATGCAGAGGTGTATTGTGTTCAAATATATTGATAAGGAGCTGACTGGACACAAGAGAATCGATCATTATACCCGTAAGCTCATACTCTGTCAAAAGATCGTTGTTTTGGATCACAATAAGAGCCCCTGTCTTGGCTTTACCCATTTCATATGACGCTCTTACCAGTTCATCAATTGTAGCATCTGAAAATAATTCACTGGCTACTCTGGTAGGATCAAACTGAAGTATTCCCGAGAGTACATTTGATTTGCCAAGCTGTTCCAAAGCCTTACGCAGCTCAGGCTGAAATACGACAACCAAAGCGGTAACGGCAATCCCCGTTACATTCTTTGCGATCCAGAGTATCGTTGTCATATCGAACAATGCAGCTATAAAGACAAAGACCAGTATGATTATGATACCCCTTAAAAGTGACCATGCCCTCGTGGTCTTGATCCACTTAAGCAGATGGTATACAAGAAATGAGATTATTATGATTTCAACTATATCAGTCCATCTTATCATCGGCATCGATACCCATCCAAGGTACCGATCCGTAAATGTTTTAATGGATTCACCTATTTGTTCCATCTAGGCTTTCATCCCTTTCACAACCAACTACTGCTCCTGCGCATAAAACTCTTCGTGCATATTTTCATATACTTCCTCATCGTCTTCGTCATATAAGCTGAACCTCTTGACATTGACATCGGGAGCTTCCACCGAAACCTTCGGTATCGCCTTGACATAGTAATAATACTCGTCATCCTCAAACTGTACATTCTCGGTTCTCGAATAATCAACGTTGAAAATGAAAAACTGAATAATAAGCACAATAATCGCTGATATCATCGTGCTGACAAATACTCCGCCTATCGACATATCTACTTCAAGTGCCGAGCAGCCGATAAGTATTATAAGAACATTGACCACTACTCCCATGCCCAGCGCTATTTTCCACGAATAATCGATCGGGAGACTCTTGATCATATATACAGCGATTACCACTACCGCACTTGTTATTACCATGAGAAGCATCTCATCATCGCCAAGCAGTCCGTCTATAAGATACTTAAAGCTTCCCAATGCCGATTCCGCATCCGACCCAAGTGATGATATCTGCTCCGCATTGGCTTTGACATATTCAAGCATATAATAGATTACCGTTCCGCACGCAGTGGCAACACATGACATGGGATTGCCTACATATCCGAGAGTAAGTGGAACCACATACGGTATCTTAAGCATATAGCATATAGGCATAAGTATCACAGACGCCGAGTCTGTCGGTGCAAATCTCAGATAAACCACAAAAAGTATTACAAAAACTATACCGACAACCAATGCACACTCTAACGACAGAGCATACAGATGCAGCAGTATAAATCCACCAAGAATGATCACTATCAGGTTCATCGGTAAAAATGAACATAATAAAGATACGATGAGTACCAACGCACCGTTATCGATCTTGGACATATAGCCAAGATCCGAATTTATCAACAGCAATGCCACCATGGATATCAAGAACTTGATAACAGCTTTTATATAAGCTTCAAATCTGGAAAAGAAGCCTATCAGCTGTTCCTTTATGACAAGCAGATTCGTCATGTCAGAAACCTCTCAGTACTATTTAATCTATTCCCATTCGTACATCTCTTCAAGCTCCTTAAGCTGGGCAACATATTTTTTTATATGCTTTTTAGCCCTCGTGAACCTGAAGGCATATACAAAGTATGATATCAGCAGATATACTGCCAATACTATGGCGTACTTGACACCCATGTCCTTAACGAACTCCGGTATGTCCATCTTATAGAAATCGGTCAAAAAGCCCTCAATATCATACAATATATACATTGCCACCGCAAGAGCGAATCCCACGGTGGCATATAATGCCGATTTGAGAACCTGGAAGCTGATATAGTCACCTCTGAAATATGAGTTGATCGGCATATCCTTCTTCCCCTGCCTGTTTTCATAAGCAGCCATTTTGGTCATAAGTTCTATTCGGTCTTCATTTAACATTTGTGTTTCCTATCTGTTATCGAGGAACCTCATTCTCGGGCTGTCCTTTGTCTTCTTCTCAACCTTGGGCGCCTCGGGCTTCTTTATTGCGCCGTTCAGATCATTCATCACCTGATTCTTGCACTTAACACAGAAACGTCCTGTAAGTATCGGCTCACCGCAGCTCTCGCATGTTATTCCGGCAACAGTGGCATCAGCAAATACAAGCCTCTCTTCCCTTATCCATTCCTTAATCTGTTTCTCCGGCACCTTACACTCTTCAGCTACCATCGAGACGGTTGCATGCGGTGTATTCCTTATAAACTCTTTGGCTTCCTGAAACTTCTTCTCCAGATCATCCTTACATGCCGGGCAATACGGAGGTCCTGCTATATAATTAAACAGCCTTCCGCACAACTTACAATTTCGTGGATTCATAATTCATACCTCCCTGTTTTTGTCTTGTTTTCAATTGTTAACCGCCGCGCCGATCACTGCGTAATATATATTATCTGCCCCCACATCACGCAGGCAGGAAGCTGCGGCATTAATCGTGCTCCCTGTAGTATATATATCGTCAATTAGCACTATGTTCTTTAATTTTACATCATAATGTATTATTTTTAAAGCCTTTTTCAAATTATTTTGTCTTTCATAAGCCGACAGTTCCTTTTGAACCCGGGTTTTTTCACATCTTTGTAAAATATCTTCCCTTACCGGAACCGAAATGATCCGTGAAAGCTCCTGCGCCAGAACCGCTGCCTGATTATATCCGCGCTGCCTTAACCTGCTTTTGTGAACAGGTATAGGTATAAGTGCCTGAGGCATCCAATTAATTATCTGTTCTCCCAGTACGTTTGCCATCATTTCAGCATAGAAGCGGGCATATTCCCTGCGTCCGCCGTACTTGAACCGGTACAGGCTGCTCTTAAGCGCTTCGTCATATTCATATAACGCGCGTCCCCGCACATACTCGTATCTATCCGTTCCGGCACTGCATTCACGGCACATCCGAACCGTCTCATCTCTTATAGGTTTCCCGCATTTTATGCAATACGGTTCTGTTATCAGTTTAAGATCTTCTCTGCATTCATCACATATAAGACCCCTGCCGTATCCCACCGCATCATCACATACGGGACATCTTCTGGGATATATCATATCCTGTATTTTTTCATACATCTTTCCCATAAATATACTGCTTTCCACAGAATATCGAATTTCATCAGAAATGCGGTATTCTATTCCATTCCGGATATCTGATAATCCAGTCCGGTATATCTTAAATGCTCATCCGTATTGTCGATCATCTCGTTAACCTTTTCCCTGCTGCCCAGAAGGACCACGCAGTCCCTTGCTCTGGTGACTCCGGTATACAGAAGATTTCGGTTGAATAACATCCTCGGACCGTTAAGGAGCGGGATCACAACTGCCGGATACTCACTTCCCTGAGATTTGTGTATGGTCACGGCAAAGGCATGCTCCAGCTCATCAATCCCCGAAAGCGGATAATTCACCCGTCTTTGCCCATCATATTCAACGACCATTGTCTCACTCAGCCTGTTGATTTCCTTTATTATACCCATGTCTCCGTTAAACACTCCCATTCCGCTGTCTATCGGAATACCATATTTGCTGACGATCTCCCACTCAAGCTGATAATTATTCTTTATCTGCATGACCTTATCACCCTCACGGAAAATCGCATTATCTGTTTCGTATTCTTTTTTTGAAGGATCCGCAGGATTAAGATACCTCTGTATTATCGGATTAAGCGATTCAACACCAAGACTCCCTTTACGCATAGGTGTGAGAACCTGTATATCATATGGAGAAGCCTTCACGTATTTAGGCAGCTTCTCCCTGATAAGGTGAATTATATTGTTGAGAATGAGATCCACACTGTCTCTTTCCAGAAGAAAGAAATCCCTGCTTTTGTTATCAAGCACAGGATGTCTGCCTTCATTTATCATATGGGCATTTACAACGATATCGCTCTGTTCCGCCTGTCTGAAAATCTTCTTAAGCTCGATCACCTTAAAGCTTCCCGACCGGATCACATCTTTAAGGACAGCTCCCGGTCCGACACTCGGAAGCTGATTGATATCCCCGACCAGTATCAGCCTTGCGCCTACCGGGACAGCTCGCAGGAGAGCATTAAACAGGGGGAGGTCTACCATTGACATCTCATCTATGATCACAGCATCGGCTTCTATCGGATTATCCTCATTCATTTCATAATAAAAGCCGCCGCGATCATCCTCCTTCCCTGCGGGTCTTAATTTAAGCAGTCTCTGGATGGTAGACGCCTCGAATCCGGTAGTCTCAGTCATTCGCTTGGCCGCCCTACCCGTGGGAGCTGCCAGAACGAAATCCATCCTTTCGGATTCAAAGAACCTTATTATCATATTTATTATTGTAGTCTTTCCGGTTCCCGGACCTCCGGTTATCACGGTAAGACCGTTGCAGACAGCTTTCACTACCGCCTTTCGCTGCAGCTCTTCAAGCTCTTTCTTTTCCGACTTCTCAATTCCGCCAAGCTTCCTGTATATGTCAGTTTCATCCTCATGGGCTGTTATATCGAGATCCTTAAGCCTCCTTGCACAGTTAAGCTCCATATAGTAGAAGGCTTTACCGTATACCGCCGTTTCTTCTTTTATCTTTTTAATAAATATCTTCTGTTCAACTGACAGGTTCGATACCTGTGTTCTTACAGAGTCCTCCGGAACCTCCAGAAGCTTTACGGACCTCTGCACCAGCTCTTCCATGGGCAGGTAGCAGTGTCCCTCACCTGCCGCCATGCCAAGGATATATGTAACCGCACTTCTTATACGAAAATCGGAATCCGCATCGATACCGGCTCTTCTTGCTATGGCATCAGCCGTTTTAAAGCCGACTCCGGTTATATCATCTGCAAGTAAATAGGGATTTTCACTGATAATTCGATATGTTTCACTGCCGTATCTGTTATATATCTTACTGGCTAATGTGCCTGATATGCCATATCCCGAAAGAAAGACCATCACACGCCTCAGTTCCTGTTTATCGGATAACTGAAGCGCTATCTCCCGTGCCTTCCTGTCACTTATTCCTTTTACCGATGCAAGACGTTCGGGTTCTTCTTCGATAACCCTGAAGGTGTCATCTCCGAATTCCTTAACGATTCTTACAGCCAGTGCCTGACCGACACCTTTGATCGCTCCCGAGCCCAGATATCTTATGATCGAAATAGTATCTTCAGGTGGCCTGACTTCATAAGATTCTACCTTAAACTGGTCACCATATACCGCATGCTCGGTATAGCTGCCTTTAAGCTCTACATTTTCCCCTTCATCAGCATATTCAAAAAACCCGACACAGGTTATCTCGTCCTCTCCCGAAACAAGATTAAAGACCGTATAACCGTTATCTTCATTTCTGAAAATAATATGCTCTATATATCCCCTTATTGAATCCATCTGTTTTCTTTATAACACACGAATCTACTGCGTTCTTTTCTCTACTCCCCGTCCGTCTGTACTGCTTGCGCCGCACCGGCACTGCCCAAGACTTCTATTGCGGCATCGTTTCTGCCTGTCGGTATTTCTGTGGTACTGTAATTCCGTTTCATCTGTTCAAAAAGCATCTGAGCAAGTCCGTTTGTCGACTGGCCGGCAGCACTTTTGGCATATTCCTTCATCATTTCATCTTCATAATAGCCTTTAAGTGTAGCCATCGAACCGGATGTTTCTTCACTTTTTGGAACCATGGAGCTTTTCATATTCTTAAAAATCTGCTCCATAAAATATGCCTCGAACTCCTTACATACTTCCATAAGCTCATCATCCGACGGAGCCTTGCCCGCAGCTTTGGCACTGTTTAATTTATTCTTAATGCCTTCTGTCGAACTTCCCGTATTTTCAAGTATATTGTTAAAATATGCGGAATTCAAAGATCCTATTTCCATAAGCCAATCTCCATACCCATATCTGTTTCACGTCATACAATACTACGATCCCGTATCCTACAGAATACCGGATTTCATCAGAAATACGGTATTCATATTTGACAAGGAGCATTACTGCTACCTTCTGAGTTCGTTGGCCTCCTGCATCATCGTGTCTGCCGCCTGTATCGCCTTACTGTTAAATTCATAAGCTCTCTGAGCAATGATAAGATTTACCATCTCATCCGCAACCTGCACGTTGGATCCTTCCAGGTATCCCTGACGGATAACCGATTTTTCAACATTTGCGTTATTTGCCTCATTTATTGCTGCTCCCGAAGCCGCTGTCACTGAATAAAGCGAATCACCGGACTTATTAAGACCCGAAGGATTCTGGAACTGATACAGACCTATCGTAAGAGGATTGTCAGCTCCACCGATATACTGAGGATTATTCTGCTGATCGGGATACATAAGCTGACCCATTTCATCTACTGTGATCCTGTCACCCATTAATTTATTCACATCAGGGTTGATCTTCTGTATATCTCCCAATGTAATGACCAGCGGATTTCCTGCGCTTGTCAGGACCGGATGTCCGTCCGAATCGGTCAGCTTAAGGGTATTGCCCTGCTGGTCTCCCAAAGCGAAAATAAAATTACCGTTCCTTGTATAGCGGATATCGGCAGGAGTGGTTCCTGTCTGTACGGCAAAGAAGCCGTCACCGCCTATTGCAAAAGCAGTGGGATTCTCCGATTCCAGGAAAGCTCCCTGAGTGAACTGAGAGGTTATGGATGCATTTCTGACGCCCAGTCCCACCTGGGCACCTATGGGCTTGTTCTCGCCATTGGCCGTTGTTGTCTTACTCTGTAATGTCTGATACAGCAAAGACTTGAACTCATTTACCTCTGTCTTGTAACCCACTGTATTAACATTGGCAAGATTATTAGCTATCGTATCTACGTTAGTCTGCTGTCCTATCATTCCCGAAGCAGCTGTCCATAATGTTCTTACCATATATAACCCTCCCTAATACAATCTGTCATTCAGTACTTTACCTTTATTAAATCTTGCCCAGATCATTAACCGCCTTATCAAGCGTCTGATCATAAGCCTGTATGATCTTCTGGTTTGATTCATATGCTCTTGTGAAAGCTATAAGGTCCACCATTTCCTGAACTACCTGAACATTGGAAGCCTCCAGATACCCCGAATATACCTGAGCCTCTGCCTCTATCTGGTTCGCTCCCTCCACGGGCGTATACAGATTCTCTCCATACTTCTCAAGGAAGTCATAATCCTCAAAATCCGTAACAGCGATCGTTGCCTGCTCAACACCCTGCTGAGCACCTGGTGAAGCTATTCTTATAACGCCCGCTCTGTCTATTTCATATTTAAGCAACGGATCAAGTGTTATATGCTGGCCATTGGTATCCAGTACATAATCACCGTCTTTGGTCACCAGCTCGCCTTTGAGATTCAAGGTAAAGGTACCGTCTCTTGTATATTTTACCGAGGTCTCCTGTTCCTGTCCCCTCATGGGCTTATTCGTATATTCGATATTGAAAAATCCCTTGCCTGCAATAGCCACATCAAAGGTATTGCCCGTTTCATGGAACGATCCCTGCGAATAATCGGTATAGGTCTCACCGATCTTCACACCCATGTTCATGATGCCCTCATACCTTGCCATGTAAGGCTCTGTCCTGTCCTTTATCTTATAAGCCAGCACATCCTTGAACGCCTGCGATGTAGAACCCTCTTTCTTATAACCGGTGGTTGCGGCATTAGCCATATTGTTCGACAATATGTCTACCCTTCTCTGCTCATTTACCATTCCGGTACTGGCCGTATACAGTCCTTTTAACATAAGTCACACCCCCTGCCATCCTGTTCATTCCCCATATTTCGGTAGACAGTTCTTTACGTTTGTTACAGATTTATCTATAGTTAACGAATTAAATTCGTTCACGTTCCTGTAAATACGACCGGATCATGCATCTATATCGGCATCATACCCTGACCTGAGCTCGACATACTTACCTGTTCCGATCGCCACCGCCGTCATCGGATCTTCGGCAGTAACGGTATTGATACCTGTTTTATAAGCGATCAGATCCTCAAGTCCCCTGAGAAGGCTTCCACCGCCTGTAAGTACTATTCCCCGGTCTGCGATATCCGCTGCCAGCTCGGGAGGCGTCCTCTCCAGTACGCTGTGGATCGCCTCTACTATCTGTGCCGTAGTCTCACGGAGTGCTTCCTCCGTTTCCTCACTTGATACCTTTACGGTTCTGGGAAGTCCCGTTACCAGATTACGTCCTCTTACTTCAAGATAGTCAACCTCCGGCTGTTTGAATGCCGTGCCGATCTTTATCTTAAGCTCCTCTGCCGTTCTCTCGCCGATCAGCAGATTATGCTTCTTTCTCATATATCTTACAATTGCTTCGTCAAAATCATCACCCGCGATCTTGACCGAATTGCTTACAACCGTGCCTCCAAGCGAGATAACTGCTATATCGGAGGTACCTCCGCCTATATCCACTATCATGTTCCCGCAAGGCTTGCTTATGTCTATTCCGGCCCCAATCGCTGCTGCTATCGGCTCCTCGATTATCTCAACATCTCTTGCTCCTGCCTGATATGTGGCATCTTCAACGGCCTTTTTCTCAACCTCTGTTACACCGCTTGGTACACACACACTGATCCTCGGCTTACGGAAGGTCTTTCTTCCTATAGCTTTCTGGATGAAGTACTTAAGCATCTTCTCGGTAACCGTATAATCAGAGATAACTCCCTGTCTGAGCGGTCTTACCGCCACGATATTTCCGGGAGTACGTCCAAGCATCAGCCTTGCTTCCTCACCTATCGCCTTTATCTTATTTGTGTCTCTGTCAAAGGCAACAACCGACGGTTCCTTTAGCACTACTCCTTTACCGTGAATATATACCAGTATGCTGGCAGTTCCCAAATCTATTCCAATGTCTGTATAAACCATAGTCTTTCCCCTTTAAAACAAAAACTTGTTAAACTAATTTACATAATAAATCAATTTATTATACTCTAAAAGGCTGTCATTTAAAAGAGGAAAATCAATTATCCGGGCAAAAAATGAAGCACAACAGCAGAGACTCCGGCTCTGTCATTATGCTTCCATGCACTACCGCATCCGGTTTTATCGGATGCTTTTATATCCTTACATGAATTATATCGGACTTATTCTGATTTTCTTAACCCTTTATGGGGCTGAGGGAAGACAGAGAGACGGTTCTTCTGTCATATCCCCTGTAACTTTGCTCTTTCAGCAGCCTTCTCAAGCTCTCTCTTTACATATATGCCTGTATATGAATCATGATTCTTTGCTACCTCCTCAGGAGTTCCGGTCGCAACAACAGTTCCGCCTCCGTCACCACCTTCGGGACCCATATCTATAATATAGTCTGCAGTTTTTATAACATCTAGGTTATGCTCAATCACAACCACGGTGTTACCGCCCTCGGCAAGCTTATGAAGAATGTCAACCAGCTTATGGACATCTGCAAAATGCAGGCCTGTTGTCGGCTCATCCAGAATATAAATGGTCTTTCCCGTGCTTTTCTTTGACAGCTCGGTAGCCAGCTTGATACGCTGCGCCTCGCCTCCCGACAGAGTGGTCGAAGGCTGTCCGAGCTTAATATAGGAAAGCCCCACATCATTAAGGGTTTCTATCTTTCTTTTTATAGTCGGAAGATTCTCAAAATAAGTCATTGCCTCTTCGACCGTCATATCAAGAACATCATAAATATTCTTACCCTTATATCTTACATCAAGAGTCTCTCGGTTGTATCTCTTGCCTCCGCAGACCTCACACGGAACATATACATCCGGAAGAAAATGCATTTCTATTTTGATTATTCCGTCTCCTGCACAGGCTTCACACCTTCCCCCTTTGACATTGAAGGAAAACCGCCCCTTACTGTATCCCTTGGCCTTTGCATCCTGTGTTCCGGCGAACAGATCCCTTATCTGGTCGAACACACCCGTATATGTTGCGGGATTCGAGCGTGGTGTCCTTCCTATAGGCGACTGATCAATGTCAATGACCTTGTCAAGCTTCTCGACACCTTCTATCCCTTTATGCTTTCCCGGTATGGTCTTGGCTCTGTTAAGCTTCTTTGCAAGTGCCTTATATAATATCTCATTTATAAGGGAGCTCTTTCCCGAGCCCGAAACACCTGTAACGCAGGTGAATACTCCGAGAGGTATATCAACATCTGTTTTTTTAAGATTATTCTCCTCGGCGCCTTTAATCTTAAGCCAGCCCTTGGGCTTCCTTCTTTTTGCAGGAACCGGAATGCTTAACCTTCCCGAAAGGTACTGACCCGTGATCGAATCAGGGTTTTCCATTAGCTCTTTAGCTGTTCCCGCGCAGATGATATTGCCACCGTGTTCTCCTGCTGCCGGACCTATATCTACAACATAATCCGCCTCAAGCATCGTATCCTCATCATGCTCTACAACGATCAGTGAATTGCCCAGATCCCTGAGGTCCTTAAGCGCCCCTAGCAGCTTATCGTTATCCCTCTGGTGAAGTCCGATGCTCGGCTCATCAAGTATATAGGCAACACCCACAAGACCCGAACCGATCTGGGTAGCCAGCCTTATACGCTGCGCTTCGCCCCCCGAAAGCGAACCCGTTGCTCTTGCAAGCGTCAGATAGTCAAGTCCTACCTGAACGAGGAAGCTTAGCCTTCCCTTTATTTCCTTTATTATCCTCTGACCTATGATCTGCTGCTGTTTGTTAAGCTCAAGTCCGTTAAAGAAATCAAGGAGCTTATTGATCGAGTAGGTCGTAATGTCGTATATGTTCTTATCACCTATCGTAACAGCCAGAGCTCCGGGCTTAAGTCTTTTTCCGCCGCACTCATTGCACGGCGTGATCCTCATGAAGGATTCATACTCTGCCTTCATGGACTCGGAACCCGTTTCACGGTATCTTCTTTCGACATTCCGGATAAGACCGTCGAAGGCAACGTCATATACGCCTTCTCCTCTCTGTCCCTTATATCGTACCTTTATTTCCTTGCCGTCCGTTCCGTATATGAGAACATTTCTGACCTTTTCGGGATAGTCTTCAAAAGGCGTATCAAGACTGAATTTATATGCCTCGCTCAGTGCCTTAAGAGTCGCGTAGGTGAAGCTCTTCGGATCCGTACAGCTCTGCCATCCCATAACCGCTATGGCTCCCTGTGAGATTGACAGAGACATATCCGGTATCATAAGCTCGATATCGAATTCCATCTTATATCCCAGTCCTGCACATACGGGACATGCTCCGAACGGATTATTAAATGAAAAGCTTCTTGGTTCTATCTCATCTATACTGATATTACAGTCGGGACAGGAAAAGCTCTGCGAGAAGTTTATCCTGTTACCGTTGCTATCCTTACCGCCTCTGCCACTGCTCTGCTCTGATTCAGGCATACCGACTATTTCAACGATCGCAAGCCCCTCCGTAAGTGTAAGCGAATTTTCCAATGAATCTGTAAGCCTTCGCTCAATACCTTCTCTTACAATAAGACGGTCAACCACTACTTCTATATTATGTTTTATGTTCTTATCAAGCTTTATCTCTTCCGACAGATCATACTGGTTTCCGTCCACCATGACTCTTGCATATCCGCTCTTCTTCGCCCTGTCGAATACCTTGGCATGCTCACCCTTACGCCCTCTTACAACAGGTGCAAGCAGCATGAATTTGGTGCCCTCTGGAAGCTCCATTATTGTGTCAACCATCTGGTCTACGGTCTGTTTCACTATCTTCCTTCCACATTTCGGGCAATGCGGCGTACCTATCCTTGCATATAAAAGTCTCAGATAGTCATATATTTCCGTCACGGTTCCGACAGTTGATCTGGGATTTCTGTTGGTTGATTTCTGGTCTATGGATATTGCGGGCGGAAGGCCTTCTATGCTTTCCACCTCAGGCTTTTCCATCTGGCCAAGGAACTGCCTTGCATAAGAAGACAGCGACTCCATATAGCGCCGCTGTCCTTCAGCATATATCGTATCAAATGCCAGTGATGATTTTCCCGAGCCCGACAGACCTGTCAGAACCACAAGCTGATCTCTCGGAATATCTATATCTATATTCTTAAGGTTGTGCTCGGCGGCACCCCTTATTTTTATGTATTTCCTGCCGTCCATCTTGACTGCCATTATTCTTCTCCTTTGAGAAATCAGGTGTTTATCCATTTCAGATATGCATTTATGAATGGATCGATATACCCGTCCATAACCTTGTCTACCTGAGCCACTTCCTCATTCGTGCGGTGATCCTTTACAAGAGTATACGGCTGCATAACATATGAGCGTATCTGGTTACCCCAGCCGATCTCCTTTACATCTCCTCTTATATCCGAAAGCTTCTCGGCATTTTCTTCCTGCTTAAGCATATACAGCTTAGCTTTCAGCATCTGCATTGCCTTATCCTTATTCTGGAACTGGGAACGCTCATTCTGACACTGAACCACAATACCTGTAGGAATATGGGTTATCCTGATCGCCGAGCTCGTCTTGTTAATATGCTGACCACCGGCGCCCGAACTCCTGTAGGTATCTATCCTCAGATCGTCATCATTGATCTCAACATCCAGATCTTCATTGATCTCAGGCATTACATCAAGTGAAACGAAGCTGGTCTGTCTTTTTCCCTGTGCATTGAAGGGCGATATCCTGACAAGCCTGTGTACTCCCTTTTCGGACTTAAGATAACCATATGCGTTCTCGCCGTTCACCTGAAACGTAACCGACTTGATACCTGCCTCGTCTCCGTCAAGGAAATCAAGCACTTCTACGCCGAAGCCTCTTTTTTCCGCCCACCTTGAATACATCCTGTATAACATGGAAGCCCAGTCACAGCTCTCCGTTCCTCCCGCTCCCGCATTGAGACGAAGGATTGCGTTATTTCTGTCGTATTCACCCGACAGCAGAGTACTTATGCGAAGATTCTCAAGCTTCTCCCTGAACTCATCGAATTCCGCCTGTATCTCGGGAACCATATCCGGGTCATTCTCTTCATATCCCATCTCAAGCAGAGTCTGAATGTCATCATACTGCTGATCAAGACCGTTAACAAGAGCTATCGTATCCTTAAGATTACCAAGCTCCTTCGTGAATTTCTGTGCTCTCTCCGCATCATCCCAGAAGCCCGGAGCTTCCATTTCACGCTCCAGCTCTTCCACACGCCTTGCTTTGTCTTCAAGAGTAAGAGAAGCCCTTATCTCTTTAAGGGGCTCCTCGTAAGTAAGCAATTCAGTTTTAATATTATCTAATTCGACCATAATCATTCCTCGATTAATATAAGACGGAAGAAACGTCCCCGTGTCTCCCCGTGTCTTCCCGTGTCTTACTTCCTGCCGCAGCACTGCTTATATTTCTTACCGCTTCCGCAAGGGCAGGGATCGTTGGGGTAGATCTTGTTCTCCGCCCTCTTCTTGGGAGCTCTTACAGCACTGTCGTCCTTGTTGGTTCCGGTAACCTTGGCAACCTCTTCACGCTCCACCTTCTGTTCTATCTTTATATGGAACAGTACTCTTACGGTCTCCTCGGCAATACTCTCGGTCATGGCGTTAAACATATCATAACCGGACATCTTATATTCCACCAGAGGATCTCTCTGACCGTATGCCTGCAGGCCTATACCCTGACGGAGCTGATCCATATCGTCAATATGATCCATCCATTTACGGTCTATTGCTTTAAGAAGTACCACGCGTTCAAGCTCACGCAGCTGTTCGGGCATCGGGAACTCAGCCTCCTTCGCCTCATACAGCTTTACTGTCTCTTCCTTAAGCTTATGCTTAAGCTGTTCCTTCTTAAGTCCCTTTATATCCGGTGTCTTGATCTCTCCTACAGGTATAGTGACTCGAAGATGTTGATTAAGCTCGGGAAGATCCCAATCCTCCCAGCTGTTGCTCTCTCCGACGCACATATCAACCGTATTCTCGACAAAATCGGTTGCCATTTTGAAGACAACATCCCTCATGCTCTCGCCGTCGAGCACACGTCGTCTCTCAGCATAGATGATCTCACGCTGTTCATTGTTAACCTGATCGTATTCAAGCAGGTTCTTTCTGATACCAAAGTTGTTGGCCTCTATCTTCATCTGCGCCTTCTCGATAGCGCTAGTAAGCATCTTATGCTCTATCTGCTCTCCCTCCGGAACACCAAGGGTTGTAAATATCTGCATAAGTCTCTCCGAACCGAACAGCCTCATCAGATCATCCTCAAGAGAAATGAAGAAACGTGATTCTCCGGGATCTCCCTGACGTCCGGAACGTCCTCTGAGCTGATTGTCTATACGACGGCTCTCGTGTCGTTCCGTACCGATTATCTTAAGACCGCCTGCTGCCCTTGATTCCTCATCCAGCTTAATATCGGTACCACGGCCTGCCATGTTGGTAGCGATCGTAACCGCACCGTGGATACCGGCATCCGCAACTATCTCAGCCTCCATCTCATGGAACTTCGCATTCAGTACATTGTGCTGGATACCGCGTCTTTTGAGCATTGCACTTATCTCTTCGGAAGCCTCTATCGTGATCGTACCGACCAGAATGGGCTGCCCTGTCGCATGAGCTCTCTCTATCTCATCGCAGATAGCCTTAAGCTTTTCCTTCCTTGTCTTATATACCGCATCCTGAAGATCCTGTCTTGCAATGGGCCTGTTGGTGGGTATCTCTATAACATCCATTCCGTAAATATCACGGAATTCCTTTTCCTCTGTAAGCGCCGTACCGGTCATTCCGGCCTTCTTCTCAAACTTGTTAAAGAAGTTCTGGAAAGTGATCGTTGCAAGTGTCTTACTTTCTCTCTTAACCTTTACATGCTCCTTGGCTTCTATCGCCTGATGAAGACCATCCGAATAACGGCGTCCCGGCATTATACGTCCGGTAAATTCATCAACGATAAGAACCTGATCATCCTTTACGACATAATCCTGATCCCTGAACATCAGGTTGTGTGCACGAAGAGCAAGTATGATATTATTCTGGATCTCGACATTCTCGGGATCCGCAAGGTTCTCGATCTGGAAGAACTTCTCAACCTTCTTAACACCCTCAGCAGTAAGAGTTACGAACTTATCCTTCTCATTAACTATGAAATCACCTGTCTCTTCTCTCTCTATACCCATTATGGCATCCATCTTCGACAGGTCTTCCATATCCTCACCGCGCTTCAGCTGACGGGCAAGCATATCGCATATTTCATAAAGCTTGGTTGATTTCCCGCTCTGTCCCGAAATGATAAGAGGAGTACGCGCTTCATCTATAAGCACCGAGTCCACCTCATCGATGATAGCATAGGCAAGGTCTCTGAGCACCAGCTGCTCCTTATATATGACCATGTTGTCCCTGAGGTAATCGAAACCAAGCTCGTTATTGGTTACATAGGTGATATCGCAGGCATATGCAGCGCGCCTCTCTTCGGGCGTCATTGAATTAAGTACCACTCCGACCGTCAGACCCAGGAATTCATGAACCTGCCCCATCCACTCGGCATCACGCTTTGCCAGATAATCATTTACCGTTACAACATGAACTCCGCGTCCTGTCAGAGCATTAAGATAAGCAGGAAGCGTTGATACAAGTGTTTTACCTTCACCTGTCTTCATCTCGGCTATACGTCCCTGATGAAGGATGATCCCACCGATTATCTGTACTCTGTAATGCTCCATGTTGAGCACACGTCTGGCTGCTTCCCTTACGGTCGCATATGCTTCCGGAAGTATATCTTCAAGGGTCGCTCCGTCGTTTAATCTTGACTTGAATTCTCTGGTTTTATCCTTAAGCTGTTCATCGCTTAACGCCATCATTGAATCCCTTAAGGATTCAACCTTGTCCACAAGCGGAGTAATGAGCTTAAGCTCTCTCTCCGAATGAGTTCCGAATATCTTATCTACTAACTTCATAATATAAATCCGATCTCCTGATTATAACGCAGCCGGCCAGATCCCATGAAACCGGTCACGTCTATCCGTATATAACTGTCCGAATACTAAATATAACAGATTTTTCAATGAATATCAATTACTTTTCAAGGTAGCCTTGTCCTTTAAAGCATGATATAATCAAACAGGCGTGAGACAGGGGAACTCATGCATTATGTAGAAGAAACAAAGAATAGGAAGTCGTTGGCTTCCACAACAATACCGAAAGGATGCAAATCATGAAACAGTTCAGAGAAAATATATGGGATGAAGGCGAATACAACTATGCGGCAGCTTACGGTTTCGTGCCGAACTTACATGCATATCTCCATGATGAAGATGATAAAACCAGAGACTGCATACTGATCCTTCCGGGCGGCGGATACCGTATTTGCGCTCCGCATGAGGGCGAACTCGTTGCCGACGAATTCTACAACCGCGGGATGAATGCATTTGTACTTACATATTCTACCGATGTAACGCAGTCTGTACCCCTTAAAGAACAGCCTCTTAACGACATATCGCGAGCAGTAAGATATATAAGAAAGCATGCAGATGAATACAATATATCCGGCGGCAGAATAATCATATGCGGATTCTCGGCCTCGGGACATCTGTGCGCAAGCCTTATTACACATTATAAGGATATAAATGATACAAATCCGGAATATGCAGATATCTCTAACAGGCCGGACGGTGCCATTCTTTCATATCCGGTGATAACCTCGGGAGAATACTCGCATACGGATTCTCTGAATACTCTTCTCGGTAAAAATGCATCTGCTGAGGAGCTTGATTACTTTTCGCTTGAAAAACACGTTTCCGTAGATACACCACCCTGCTTCCTGTGGCAGACCCAGACCGATGAGCTGGTACCCGTTGAAAACAGCTATCTTTTTGCCATGGCACTAAGGAAGGAAGGGATACCCTTTGCCCATTATGTATTCCCGACCGGAACACATGGGCTTGGCACGATTAAAAATACAAGTGATAACAAAGGTGTCTATACTATGGAGCAGGTTAACCTCGCTGTCAAAGCATTAAAGGAAGGCAGAGGTGTTAATGTTTCAGATATGCGAAGAAATGAGATCATTGAAGAGTTCAGTGCTGATACATACGATACCATTACAGCAACAGAACCGGCACCCGTTGAGGATGCCGGTCTGTGGATCGAACTTGCATGTGTATGGATAAGCCGGCTGTGACCGGATATCCGTTTTATTTTTCGTTATTTACTTAAAGTAACTTATCGTATCTGTCAGATCGGCAGCAAGTACCTGAAGCTGTGATGCCGATTCATTTATCACTGAGAATGTGGTTCCGAGCTCACTCATGGATTCGCTTGTTTCCTGAGTGGATGCTGCATTTTCCTCGGAAATTGCCGACAGGCTCTCAACTATCTCAACCAGAGATTCTTTGGCTGATTCAAGGTTCCTTACCATACTTCTTATAGACCTTGAGTTATCCGATACCACAATAACGTTATCAGACATTTCATTCATATCCTGCTGAGCCGACAGTATCTCTTCTCCCTGCGAACGGAAGCTTTCATTCAGTGAATCCATGGTCTTAACAGACTGCCCGGCATCATATAAGAGTTTATCAACTATAGTTCTTATTTCATCTGCACTGTTCTTCGACTGGTCTGCCAATGCCCTTATCTCGTCAGCAACAACTGCAAAGCCACGTCCGGCTTCTCCGGCACGTGCCGCCTCAATAGAAGCATTAAGTGAAAGAAGGTTCGTCTGTGCTGCAATGCTGTTGATGGCATCCGAGAACTTCGCAATCTCGTTAGCACTGTCATTTGTAGCACTGATCGTATTTCCGATCTCAGAAATGGCATCCGATACATTCCTGTTCTGTGATACTATCTCCTTAAGCGCATTCGCCACCTTATCACAGCTGTTCTTCATATTCTCGGAAGCCTCGTCAAGCGATGCAATATTGGATGAGATATTATCTATATCTGTTCCCATTGAATCAGTCCTCGCCGCAGCTGTCTGTACGGATTCAGCCTGTGATGTTGCTCCTCTTGACACCTCGCTTACCGCGCCTGTTACATGTGATGATGTGGCAGTCGCCCTGTCTGCGCTTCCCGCAAGGTCCGTTCCTGCTATACTCAGATCATTAGACATATCCTTTGTCTTTACTATTACATCGCGAAGCTTTCTCTTAAGATCCGTGAGGCTTCGTCCTATCTGATCCACTTCGCGTACCTTACTTCTTATCCTTACGTCAGATGAGATATCACCGCTTGCAGTCTTATTGATCTCCTCTACCGCCTTAACCAGAGGCTTGGAAATGGTTGTTGTAAGAACAAATACTATTATAACAATGACTGCAAAAGCAACTATTCCGAGTATTATCATCAGACGGAGATTGTTTGTTGAAGCAGCATAGAGTTCACTCTTGTCCGCTGTGATAACCAGTGCCCAGTCATATCCGGGTATGGTCTTGTAATTAACCATCAGAGTCTTGCCGCCATCCTTGAACTCAAACTGTCCGTCAGCTATACCCTTATCTCTTGCCCTTCCGATAACCTCCAGCAGAACGGGGCGTGTCGCCTCCTGTGCTATTATCGTTTCCTTCTCCGCATCGGTAGCCTGGGTATCAGTAAATACGACTCCCGTCTGCGTATTTATCATGTACAGATTACTGCTGCTGACTCCGTTAAGTGTCAGGCTGGTAAGTGTGCTCTCAAGCTGTGAATGGAAGACTCCACCGCCTACATATCCTATCATCTTACCGTCCTGAAGTACCGGGGCATACATCGAAAGACACAACTGACCTGTTCCCGGAGATACAATGATTCCTGCATTATATACTCCGTTAAGATTGGCGTTCATGGCATCCATTAGCTGTTTACGTCTGTCAGGATCGTCTCTTAACACCCTGCCTATTACCGGTGGAACTGAATAAGACAGTATCCTCGTCTCTTCATTTCCTATATACAGTCCCTCCCAGTTATCCAACTGACCGTAGTAATCCATCGTATACTGCTGTGCTTCGGGATATGAAGGATAATTATCGGTATAGTAAGCCGCCGTATTATAGCTTTCATCGTTAAACATCGGCATCTCTCTGTCCGGATTGGCCGACAGATCAGCCTTATCTTCGTTTATCAGATCTGTCACAACCTTATTCCTCGCATACAGCATAAGCTTATTCTCGGAATTCTTAACAAATTCCTCCACTGAATTAACCTGTGCATCAAGGTAAGTGGACATATTCTCGTTTATTTTTTCATCAAGCATGGAACTGGAATTGACAGATGCGAGAATGCACAGAATTGCTATGCCGACAGCGGTAGTGATCGCAACCATCGTTACGATGATACTCTTCATCTTATAAGTTTTCATTTTTACCCCCTGATTTCGTCCCGAATATGGATCCGCCACAGATCAGCTTCTTCTTCCTGCCAATTTGCATTAGTAGTCCCACCATGTCCCAGGACTTTATTTAGATATGTGTGGATTTGTACAAAATCCCCAAATCTATAATATCACTGCCATTATATTCCGTCAATATGCTTAATTTATTCACTTAAAAAAAGCCCTTATGGTATCCAATAACCACAGGGGCTTTTCTTATTTAATCCGCAGAAAGCGGTCTTTTACTTCTTTAACAGATTTGTTCTTAGTCCTGCTTCTTAGCCTTGGCAGCCTTGATCTCCTCGGTAAGCTTCGGAACGATCTTGTTAAGATCGCCTACAACACCGTAGTCAGCAACATCAAAGATCGGAGCATCCTCATCCTTGTTGATCGCAACGATGATATCTGATTCCTCCATACCTGCAACGTGCTGGATGGCACCTGAGATACCAACTGCAACATAGAGGTTAGGACGAACTGTCTTACCTGTCTGACCTACCTGCATATCCTTAGGCTTCCAGCCTGCATCTACAACTGCACGTGAACAAGATACCTGTCCGCCGAGTGCCTCTGCAAGGTCTTCAAGGATCTTGAAGTTCTCAGGTGATCCGACACCACGTCCGCCTGATACAAGAATCTTGGCATCCATGATATCCTTAACATCCGATACAGCCTTAACAACTTCCTTAATGGTTACATATCTGTTGTCAGGTGTGAATCCGGGATTGAACTCTATAACCTCTGCCTTTGCACCCTTCTTAGGCTCGATCTTCTGCATAACGCCGGGACGTACCGTAGCCATCTGAGGACGGTTGTCGGGGCAGGCGATGGTAGCTATCGTATTACCACCGAATGCGGGACGGGTCATAAGAAGCTGTCCATGAAGCTGCTCATCCTCCTTGCCGGGAATCGGCTGAAGAGGGAAATCACCTATATTAAGTACTGTACAGTCAGCCGTAAGTCCTGTTTCAACACGAGCTGATACTGTAGGACCGAGATCACGTCCGATAGCTGTTGCGCCAACCAGAACGATCTCAGGCTTGAACTCGTTAATAACCGATGAAAGAGCATGCGCATAAGGCTCTGTCCTGTATTCCTTAAGTTCGGGATCGTCAACAACGATAACCTTGTCTGCTCCGTATTCTGCAAGTGAATCTGCAAGTGATTTCACATCAGATCCGATAAGTACGGCTGTAACCTCCTTGGTCTCAAGAGACTCGGCAAGTTCTTTAGCCTTTCCAAGTAATTCATACGCGATACCGCTGACCTTATTGTCAACCTGCTGCGCAAATACGAAGACACCCTTGTACTGCGCAATCTGTTCAGGAGTCATTTTCATAATGTTTTTTCCTATCCTTTCTTATTGTTTATGCACGCATCACTTCGCTTCTGTGATGCTACAACCATTCGCAATCCGCGCGCCGCGCTACCTGCTCATGTTTGTGCAGGTCATTAGTTCAATCGTCCTTATATGCAAGCATAACGTCCGCTTGACCTATGACCTTGTTGCATCATATGATATGCTTCTCGTCTAACTTACCAACGATATATGATACTGCTTCTTCGGGTGATTCGGGTGTAATCTTCTCGCCTGCACCCTTACGTACTTTATCTGATGCCTTGGCGATCTTGGTAGGTGAACCGTTAAGTCCGAGGTTACCATCCTCAACATCCTTAAGGTCTGCACGTCCCCATGTGGTTATCTCTGCTGCAACTGCATCAAAGATTCCGCCGGGAGTCATATATCTGGGCTCATTCAGTTCGGAAAGAGCTGTGATAAGGCAGGGCATCTTAGCCTCAAGCATGTGATAACGATCATCATACTGACGCTTAACTATAACCTTGTCTCCATCAATCTTTATTTCCTGTGCATATGAAATTACCGGAAGTCCGAGATGCTCTGCGATCTGAGGACCAACCTGGGCTGTATCTCCGTCGATAGCCTGACGTCCTGTGATTATAAGATCATACTCAAGATTCCTGAGTGCACCTGCTATTGTGGTTGATGTAGCCCATGTGTCCGCACCACCGAGTACACGGTCAGTTACAAGAACACCCTTGTCTGCACCCATTGCAATAGCCTCACGAAGTACGTCCGTAGCCTTGGGAAGACCCATAGTAAGAACCGTTACCTCTGCACCGTACTCATCCTTTAACCTAAGTGCCGCTTCCAGACCTGCCTTGTCATCGGGATTCATGATCGCAAGCATAGCACCTCTATCAAGCGTTCCGTCGGGATTGAACTTAACGCCGCCCTTTGTATCCGGAACCTGTTTAATACATACTACTACTTTCATAGTTTTTGTCCTTTCTGTGATAATATTTATCTCTTGCTCTTTCAAGACGCAAGATCTCAAATGCTTATTTGATATCTCCTGCTTCTTTTAAGACGCGAGATCTCAAATGCTTATTTGATATCTCCTGCTTCTTTTAAGACGCGAGATCTCAAATGCTTCGCATTTTCGATCGCGCAGTTGCGTTGCAACTGCTCCAGTCTTCATCCACTCAAGCTCATGCCCGCAAGCGGTCATCGCTTTCGTGTCTGAATCCTGATGCGTCTTACTTAAGTATGTTCGCGGAGATGACCATTCTCTGAACTTCGCTGGTTCCTTCATAGATCTCGGTGATCTTGGCATCACGCATCATACGTTCAACATCATACTCCTTGATGTAACCGTAACCACCATGAAGCTGTACAGCCTTGGTTGTAACTTCCATTGCTACCTCAGCTGCACACAGCTTAGCCATAGCAGCCTCTACAGAGTAAGATGTCTTGCCATCCTTCTGGTACTGATCCTTTGCACGTGCTGCCTTGTAAACAAGCATCCTTGCAGCCTCAACCTTTGTAGCCATGTCTGCAAGCTGGAACTGGGTATTCTGGAATGCTCCGATCGCACGACCGAACTGCTTCCTCTCCTTAACGTAATTAATTGTAGTCTCAAGAGCGCCTGCTGCCAGACCGAGTGCCTGAGCGGCAATACCGATACGTCCACCGTCAAGTGTATGCATTGCTATA
>JAILNV010000152.1 GCA_024691125.1 Lachnospiraceae bacterium | reverse complement strand
AGATCATATTGGTTTATTGCCGCACCGGGAGAAGAAGTAAGGAAGCATCGCAGAAACTGGCAGAAATGGGGTATGTGAATGTGTATGAATTCGGTGGGATAGAAGATTGGACGGGAGATATCGTCACGGACGATGCAAATGGCAGTACAGATGGTAAAACCGCATCACTCAGCTTTGAGTCCTTTGATGGTGGTGGACCGGAGTTTAATGTTGAGATCGCTGATGAGAGCATAGTATCGTATGCCAGTAGATCGAAATACCGGGATCCGGATCACGGGAAAATGCACGGTTCAGGTTATGATGAGATCATTACATTTACAGGAATAAAGCCGGGTGAGACAACTGTGATCATAGAGGAAAGGTCACCCATAGCGGATAATCTCGATTATAAATACAGGGTGGCAGTGGATGATGAGCTTAACGTGCAGATAGAGCAGCTTTCTGTAAAAGATATAAACGAAGAGGCAGATGAAGGCATGATCCTTATTAAGAACCGCAAAAGTATTAACTCAATGGTTAGATAATCCCGATGCTATTAGAAATCAGGGTGTTAACTGTATTCCGGTCAATTCCCACATTATAGAATCAAAGGAACTAACTGCTGAAAAGACGATACAAATAAATGAACGAGAAAATCGATCCTCTGAATCAATAAATAAAAAGAGTTTCATTAATACCTTAAAAAGAAGGATATTTCAAAAAAGATAGGGGTTCTTTGTAAATGTCGTCATACGGGCGACATTTAAGACTGTCATCAGGTATATACTGTCATTAACAAATGACAGAGGAGGGATACTTTATGGGAGACAGAATACCAGAAATCAACATGCTTCAGGATACTTTAAACATCCTCAAACAAGGATGGTATGAGAAAAACGGAAAAAAGATAAAGCTGAAACTTTCTACAGAGAAGATGCAGAAGATACAGGTTTATCTTCCGAAGGATGTGCAAAAAAACGCAAATAGAAAGAGTTTCACCGGACCTTATGTGATTGGACGCTGTGGGCATGGCTGTGAAAATAAGGATTCATTCACACTTGCCAGAGAGCGCCTTGGTGATACATATCTTTATACCGGGGAAGATCCGGAAATCCTTGTCCTTAATCTTGCTAATCCCGTGAACCCTGGCGGTGGAGTCCGTAAGGGCGCAAGAGCACAGGAAGAGGATCTTTGCCGCAAGAGCTCATTGTTGCTTTCTCTTGAAAGCAATGAGGCAAAGAAATATTACAATTATAATAAAAGCCTTAATACATACATGGGTTCTGACGCGCTTATGATTACGCCCAATGTCGAGATCATAAAAGATGAAAAGGGTGAACTGCTTGACGAGACCATAGTGGTATCTGTTCTTACCTGTGCAGCCCCGATGATATCTCATGGGTTGGAGGGCATGAGTGAGGAAGAATACAAGGAAATGTTCTATAACAGGATAATGGGAATGCTTAAGTGCGTTGCATATCTTGGATATAAGAATCTCGTCCTCGGTGCTATGGGATGCGGTGCTTTTGGAAATGATGCGCATATTGTATCCGACATATTCTATAAAGTCCTGAAGGAGATCAATTATAATAACTTAAGAGAAAAGGATTTATTCCGCAGGATTGATTTTGCCGTGCTCGACAAATCCCATGATCAGTACAATTTTAAGGAATTCTACAGGAATTTCTCATTCATAAATTTCTATCATGACGAAGATCAGGCAGAGATTGATGAAGCATTAAAACGGATAAAGGAAACAGAGATACATCTTGACCGGATCAGGGGATGCATGGTTGGCGGAGCCGTTGGGGATGCCCTTGGGTATACAGTGGAATTCACAAGTGAAGAGCAGATATTTGGAAAATACGGCAGTAATGGGATAACCGAATACGAATTGGATGCAAAATCAGGTAAAGCTCTGATCTCAGATGATACTCAGATGTCACTCTTCACGGCAAATGGTCTTCTTGTAGGTGATACACGTGGCACAATGAGGGGGATACAGGGATGGCCGAGATCATACGTATCCATGTCATATCAGGACTGGCTCCTTACACAGGAAATCTCATACGAAACAAGCAGGAAACAGCCCAGAGGGGGCATGGATGGTTGTACATCCTGGCTTTTGGATGTTCCGGAACTATACAGTCGCAGGGCGCCCGGAAATACCTGCCTTTCGGCTTTAGAGAACCTGAAGAACAGTAAGAGATATGTGGATGATTATATCGAGGCTCCGCAGAACAACAGCAAAGGATGCGGCGGCATTATGAGGGTAGCTCCTCTTGCTCTTGACTACGGACACATGGACATTGAAAAGCTCGACATGGAAGGTGCGCAACTTGCTGCCATCACACACGGGCATTCACTTGGATATATGCCCGCCGCGGTACTGACGCATATAATCAACCGGATCGTGTTTGCAGAAGAAAAGTCCACCCTGAAGGAACTTGTAGTAGAAGCAAGGGATACTGTTGCCGGGATTTTCAAGAAAGATGAGCATATAGAAGAGCTTAAGGATATAATCGATCTTGCGATAGAACTTTCAGGGAACGAGAAGAGCGACCTTGAAAATATAAACCGTATCGGAGAAGGCTGGGTAGCAGAGGAGACGCTTGGCATATCATTATATTGTGCATTAAGGCATCAGGATGATTTCTCTGCGGGAGTGATCGCAGCTGTTAACCATAAGGGCGACAGCGATTCCACAGGGGCAGTAACAGGAAATATCCTGGGTGCGTTACTCGGTTTCGATGCTATCGAGAAAAAGTGGAAGAAGAATCTTGAACTTATAGATGTTATCATCGAGATGGCAGATGATCTGTGTCATGGATGCCAGATGCATGAATACAGCCATTATGAAGACCCTGACTGGACAAGAAAGTATATCTATATGCTGTGGAGAAACGAAAAGCTTGATGTGACCGGAAAGACAGAGTTTCTTGCAGTCCGTGGCGATATTACAAAAGACCATGGCGTTCAGGCTATAGTCAATGCTGCAAATACCAGTTTACTGGGCGGCGGCGGAGTAGATGGGGCGATCCACCGTGCGGCAGGGAAGGAACTCCTGGCGGAATGCAGGCTGTTAAACGGATGCAAGACGGGACAGGCAAAGCTCACTAAAGCATACAAGCTCCCATGCGAATATATCATTCATACTCCGGGACCGCATTGGAACGGAGGAAAATCAGGAGAAGCCGAGCTTCTTGCCTCGTGCTACAGATCCTGTCTGGAGATCGCAGTTGATAAAGGGATAAGGAGTATAGCATTTCCATCAATATCGACGGGGATTTACAGTTATCCCTTAGAGCAGGCTGCGGAAATCGCAGTAAGGACGGCAAAAGAGTTCACAGCTGACCATCCGGGAGAGATAGATGTCATTAAATGGGTACTTTTTGATGACAAAACACTAAAGGCATATGAGGATCAGATTGAACATTGGAAAGTATCAGAGATAGTTCAGGCACCTGATTTTTATTCAATAAACCGGATGCTAAGGGATGGCGGGGTATCGGAACCGGAGCCTACCGACAGTATGAAGAAAAGCGGTACAGTTTTTGATACCTTAAAGATAGCAGACCACGAAGAAAAAGCTGTATACTTCCATAAACCTGAAGAGCCTGATGGATACCTTAGCAATTGGTACCCTTCGACGTTTGTTCTTGATGGGATCAGCTATTCTTCAGCAGAACAGTATATTATGCATCAGAAATGCATTCAGTTTGGAGATAAAGAATCGGCTGATAGAATTCTTGCAACTAATGATACACAGGATCAGCAGAAGATAGGCAGGAACTCCAAAGGATATATAAAGGAAGTATGGGAAGGCAGGAGACAGGTTATTGCAGTCCATGGTCTTTTGGCTAAGTTCTCACAGAATGAGGCTTTAAAGAAAAAACTGTTGGATACAGAGGATGCATATCTTGTTGAGTGCGCATACAGTGATACTGCCTGGGCATGCGGTATCAGGCTTGATGATGACAAAAGACGTGATGTAAAAAACTGGCGTGGGCAGAATATACTTGGATTTGCACTGATGGAAGTGCGTTCCTTGCTAAAAATGGAGATTCAAATCTGATAACGAAGATAGAAACATAAATAGACATATTAACATAATGTATATTATGTATACCTATGAGTCAGCTAGCGCTTCATATGAATTGAGGGATCTAAATGGGCTTATTACTGAGGGCAGAACGTCATAACTGGGGTTTTTCAACCATGCATGGTTGGAAACAAGATATCTTCGAACTCTCAGATGATGGAGAAAATTTAATTACCTGAAGAAGTTTATAAATTGGGGAGGAATATATGAGATTTTCGAAAAGATATGCATATCTGCCCTTAGTCCTGCTTGTTTTCCTTGTAGGATGTGGAAATGCAGGTGAAGAAATTATAAATTGGGATACAGACATGAGGGCACAGGATCATATAACTGAACAGACCGTACTGGATGATGATATATATGATATGACGCCCATAGCCACAGTAGTACTGAAGACAGATGACAAATTTTTTACGATAATCCTTGAGGAGAATTCTTCTGCGAAAGCGTTCTTTGAAGAGATAAATCAAGAACCTCTTACGGTTGAAATGCATGATTATGGGAACTTTGAGAAGGTAGGAGACCTGCCGTGGGATCTTCCGACAAATGATGAAAAGATCACTACCTCTCCGGGAGATCTTATCCTATATCAGGGGAGAGTGATTACATTTGAATGCCAGAAATGCGGTAAGGCTCATGAATGAAGATTCAACCATCACCTTTGAAGCCGCACTCCCTGCTTCAACAACAGCAGCAAATTCAAATAAGTTCCTGACTAATGTATCAAAGGGAAAC
>JAILNV010000113.1 GCA_024691125.1 Lachnospiraceae bacterium | reverse complement strand
ATAAGGAGCATCTCAAGGACGTTCTGGGAGAAGACTATGTACCGGAAGAGACGGAGAGTCTTACGGAATAAATCGGATCAGATTCACGTTAATCTGAAGAATCCTGGTTATGTCGGATAAGACGGTTACTCTATATAGAGTCCGAAGAGAGTGAAGACCAAGTAAGTCAAGTCGAAAAGACGGATAACATTATACAATTCATTAAATTATTAGCTTGCAGCTATAGTGAAAACCCTGGTAAGCAGAATGAACCGCCTGCCGGGGTTTTCATTTGGAAGTGCCATGGAATAACACAACAACCTGGCAAACCTGTACAATACAGAAAATGGTAAAGCTTCTACCCTTGGACCCGGCATCATGCCGGGCTCTGTTTCGTCCCAGGACCTCGTTCTGCATGGTTATCAGACAATATGTAATGACCTTCGATTTGTAGGTTCGTGGATTTACCTGTATACTACAAGTCGACTAAGACAATGCGAAAAGCTGATTGTATACGGAGGAAAACAAATAATCACCACCAGTCTTCTGGTCCTCGAAACGGAAGCTATCTCTAAGGGAAAAAATAAAATCATTTGTCCTTATCGCTTATTCGTGCGTATATGATAATATCAGCTTACATCAAACATGACAAAGGGAGGAATATGAGATGGCAGATAAAAAGAATTTGGATGAGAGCGAGATGCAGCAAGTTTCCGGTGGAGTGGAGTGTTCAGTAACAACGAGTTTGCCTATGGGAGCTCCCGTAAGATATGGCCCGGGTTTAAGTTTTGCGCAGATAACGTCCTTAAAAAGCGGCACTAAGGTGAATACCACTGGTGAAGTAAGTACGAACGATAGAAAGAATTGGTATCAGATCAGTTCTCCGGTCTCGGGTTGGATATCCTCAGATATGATCAACTTGCCTTAATGCTGTTATACCTTGGAAATGCCGGTGAGAGATTTGCTGAACAAAAAGTGACTAATATCGCGGACAACAGATCTTGCGATTTGTGGTATGGTCATATCATGGCACAAACGGTAGTGTAAACCAAAAGTAATCATAAGAATAGAGAATCATAACATGCCTTGCAGGGAAACCTGCAGGGTTTTTTTGATGGAGGAATATATGAGCAGAATTATTACCGGTGAACAGGTCAGCAACGGCCATCCGGATAATATTACAATTACCCACCCTTCCCCGGGTTTAAAATCATAAAGAAGCTGACACAATCCAATTGGAGTAAAACGTCGCTTCATGAGCGACCTTCAGACCGGGGTGATTACATATAATGGTCTTGCAGGCAGATGATACGGAGCAGGCAATAAGGGGATACGGATAGCAAGTTAGAGATGGAAAAGCTTATCAGAAAGGAGTACGATTATGTTTGACTGGAACGGAAATGGAAAGATTGATGCAGGCGATCATGCATTTACTGCGTTTCTCATCGATGAAATGAACAAAGAGATTGAGGCGGAAAACCATACGCAATCGGATTTTCAGAATGAAGATGACGGCAGCGACTATGAGAGTGAGTACAATGATATTCCGGATTACGGGGATGGAGGAGATTGCTACTGAGTTAAGCGGCTGAATATTCATTCCCGGGTTTGATGCTCAGGAGGATTTACACAGATCAGGATCAGCATTTTCCTTCTAGATTTCTGAACATGCCCGTAAACAACATCAAGGAGACCTATATCCATGATATGCAGGATAAAGCATCATAAATTAGGTTGTGCAATGACGGCGGACAACTGAATAAGTGTTAGTTCATAAGGCTCAGGAAGGATGGTATCTTTCTGGGTCTTGTTCTTTTGCATTAATTCCTTTGAGAGGTGTTTAAGACGTCCCTCCTTCTTTGACTTTCAACAAAGAAGTACAGCCTCAGCATATCCGAAAGGCATATGAAGACTTCTTCGGTTTTATCTGAACTTCGGTTATATCTCGAAGAGACACAGATATATGGTTGCATGAAAGCAGAGGTGCACTATGAATGGCTTGGGATATATCCGAAGGAAATGTAATGTGACCACATCTGAACTTGCCCGGCTGCTCGGAATAAGCAGCCCGGAGATTGATGAATGGGAGTTTCATTTTCCGTAATCAGGGGCAGTTGCCTTTCGCAATTATACAAGATTCAGGAACCGACCGGTCACATTCGGAAAAGCCTTGAGGAAGAGGTTTTTGATTACAATCTCCCCTTTGCTTATCCGGACATTTCAGTCAGGAGATAATAGTACCGCCAACGGAACATCAAGGTGCATTTAATGTTATATTAGAGAGGACAGAGGACCCAGGGTTGGATTTGAGGACACAGCAGTTATAGGAAAGGGTTATGACATGACAGATCAGCTTTTGTTTGTGCATGCCTGCGAGATGCTTGAAAGGACAAATGTCTTTAAGAAAGCGCCGGAATCGCTGCACTACAGAAATTCTACCGGAGAAACCATAAGCCTGCTTTCTCTGGTCCGCGATAATCGGGAAATCAAAAACCGGCGGATGAGCAGCGACCGGCGTCTCGGCCGGCAAAAAAACGACCTGGCCTGCTACAGGGCGATACGGGAGGCAATCGTAACTTATATCAGATCATATCCCGCTCCCTGCTCGTTCAAGAGCCGGATGCGGGGAAAATTCATTTCCTGGCTTCGGGCTTTGCAAACAGAGTACAGGATTCCGGCAGAGGAGCAGACCATTCCGGAAGCGCTTATCCTGTCCGAGGGAGAAAAGGATACGGTTGTCATGCTGCTGAAATCTCTGCAGGCACGCGGAGGGATCACGAAAAAGGCTCTGGAGGAAAATCTTGGAATCGGCCCGCGGGCTATACTGAAGGACATGTGTAAGCTTGATCCTTCTTTAAGAAAAGATGCTCCAGACATGTCTGAAGATGAAGACTCACAATCCTTTTATCTCGGCGGTCAACCTGTGAGCGCTAAGATCCGATCCATAAAAAAGAAAGGATCCCGCGCGAATGTATATATGACCGCCAATACGGTCCACCCTATTATTCTGCAGGAAAACCTGATGCAGGCAGGAACTTTGCTGTTGTCACTGTTCAGAAGCTGCTGGGACTATGACAGCAATCTGAGCCGGTATATCGCTCTGGATATCTGGTTTCAGCTTACTCCCTACGCGCAGGAGCGGATCCGCACGGTCTTTTCTTCCGTGGATATGCGATTTCCAAAATTTCTCGATGAGCTGGAAGATCTGATGCCGGACGAGCAGGTTCTGCAAATGTATCAAAATGAACGCGTCATGATGAACGATCCGGAACGGAACATGAGCATGATGGATCGCCTTATCTTTCATTCTAAATCAAAGACTCGTACCTGTAGTCTTCTGGTCCTCGAAACGGAAGACGGAGTCATAACCCTGCATGATGTCCGGATCGAACCGGCTTCTTCTGCTTCAGGAGAAAGAGGATATTTTGCCGTTACGGATGATGAAGAGGAACAGTTTTTTACGATAGATCAGGTTGTAGATCTTGATGGGGAATGATGAATGCGAATTAAATCTCTCCGATCATAGGAAGGCGGCCGCAACATGGAACTTCATATTCCATGTTGCGGCTTTCCTGTTTGTTATCATGTACCCGTAAGAAATCCTGATGGTTAAGGCAAATTTCATAGATGGTATTACTAAAGGAATCTTTCCCGGAATCATGGATGCATAAAATCAGGATAAAAAAATTGAGTTTCAAAAAATAAAGGGAGGTACATGATGAAAGCACAGAATATCAGAATCAGTAAAGAAGAGGAGTTCGTAAACAGGATCAGGAACCTTTACGAGCAGGTGATCGGCTCCGGCACCCACGATACCGGTTACAGAGAAAAGCTGAAGCATGAGCTGTTAAAGGAGCAGAAAGAAAACGGATCATTTTCCGCTATTGATAATCTCCATATTGACTCGGATATCCGCGTCTGCTACGCATACGAGCCGACATACTACGCTACGGCAGCTCTGATGTTCATCGAGAACATGGATCCTTCCGGGATGACCGACACGGAGAAGACCGCTCTTCGTAAAGGACTCTCCTTTGCCGAAGGCCGGCATCTTGCAGGCCATGGCTTCTCAGCAACAAGTCAGCGGCTTAAGGCCCTTCGGATCTACAAAGACGCGGGGCTGTACGACTGGATTAGCAGGGTTGGAGATACGGCTCCTTCATTTTCGGAGATGATCAGAAAGATCATCGAAAAATACCGCAGCGCTCTTCAGACCGGGGCAACGGTATCCGACTGGAATGTTGATTTCCGGGAAGAGTTTGAAAAAGAAGTCCGGGACTATGAGGAAGCCTTGGTCCCATATGTGTGGTATGCATGCTACGGTTCCAATATGAGTAATGAGCGTTTTATGAAATACATTCAAAAGTGTTCCGATACGTCTGCTCCGATGGAATCGCGCCCCTTTCAGTTCCCATATACTTTGTATTTTGCGGGAGAGTCCGCTGCATGGGGCAGAAGAAAAGGAGTTGCATTTCTTGATGAACATACACCTGGGATCTGCCCCGGAAAGATTTACAAGGTCAAGAGAGGTCAGTTTGGTCAGATCCAGATGATGGAAGGCATAAAATATTCGAAACGCCTGTTCATGGGGATGGTTGACGGAGTTCCTGTATATTCCTTTACAGCGCAGCAGCTGCGTACGGATAAACATGCTCCCGGCGCAGGATATCTCCTGACGATCATAGACGGACTTAGGGAAGCATGGCCGGAAATGAGTATGCTTACTGCCATGTCGTATCTCATCAGGCATGATGCACTCAGTAACGATGAGCGAGAAGTACTTCTTTTCATAAGAGCCAGTAAGCATTCGGTTTCTCTGCAGAAGATATCGGAAAGCTGTACAATTGCCGTTACGAGAACAAAGGATGCAGTAAAGAAGCTGGTTAACCTTGGGTTGATTTGCCAGGATCGCCGCAGCATACAGGCGGGACACAACGTGAGCAGCCCGGACGCATTGTTTTATACCTGTCCGGAAATGAGAGAACTCATCAGCCAGATCAGATTTGGTGTTATCTAAGAAAATGTGTTTTGTAATGATCTCCGGTACATAGATACCGGAGGTTATTTATTAGCTCAAAATGCACAAAGTAATTATTGTCGCTAAGAAACATACAAAATATGACATAAATTCCTATTACCGCACATGATACAGATTTCTGGTTTTTATATAACCGGACTTTTTGAGTTATGCATGTTTCGGCAGAGATAGTCCGAGGATGTTAAATAGGCGACAGATAATGTGTTTGTATTTCACATTATCATATTAAAAATGTATAATAACCCGTATATTATGGATAATGCACAATAAATAATTGTGTTTATTAAAGTGATGTAGCATAATATAACTGTTTTAAGTTGTATTCTAGTAGTTATAAATAATGGGAGGAGGAATAAAGGATGGAGGAACAGAACAATATATTTAAACCAGCATCAGCAGAAAAATTCTCTGAAGAAAACTCTATGGAAAAAAATAGTAATGCCGCCTTAGAAGCTCATCCGGAGCAATACCTTAATACTGCTTCTTCGACACTGATAATTCTGATCAAGCTATTGGAAGGTTTTGCTGCCGGGTTTTCTTTATATCATGTTTTTCGAATAGTATATCCTTTTATTACCGAACTATTGAAAGGTGCGTTGGAACTCAATGATGTGCTTCAGTTGATAATTGCGGAATTTGGTTTTGTCCTTTCGGCGGAAGTAGAGAAGATGCTTTCTGATACTGTCTTTGGGGGATTATCACTTTCGTTTCTTATCGGTGGGGGAGGGTTACTGGTCGTTATAATTGCTCTCTTACTTGTCATAATTGAGGCTGTTGCTTTGTTAGAAATACGTATTGCGAAAAAAGGAGCAGGAATAGTAAAGATTATTCATCAGTTATATATGTGGATAAACATTGGTGCAGCTATCCTGGTTGCTGTTTCATTATATGACATTGTTAAATATCAAAAAACATTAAAGAACAATGTATCATCGGATTCATATGATTCAATATCTATGTTTTGGACAGCTTTAATAGTTTTTTGCGTTATATGTGTGATCGCTCTAATTCTTGTTATATGTTATCACAAAGATATAGCTATAGC
>JAILNV010000093.1 GCA_024691125.1 Lachnospiraceae bacterium | reverse complement strand
TTCCGGATTTTCATTCATGAGCCTGACTGCTGATATGATGCCCATGGAACAGGCTGAGGGATCATATTTATCGGTTTTTAAGCTGTCCATGAGCCCCGTGAATGTGTCAAACGCATCATCAAAGGCTATGAGATCCCTGCCGGGAGCTTTCTTTTTTGCTGTATTTTTGGAAGTATTCTGTTTTGCAGACCCTGTCTTTGTTTCAGAGGTTTTTGAGCTTTTTGACGCAGGTTTCCTGTTATTGGTTATAAGAGAACTTATCTTACCAAATGCCGGTAGATCTCCAACGATCTCAATAGGTGTATGGGTCTTTACCGCTGATATGCCTGCTATCTTTCCGATCTCAAAGGCGATCACCATATCATCTTCAGCTTCCCTGAATTCTACCGCACCTTTAGCGTTTGCAAACAGAGTGATCATTTCAATAGGTATCTGTTTCTCTTCTGATGAATGAAAAATAATCAGTGTATCTTCTTTCCTGAGCTTGATAAGAAGTTCTTTTAACTTGTCTGAGGATATGTTTGTTATATATGTTGCCATTGACAGCCTCCTTCTGTTTTTACCGGATCCATCATCTGAATCTGTTTTTTTGTGCAGCGTCCGTTTAATAACAACAGCTATTCAATCATATCTGGTTCCCATTGTATTGTCGATATGAAAATGTGTCCTACAGAAACGGTCACGTTTTGTATTAACAGCATATGCAGTTACCAGTCCATCCGGTTTAGTGTCATTTATCATGATCCTTTCACCTTCACCTGCATTAAAGATGATATGGTCATATCTGACATGATTTTCTTTTAGAAATCGAAGCGTATGTTCCCTTTCGTAATCTCCCCGTGCAGTCAGGAAGATTATCATATCCCTTTGGGGAATGGAATCCAGAAACTCACGTGCACCCTGCAGGAATTCATCTTTTCCAAGAATATAAGAACCATCGTGTACAACTAATGTTCCGTCAAGGTCCAGTATCCAGGTCTTAGGCATGGGCGAAACATTTATCTGTTCAGGTTCAAGTGTCATGATGGCTATTTCCTCCTGTTTTGTCAGATGACCAGTTCGACTACACAGTAGATCTTCTGCACGTTAATATCTCCGGATTATGAATTAATATATGAGGTTATCTTTCTTACTCTTTTTGTCTGTGTCGGATGAAACCTGTTCACTGCGATGAAATAATCGGGTGATTCACTGTCTCTCAGATAGAGCCAGTCCTTCCAGAACCTACCCATCCGCTGGATGGCGAATTTCTCGTCCTTCGTTAATCGTCTTCCTGAATCTTCTTTCCCCATGATTTATTCTCCCTCTTTTCATTATTTTCAGAAGCTCCGTTATTGAAAGCCTCCTTTTTCACGCTTTGGATCAATTCCATGCTTGCTATACCGCTTATAGCGGACAGTATTCCTACTATGGCCGTAACGGCGATTTTTCCTATGCGTCTGTTGTTCATTCACATACCCCTTATATACAAAAAGACAACATTAAGTATATCACATATCAGACTATGCGGCATTATTAAGATACTGTGTGGTAAAAAACGCAAACAGTATGATACAATACCATACGAGGAAAGGGGGTTGATATTATGTACAATACCTCAATTTATCCCGCAAAGGGATATTCCCTCGATTAGCGGCAATCCATAACTGATCTGCCGCATTACATATATATAATGCCTCCGTATCATAGGATATGGAGGCATGTTGCTATATTCTGTAGTGATCTATTTAACCGATCTTATGACCTTTGCAGGCACACCTCCTGCAACCATATTTTCAGGAACGTCGTGGATAACAACAGCACCTGCAGCTATGACTGCGCCATTACCTATTGCCACTCCTTTTGTGATGACCGCCCCGGATCCTATCCATACTCTGTTACCGATATGTATAGGTGCGGGATATAGGAGATTTCTTTTGTTAGGATCCATATCGTGATCAAGTGTAGCCAATACAACGTTGTGGCCTATAAGGACATCATCTCCGATATAAATCCCACCCTGATCCTGGAACTTACAGCCTGCATTTATAAATACATTATTTCCTATGGTGATATTCTTTCCAAAATCGGTATGAAATGGAGTCTGTAAATGCAGACCTTCTCCCACCGGTTTGGCTGTGATCTTTGCAAAAATATCTGCAATCTCTGTTTCGTCTTCATGCCACATGTGATTTAGATCAAAAAGCAGTCGTCTGTTTTCTTGTATATATCGGCGCATCGTGTAAAGGATATCCGGATCGTCCCCGAATATCCCACCTTTATCGAAATAATCCAAAAGTTCCTGTAAAGTCATATGTTCATTTAACTCCCTGAGTTTCCTCATATTCTTTCCGCAACTCTTCCTTTCTGTCTTCAGGGAAGGTGTTGTAGATTGCCAGTGCCGCATCATAGGTCTGTCCAAGATGCTTTATCGCAAAAAGCCATAATTCGAACGTCATGTGATATCCTCCGTGCATATATAACTATGTGAAGCTTCTCTATAAATATATAATAACATGTTTAGAAA
>JAILNV010000069.1 GCA_024691125.1 Lachnospiraceae bacterium | reverse complement strand
ATACTCCGGTAAAATCACGCTCTCATCCTTCACACGAAATATAGGATATGCAGGAGACATTATTGCCACATCGTATTCCATCTGCATTGCAACAGGTATCTTCTGATCCCTGCTAACCTGCATCAGACTTACCGCAAAATCTTTTTTTCTTATAATCTTATATTTGGTGAGATCCGTTCCCACAGTGTTAGCAACTGATTTTATAAAGCACTTATCTATACTCACACCCACAAGTGTATCAACACTACCATCTGTATTTCTCTCATCAACACGAATTACAAGATCTTCTATTGGTTTATAATTTGATCTCATACCCCAGCTCCTTAAATACTCCCAGCAGATCCGCCTTCGACTTTTCCTCTTCCTTCAGTAATTCTGTCAATTCAGCCTGCAGACCTTTCATCTTGGTATCGAAATCAATATTTTCATCCCGATTTACAAACTCAATGTAACGGCTCGGAACCAATGTATAACCCTTCTCGGCGATTTCAGCCTTGTCGGCGCTATAGCAAAACTCGGGAATATTTACATATTTGCTATCATAGTCCGTTGTTTGCCATGCATGATATGTTGATGTGACCTTATCTCTTTCTTCCTGGACAAGTTCAACATACTTCTTTTCATATGGCTGTCCCATCTGCCGAAGATCCATGAAAAGAACCTGCCCCGTCCTGTCACGATAGTTCTTTTGCTCCCCATTCTGTTCGACGGTTCTTGCTTTTTTATTCTTATTCAGCACCCACAGGGTTACGCTGATATCCGTTGTATAAAACAGGTTTCTCGGAAGAATAATAATGGCTTCAACAATATCATTCTCAATAAGCTGTGTTCTAATCTTTAGCTCTGTGCCATCATCAGATAATGCGCCGTTCGCCAGCAGGAATCCTGCCACTCCGCTCTGCGACAGTTTCGATACAATATTGAGAATCCATCCATAGTTTGCATTGCTTGTAGGCGGAACATCGTATCCATTCCAACGAGGATCGTCTAACAGCTCGTTATCTGCTCTCCAGTCTTTCTGATTAAAGGGTGGATTTGCCATAATGTAATCCGCTTTCAAATCTTTATGCTGATCATTTGAGAATGTGTTGGCTGCCTGCTCCCCAAGATTTGCGGATATGCCTCGGATTGCAAGGTTCATCTTTGCCAGTTTATATGTTGTATTCGTATATTCCTGTCCATAAACCGACACTTTCTTCTTGTTACCGTGGTGCGCCTCAATGAACTTCATGGATTGAACAAACATACCACCAGAACCGCAACAGGGATCGTAAAGCGTTCCGTCATACGGTTCTATAAGTTCAGCTATCAGATTAACGATGCTCTTAGGTGTATAGAATTCTCCTTTACCCTTGCCTTCAGCAATAGCAAACTTGCTTAGGAAGTATTCGTATACCCTTCCGATAATGTCATTTTCAACATCTTTGGAAGTGTCTATCTTATTGATTTCGTCAAGCAACGATGCCAGTTTCGTAGTATCAATCTGGAGCCTTGAATAGTAATTATCCGGCAAAGCTCCTTTTAACACAGGGTTCGTCTTTTCAATAGTAAAAAGAGCCGTATCTATCTTAAGTGCAATATCATCCTGCTTTGCGTTATCCATAATAAATGACCAACGGCTCTCTGCTGGAAGGTAAAAAACATTGTCCTGTGTGTAAAACGGGATCCTATCCACATGCTGCTCACCATATTTTTCAGCTATCTTTGCCCTTTGAATCTCAAATTTATCGCTTGCGAATTTCAAAAAGAAAAGGCTAAGCACAACATGCTTATACTCTGACGGCTCTACCGATCCTCTCAGCTTATCCGCTGATTTCCAGAGTGCCTCCTCCATTGAAACTTCCTTCTTTGCTGTTGCCTTAGCCATTTGCCTGATCTCCTTTATTCTTTTCAAAACTCACAATATCTCCGATATTGCAGTCCATATACTCACATATTCGCAAAAGTACAGCCATAGCCACCAACTCACCTCGGCCCATCTTCGCAACCGTGCTCGCACTTACCTTCGCCTTAGCCTCCAAGTCCTTTCGAGTCATATTTTTGTCAATTAGTAGTTTCCATAATCCGTTGTAAGATACAGTCATTCATTGTCCCCTTTGCTTATAAACACAAAACAATACAACTTGGGAACAATTATACTACTTATACTGTGATTTTTCCATCTAAAATTGTGACTTCTCGCAACCCCTATACGAAATATCACAATTATTACTTATATAGCTTATTCATCGCCCTGATTTCCCCGGCGAATCTCTCCACCACTTCCTCCGAGCCGATGATCTTCACCTTCGTTCCCAGTGAAAAGATCCATCCAAGGAACTGATCACTGAGGGCTACATCCACATAGGTCTCCGACCAGCCTTCCTTGTCGGTCCTATATATGGAGATATCCTATCCGAAGCGATCCAATAGCACTCCCACCATCTCATTCTGGAAATGGAGCTTTACCCTGACCTCTTCACCGCCAAACATTCCGAAATTCATCCGGGCATAGGCAGCCATATCGAACTGCTTGAAATGCTCCTTGCCCTCACGCTTATCGTCCGTAAGCTCTATATCACGCATTTTATCCACGCGATAATGCTTGATCTTATCCTCTTCCGCATCAAAACCAATCAGATAATAGTTCTCATCATCCCATGTAAGTGCCCAGGGGCTGACTTCATAGAGCTTATCCCTTCTCCGCTCCATTTTCTTATCCAGGTTCCAGCGCAGGTACTCGAAGCGGATCTTCTTATTATTGGTTATGGCATTATGGATACCATGATTAGACCCTCCTTTTTGGGCGCCTTGTTTTTTTGCTATGATACAAGTATGCATATTAAGGTGTCCGATAAACACACCTCTGAAAGGCTATTTTCTCGAACGTATGGATTATTTTGGGCGTATTATT
Organism: Lachnospiraceae bacterium; assembly: GCA_024691125.1. Classification (GTDB taxonomy): domain Bacteria; phylum Bacillota; class Clostridia; order Lachnospirales; family Lachnospiraceae; genus UBA2868. Next base: position 617 of record JAILNV010000069.1, on the reverse strand, counting down.
TTGGGCAATTTCAAGCCATTTTCCCCGATTATGGCAAAAAAATAACGGGTAGCCACGCATAAAACGCAGCTACCCGCATACTTTTTATCATATATAGATTTTAGGCATAATTCTTTGCTCTGTCAGCAGATAACACAGCCCTTCCAGTCTTTTCCGTCCTCAGTTCCCTGTATGTCTGTATGATCAAGAACAGCGCTATAAGAAATGTCAGCAGATCTGACAGCGGCATTGAATACAGCACGCCATCCAGTCCAAATTTAAGCGGCAACAAAAGCGCAAAGCCCACTCCGAACACTATCTCCCTTACCATGGACAGGATAGTGGACTCCAGAGCTTTTCCCATTGCCTGTAAGAAGATAAAGCAGGCTTTATTTACACAGGCAAAGATCATCATGCAAAGATATACTCTGAATGCCTTGATTGCAAATGCCGTATAATATGCGCTCTCATTAGCCGCGCCGAAGATGCCGATCAACGCACCGGGGAACAGTTCAACTATGACAAGTGCCACTGCTCCGACTGTTGCCTCGGCTATGAGCAGAGTTGTAAACAGCTTCTTTACCCTGTCTATTAGTCCTGCACCCATGTTATATCCTACAACCGGGATACATCCGGCA
>JAILNV010000284.1 GCA_024691125.1 Lachnospiraceae bacterium | reverse complement strand
AATAATAAATGGTATTTGATTCTTCAAGTTGTGCGAGAATTAAATGAAAGAAAGTATGCGTTAATGGTTGGAAGAACTATCTATCAAAAGATATGTTATGTTTTGACGCGAAATGGTGTTGATACAGGATTTGTGTTTTCGAAGGGAAGTTATGGTCCATTCTCTCCACAGGTTAAAGAAAGTATAACAGCTTTAGCTAATGCCAACTTGATTGTAGAAAAACAGCTTGGAAGAATGATTTCATTAAGTGTCTCTGAAGGAGTTGAGATACATAAAGATAGGTTTTCTGCTTATGAGTTAAATGCTGTAAAAAAGACTGTAGATTTATTCGGAAGAGTGAGAAGTACTGACCAAGCGGAGATGATTGCGACAGTATTGTATTCATATGATCAGCTAATCAAAAAAACTAAACAGGTTTCAGATAAAGATGTGTATGAATATGTTTTATCTTGGAAACCACATTGGAAATCGGAAAAAGAATTTGAGCTTTGTAATACTATTCAAAATATGGCTATGCTATCTCTTATGAATGTAAATTGTAGTGGCGAATTGATGGATACAATGCTTGTATAAATTACTATAAGAATATGCTTAGAAGCACCTATCAGTTGGTAGGTGCTTTTATTATGCTGTATAGGAGGGATTCCGATGGCAGGGAGAAAGCCGAAGCCTACGGCACTGAAGAAGCTGGAAGGCAATCCGGGAAAAAGAAAACTGAATATGAAAGAACCGGTGCCTGCAAAGGGAATGCCCGACTGTCCGAAGTGGCTGCTTCCGGAGGCGAAGGAAGAGTGGAAGAGACTTTGTCAGAAGCTGTACGATATGGGTGTGCTGACGGAGATTGATATGGCGGCGTTTGCGGCGTATTGCCAGAGTTATGAATACTATAGTTTATGTTGGAATGGATGTCCATAAGGAAAGCTACACTTTATGTTGCTACAGTTATGATACCGACAAGGTTGAGTATAAGCAGACAATACCTGCAGATTACAAGCTCATTCTGAAATACATGGAGCAGGTTCGTAAAAGGTACGAAGGAGAAGTATCTTTTGTGTGTGGATATGAGGCAGGGTGTCTCGGATACTCACTCTATCATCAGCTTAAGGATCATGAGGTAGATTGCAAGATACTTGCCCCTACAACGATGGCGATTACTAATACGAGCCATGTGAAGACGGATAAGCGAGATGCTGCAAATATAGCCAGATGCCTGGCGTTCCATACATATAGTGAAGTATATGTTCCGGATGATGAGGATAATGCCGTGAAGGAATACATACGGATGCGAGATGATCAGAAGCAGATGCTCAAAAAGATCAAGCAACAGATACTCGCATTTGTTCTTAGATCCGGAAAGAAGTTTGACGGTGGGAAAACATACTGGACGATCGCTCATCTTAAATGGTTAAGGTCTTTGGATCTTGAAGGATTGGATAAGGAAACCTTAAAAGAATATCTGATCACATACGATTATCTTGTTGAAAAGATAAATCGCTTGGATCAAAGGATCGAGGAGCTTGCTTCCAATGAGAAATACTCCCAGACAGTAAAAAACATGGGATGCTTCCTTGGAGTAAAGACACACACTGCTCTTTCAATGATTGTTGAAATCGGAGATTTTGAAAGATTTGAAAAGGCTCAGAAATTTGCAGGATTCTTAGGACTTGTACCGAGCGAGAATTCCAGCGGTAACAGTACGAACAGATACAGTATAACGAAGGCTGGTAACAGTCACTTACGACGTTTAATGATCGAAGCGGCGCAGAGCTATACGAGAGGAAACATAGGGCATAAATCCCTGGCATTGAAACAACGCCAGAAAGGATGTGACACCGAAGTCATAGCATATGCGGACAAGGCAAACGAACGGCTCCGCAGGAAGTTTTACAGGATGACCTTGAACAAAGGTATAAATCGAAATATAGCAACAACTGCCATAGCAAGAGAACTCGCATGTTTTATGTGGGGTATGGCGACGGGAAATATTTTCTGATATGACATTCATCTGATCCAGTCAAGGCTGCTTCGCACCGCCTTTGGCGGCAAGGCCTATGACGGGATTATCTGAATATCATGATTTGTGACTAAGCAGAGAAATCTGATGTTATCAGATTTCATCTGCATAACAACAATGACACTGGATACAGAGGCAGAGTCTTGGAGCACTCTAAGGTCCGAATCATTTACGATTCACCTCTGTTGACATTATATTTTTATATTTTGATTCACGCTAGGAGACGGTAAGATTCACGGCGGACCATTGACCTGTTGGTAACCAATCCACGAATAACAGAGTGGCCAAGGCCGGGGACTGTTAGTCTGAGGCTCTGCCTCTGTACCCAGTGTTAAAACTAAAGAAAGGAAAAGTGAA
>JAILNV010000274.1 GCA_024691125.1 Lachnospiraceae bacterium | reverse complement strand
AGCCTTATCATCAGCAGATATCAAATCTATGAAAGCATCCATCAATTTAGATTTACCGCTTCTTCTTACCCCGGTTATTACTTTTATGTCCGGAACATCCTTTACCGATAATAGTTTGTTAGGTAATAGTCTCTTTTAGTTTATGGTACTCATGAATGAGTGCTTACCAGTGACTTTTGTAATAATTTCTTAATGGTACACGGTACCAATGTCATGAGGTACAGAAACACTCCAAATAATAATTAAAGTAGAAATGATGATCGCAGATAGCTTTTTCATTTTATGTCTGCCCATAGTGAAAACCGCCTTATCAGACTCTTCGCCTGTCTAAACCTGTTGACTGATAATACTGATCCTTCGCTTCATACATCCTTTCGTCTGCTATCTTGATGAGATCATCTATGGTCGCATCCGGATGTTCTTTAAATGAGGCGTAACCAACACAGAAAGATAGATCTTTTGATAATTTGCCCTTCCATTCCTTGGTCAGCGAAGTAAGCTCGCCTACGAGTTCATCGATGTTATCATCCTTCAAATGTATAAGGATGGCAAATTCGTCGCCACCCACACGGTATATATTTCCATATTCCTTGAATACCTTCTGAAGGCATTTGTTCGCTCCGATGATAAGCTCATCTCCTGCCGAGTGACCATAAGTATCATTAGCATGTTTCAACCCATTAAGGTCTGCTGTTAAGTATATAAGATCAGTCTCCTTTGGATTGCTTGAAATCTCTGATATCTCATTCTCATATGCTCTTCTGTTGTAGGCACCGGTCAGGGTATCTCTGATAGATAAATTTAATAAAACACCGTTGGCATCACGGAATCTGAATAATAGTCTTGTATGAAAACCGATCAATGATGAAATGATCACGATCACGATCACTAATAATACTATCTTCCAAACAGAAACCCATCCATCCGCAGGGGACACACAAAGCTCCCAGGTAAGATTACGTACATTAAAACGGGTCTTTACGCTATGGGGATCGATATCTCCGGATTCTCTCATGACATGACTTACACCTTCTGAATCAATATAAGATAATGTGTATTCCACGCCCATACCTATCAGATTGTCAAGCCCCAGTACTTCAATTAGATTTTCATAATCAATAGTGACTGTTACAAGACCCCAGCACTTTGGATTACCATTGGCATCATTTAGAAGGACAGCTGATCTGCAGCCCATTCCATATCCGCCTTGGACAAGCGGAAACGGATTGGTCAGATTTGTGGTCTTACGTTCATATGCCTCTATGGCTTCGCTGTTACCGGGACGGCTTTTATCAAGGAAATCAAATCCCAACAATGCCTCATTACCCTCTAAAGGATAGACATTAGAGACTACGCAATCCGGTGCTATCGCAAAGTTCTTTAAGGTAACTCCTGTATCCTTGGTAACATCTTCATATATGGTAGGAGCGATGTTGTCAAAGAAAGAAGTATCCCCATTATGATCCATGATCAATGCTTTAAGAGTTCCTGTTCTTGCCAATACAGAATCTATTGTTTTAATAATATGTTCTGATTCATTTTTGGCGATAAAACCATATTTATCTCTCTCAGATGCAAGATCCTGCTTTAGTATCGTGATATACAGAAAACCGATGCCTATAAAACATAGAATGGTGGTTATGATAGAAACCAATTTCCCATTGATCCTTATTTGCTCTTTATCTCTTTTTTCCATATGCTTTCTTCCTAATCTGTTATTTCAAAATACATTTTAACGATAATATTCCTAACCGTCAACTAAGAAAATGAGTTCACAGTTTTTTTCAGGTCAAAAAAGGCGGTAGTTAATCTATTCAAAATGTGCTACACTATATCCAAAACAACAGGGAAACATCTGTGATCGACGATAACAAGAAGGTCAATGATAAGTACGGACACAATGCCGGAGATCAGATACTCAAGGGAGTAGCCGACGCCATGGTAGCCGTATTTATGGAATCCATGGTCTGCAGATGGGGTAGTTCGGTAGCCCACGGCATCAGCGGATCCAGTTTCGTAAATGATATTCTTCCATGGTCCAAGACCGTTCAGAAAAAATGTCGCGTAAAAAATCCTAAATAAAATGTCAATGTGCAAATCTATCTGAATCGCTGTAAATACAGCGGTTCTTTTAGTTTATGGTACTCATAAATGAGTGCTTACTGAAGGTTGATCTTCTCGAACGGAATATACAAACATACGCTATCCCTTCTTTTTTTCATCCTTATTCCCTTTCTTTCTGTTTGAATCTTCCATCATAGCCGAAAAAGCCTCAACATATCCAAGGATCCTGTCCCTTTGGGATCTATCCAAACTATTAAATTCTATAAGAAGCTTTCCACTATCCGTGTTGAGATCAACAACATAATACTCCAGATTCTTTCCTCGGCTCGCAGCAGGATCCACACCAGAAAGAAGCCACTCAGGCGTAACAGGCAGACCGGAGTCCGCATCCATATAGGGTGTGGAATAAAACAATCTACCTGTATTGACTGCTTCCACAAACCACTCTCGATCATGGACAAAATCCACGCTTCCATCGCTGACATAGTCAGAGGCACACACCATGATATTGTCAAGATTGGTAAAATAAATATCATACAAGACCTCGTCCCTGTTCATTCCATTGAAGACCTTTTCCAGATACTGATGCAGAGCATCATTGTCCAGATCCACTGCTCCATCTGCCACCATAGCTGATGCCAGTGTATCGATGATTGCACCATGACTGGCAACCCAGGAATCCAGTTCCTGTGCATAACGTCCAGCTGAAGCACTGAATTCTTCATTCATTTCATTTTTCAGGATGACAGATGCACTGAAATAGCTGATACATGATAGAGCGATTGCCCCGGCGATCACAGATACGATCGCCATCAGAATAAGTTTATTTCTAAGTGACATTTATTTCTCCCCCCCTTACGAAATATTTTTAAGTTCTGTTCTTTTCAAGATATTTTGCCGCACTGTCAATCACAACCGATCTTTGCAAAGCACATGGGATATATGTATAACTTAAAGGCACTTAAGCGCCTCCCTGCTTTACCTGATCCCGCCTTCATATAGATCGATTCTATCAGTTACGATTAAAGTATTTTAACACCACTGTCTATATCATTTCAACAGATTCTTTCTAAACGGTCATTTTAAGAGTTTAAACGGTCATCATCATGCAATGCTCACCTTAAACACCATAGGCAGCCGCGAATCATTTTTGCATTCGATTCTCAATATCCACCAGTCAAAATATCATATCTCCTCACGAATACATCAATTCACGGATCTTGTCCTTGTTTAGGGCGGTGCCTATGACGATAAACACACCTTGACCTATGCCGATCAGTTCCGTCAATATCTCGTGACGGGTAGCATTCAGTTGATACCCACCTTCTTTGTCGCATACAAAACCCTTCACGCGGATGATTTTTCCATAGCTTTCATCCGAAAACAGAGTTTGTATTTTTTTCTGAGTTTCCTCCAAATTACTCTTTAAATCCAAAAAACATACCGAATCAAATTCTGTCTGTTTGCCTGCTATGGATTTCATATAATCATTCGAAAAATATCCGCTGTTCGAGATGATTTCAAAGTCATCATCCGTCAACTTTTCCCAGTCCTTTGCGATGTATTTTCCTTTAATACTGCATCTTATGGACTCTGCTGCTCTGCTC
>JAILNV010000070.1 GCA_024691125.1 Lachnospiraceae bacterium | reverse complement strand
GAACTTATTGGAACATAAGGCATATAAATGACGACCTGTGCAGGGAACACAACCTGTCAGTTTTGCAAGATAACAAACATCTGTCTAAGGACTATAAGGAATGGCTTGAATGCAGGCGGGGAAACTCCTGGAAATCCATTTTAATGTCAGATATCAACGAAACCATAAAGCAGTCGCATACCTACGAGGAATTCATTTCTCTTATGCTGGCTAAGGGATATGAAATAAAAGACTGGGAATTCTCAGATAATGCTCATAAATACATCGGTTTCCGAGCGCCCGGACAGCAGCGCTGGATACGTGGGCGCGTCAAGTCTCTTGGCAAGGATTTTACCAGGGAACGGATACGTGAGCGTATAGAAGAAAAGGCCAGGATCCGGACAGAACGGATGCAGCGTTTATACCACAGATCCGGCAGGATGATAAATACTTCGGAAGAACGATTTGCAGACAGTCCGTGGCTCAAACAATGGGCTGAGCGGCAGAACCTTAAGGAAGCTGCAAGAGTACAGTCTCGTCTTGCTGAAATGGGCATACAATCAATGCGTGAACTCGATGACAGGATCGAAGCCCTAAACCTGCAGGCTGTGACCGGGAAAAACACCACTATTGCCCTCGACAAAGAGATAAAACAGGCAGGGGAGATATTGCGGTATGCAAGGCAGTTTTCCGAGACCAGAAGATACGAAGAAGCTTATGAAAAATCCAAGGATCCGGAACGATATTACAAGAGGCACCGCATACAGATACAGCAGGCTATTGGAGCGCGGGCAGTTCTTAACAGTTATGGGCTGGATGCAAACCGAGTAAATCCCGAAGAAATTGAGGCAGATTATTTACGTCTGACCGGCGACCGTGCAGCATCATTGGACGCTTATAAAACTGCCGAAAAAGAACGCTATAATCTTCAACGCCTAAGAGATGAACTTGCGTCCTACATGGGCACTGACCAGTCCCGTGATATAGAACGCGATACGAAGAAAATAAGATAAAAATGTCCGGTGCTTTTGTACCTCTTACATCAGCATCGGACTAATCATTGTTTTCGTTCAGGGAACTTGCATACCCCATCAACCGTTGTCTTTTCTTTTCATCCATCTGTCTCATGGATTCGACCACTGTCTTTTCATCAAGAGACAGCAGATAATCATCATTGTCTTCCCAGTCAAAAAACTGCTTCAGCGTTATCCCCAGCGCTTCGCATATATAAACGAGGGTCTCAACCTTCATGGAACGCTCGCCGCTCATCGCATTATAGACTGTAGACTGAGATATGTTATGACACTGTGCGGCAAATTCATACTTTGACAACCCCCGCTCCGCCACAATGGAACAGATTCTATCGCTGATCTTTTCAAAGACCATAGCATAAACCTCCCTTCTTAGTAATTGGAATAGTCTATGCCAATATTTTAAAATAATCTGTTCCTTTCCGAAATATTAAGATTGTGGAAGGGTCTATTACAACTTATTGGAATTATCAACACTTATGAATCACAGTCACGGTTACCATTCTCTTTGATTATTATAATAACTGTTCCATCAAGAATTCATATATTTTCTGGTTTTTCTTCCGCCAATTGTCGCATACAGAGGATGCTAATTGCTCGTTAGGAAAAGCAAGAGTAATCTTCAGCTCTCAAATATTCTTTACAAAGGTTCGTCCCCGATTCTTTTAGTATAAAGTAACTACCTTCATTTTGTTCGATAGTATCTATCAACTCCTTTGCATACATCTGAGCCAAAAACCGATATCCCTCGAAATATGGAATGTTAATCCAATTCTTCGTCACAATATTCTCCGCTTGAGTTCCTCGCAACCATAGTCATCATCGTAGATATACGTTACCTTCCACATCCTAATATACTTCCTTATCTTTTCGTTTATTCACCGTAGGATACTGCTCATTTATCCGTTTATAACAATCACATATCTCATCATGGTCATTTATGATACCACAGGCCTGCAGGTGAGAGTATATCGTTATCTCGCCCACATACTTAAAGCCCCTCTTCTTAAGATCCTTGCTTATCCGCTTTGACAGCCCGTTGCTGACAGGTATCTTGGCAATATCCCTGTTATGACCGGTATACAGGATCGTCTTCCCATCTGAGTATGCCCATAGATAATCACAGAAGGTACCGAACTCTTCCCTGACCTTCTGAAAGCACCTGGCATTA
>JAILNV010000165.1 GCA_024691125.1 Lachnospiraceae bacterium | reverse complement strand
ATGTCCGGTACATCCGAAGAAGTGACGGGTATATATTATGATACCCTGTTTAAAGCTTCGGAAGCATTTATAAGCGCGGACAGGGATTTCTATCAGGCACGTGTTGCCCAGACTGCGAAGAACCTGAGTAAAACGGATGCCGATTATAAGGCTAATCAGGATGATTTCCAGGAGAACATGCAGCAGGCTTATGACGGAGTACATGAGGGCGTTACGATCGCGTCGGCTGTTCCTTCGCTGTATAACGAGGTTATGGCCGGTTCGAGTTCAAGCATTGCATCTTTGGTGAGCGTGTTTGACGAGCATTATGTCAATGCACTGCAGCAGGGTACCAACGGAAATGATGTTAATTATGCGGCAGAATTCGATCTTGCAAGAGAAGCACTCGATGAGATGATAACCATTACTGAGCAGTGGGCTGTAGAAGAGCATGAAGTGCTTCAGAAGAGTATAACAACAAAGATCGTGATGCTGTCAGTGATATTCGGTATACTAATTATACTCCTTTTATTTATTGCAATGACTGTTATAAAGGGAATAACACAGGGTGTTAATTCAGCTACGGCCAATCTTAACCAGCTCGCTGCAGGTAAGCTGGGCATCAGGCTTCCGGATGAGAAGAAGCTTGGCAATGATGAAATCGGTCAGATGCAGAAGGCTACCAGCCAGCTAACACTTAAGCTTCGCGATATAATGAGCAGAAGTAATGAGATGGCAAGGGATCTTTCAAGCGCGGGAAGCGATCTTGCGTTGTCATCGGATCAGGCTTCACAGGCTTCCGGACAGGTTACGATAGCGGTAGACGAAATAAGCCAGGGTGCTGTATCACAGGCAGAGAGTGTTGAACATGCAGCAGGCAATACCAATGATATAGGAAATAATATAGAAGTAATAGCTACCAATGTAGAGCAGCTCGACGGATATGCCGAGAGCATGAAGGTTACCTGTGATGAGGCTATGGAAGCTCTTAACAAGCTGCTTGATCAGAGCAGGGATGTTCAGGAATCGGTACGCAACATAGGCCAGACGATCGATTCGACCAATGAGTCGGCGAACGGAATACACGGATTCGTAACTGCCATCACTTCAATAGCCAGCCAGACAAATCTGCTGTCACTGAATGCTTCGATAGAGGCTGCAAGAGCCGGGGAAGCAGGCCGCGGCTTTGCAGTTGTTGCCGAAGAGATCGCAGCACTTGCAGAGCAGTCCAACCAGAGTGCGCAGGAGATCGGCCGCATCGTAGACCAGCTTATGTATGATGCATCTGCATCGGTCGATGTTATGGCCAAGCTGAATGAGAGCTTCGAGAACCAGTCGATCCAGATGGAAGCAACAAGGGATAACATGGAATCCATGGCCAAGGGCGTTATTGCGGTTGCGGAGAGTGCGGAAGCAATAGCCTCCAAGATAGAAGGCCTTACCGGAGCAAAGGATACTCTGGTTGGAATAGTCAGCGATCTGTCTGCAATATCGGAAGAGAATGCGGCTTCAACACAGGAAACCAATGCATCCATGCAGGAGCTTAATGCTACATTCAGTATAATCAATGATTCAGCATCTAATCTTCAGGAGCTTGCAAAGGAGCTCCAGGAGCTGATAAGCTATTTCGGATAAGAAGATTTCGATTCCGGAAATATGTAATGGTAATTCAGGGCATTCCGTTTTTGGAGAACGGGATGCCCTTTTAGCTAAACACTTGTTGAAAATTAACTAATCTGATAGAATGGTATCTATTCGGAACAGAACATACAACAGAATTAAACAGGATTTCTGTTCCGGACAGTATCAGAAAACAACATAGGGAGAGAAGAAATGGCAGATGAGAATAATATAAAGGAAAACGGTGCGGAAGCAGCCGGAGGGGAAGAGAAAGAGGTGGTTTCCCGTAATTTTATAGAGAATGAGATCGATAAGGATCTGGCGGAGGGTCATTATAAGACTGTCCATACGAGGTTCCCGCCGGAACCCAACGGGTATCTGCATATCGGTCATGCTAAATCAATACTTCTTAATTATGGTCTGGCGCAGGAATACGGCGGAAAGTTCAACTTAAGATTTGATGATACCAATCCTACAAAGGAGAAGACGGAGTTCGTCGAATCCATAAAGGCTGACGTAGAGTGGCTCGGTGCCGATTTTGAAGACAGGCTGTTCTTTGCCTCAGACTACTTTGACCAGATGTACGAGGCGGCTGTCAAGCTTATAAAGAAGGGTAAGGCCTTTGTCTGCGACCTGAGTGCGGATGAGATAAAGGAATACCGTGGAAGCTTCGAAACGCCGGGAAAGAACAGTCCGTACAGGGACAGGAGCATAGAGGAGAACCTTGAACTCTTTGAGAATATGAAGAACGGCATGTATAAGGATGGGGAGAAGGTTCTCAGGGCTAAGATCGATATGGCAAGCCCCAATATTAATATGCGTGATCCCGTTATTTACCGCGTGGCTCATATGAGTCACCATAACACGGGAGATAAGTGGTGTATTTATCCGATGTATGATTTTGCCCATCCCATTGAGGATGCGATAGAGGGAATCACACATTCAATATGTACTCTTGAGTTCGAGGATCACAGACCCCTTTATGACTGGGTGGTCAAGGAGGTCGGATATGAATATCCTCCAAGGCAGATCGAGTTCGCCAAGCTGTATCTTACCAATGTGGTAACGGGAAAGAGATATATTAAGAAGCTTGTTGAGGATGGTATCGTGGACGGTTGGGACGATCCGAGGCTTGTATCGATCGCAGCGCTCAGAAGACGAGGTTTCACTCCTGAATCGATCAGGATGTTTGTTGATCTGTGCGGCGTCAGCAAGAGCAATTCAAGCACGGATTATGCGATGCTTGAGTACTGTATCAGAGAGGATCTTAAGTGTAAACGAAGCCGTATCATGGCAGTACTTGAACCGGTAAAGCTCATAATAGATAACTACCCTGAGGATAAAACCGAGTATTTCGAGGTGGCCAATAATCTTGAGAATGAAGGGCTCGGCAGCAGGAAGGTGGCCTTCTCAAGGGAGCTGTATATCGACAGGGAGGACTTTATGATAGAGCCTCCGAAGAAATATTTCAGGCTCTTCCCGGGCAATGAGGTTCGTCTTATGAACGCATATTTTGTTAAGTGCGTAAGCTATGAGACCGATGCTGACGGCAGGGTTACTGCTGTGCACTGTACCTATGATCCGGAGACAAGGAACGGAGAGTGTTCCACCAGAAAGGTCAAGGGTACGATCCACTGGGTGAGCGCAGCACACAGCGTTAACGCAGAGGTCCGTCTGTACGAGAACCTTGTTGATGAGGAAAAAGGGGTGTACAATAAGGAGGATGGTTCCCTTAACCTGAACCCCGACTCAAGGAGAATACTTAAGGATTGCCGCATAGAGGAGAACATTAAGGGAGCAAAGGCATATGACAGTTTCCAGTTCGTAAGGCAGGGGTATTTCTGCGTGGATTCGAAGGATTCAAGGGATGATGCGCTCGTGTTTAACCGTATTGTTTCTCTGAAGAGCTCCTTTAAGCTTCCGTCTTAAGGCAGTATAAATTCATATATGAAAGGCGAATCGCTCATATGAAGTTCATTAATCTTACGGACGGTGTAAAGTCAGATTCCTCAGAGCTTGCAAGGGAGTACAGGAGCAGCCACAGTTACGGGGTTACTGTTGTCGGGAATGAGAATCTTTTTGTGAAGAAGGGACTGAAGATTTATTACATAAGCTATAAGGATGCTGACAGGATATTCAGGCGTGTCAGACGGGTCAATGCCATGATGTGCTGCGAGAACGGAGAGCTGGAGATAGAGTATCTTGTAGTAAGCGCTGAAGGACGTGAGCTTATAGAAATACAGCTTCCGGGACAGAAGGCGGCGAGGATGATGATGGAGGAGCTGAAGGGCTCGGTTGGAGGAGTGGAGTTTACAGCTCCGGTGAACGGATAAAGAGAGTTCAGGGAAGTTCTTTGCACAGGTACGAACCGGTAATGGATAAGGAAGAGATATTTGAAAAGCTGATAGATGCCTATGCAGGCTATTATAATATTGAAAGGGCCCGGGGTAAGGCAGGGGAATGCAGGGATAAGGTGCCTGAGCCCTTCGACGCATTGGGGTTTCTTGCAAATGAGGCACAGCAGTATTTCCTGGTTAAGGCTGCCAGGATAGCAAATGTTAATTCCTATGAGTATGTTTATTTCAAAAAATGCAGCAGCCTCGATCCGGATATGCTGCAAGAGCTTGACAGGACAGCATGGGAAGACGGGGTATCAAGGGTAAAGCCATATTCCGGCCACAAGAATACCGATGTTGCCCTTATAGTAACAGCAGATGAACTGACTTCAGGTGTCAGGGAGGCGGTTCCGACTTATAAGCATTCCAGAAATTATAAACTGGGTTTGTACGGATTCTCCAACTACAGACTGGTTGTAATCGAAGCCCGCAGCGGTCTTATCCTCACAAACCGCCGGGGAGAGGATTTAAGGGACTTCGTTACACATATAACAAATAAATAAAAAGTGGGAAAAGGAGAGTGATAAAATGTTGGCTTTGTTCATCATTTTAGCTGCTATCGCCTGCCTTATCGTAGGTTACGTAACTTATGGTTCATGGCTTGCAAAGCAGTGGGGCATTGACCCTTCAAGAAAGACTCCTGCGACCGAGAGAGAGGACGGTGTTGACTATGTTGCTGCTCCGCCTGCAGTCCTTATGGGACATCATTTCTCATCTATCGCTGGTGCAGGTCCCATAAACGGACCGATTCAAGCTTCTGTTTTTGGATGGCTTCCCGTCTTTTTGTGGTGCGTACTCGGAGGAATTTTCTTTGGCGGTTTACAGGACTTCGGTTCCCTGTTTGCTTCGATACGTCACGACGGAAAATCACTCGGAGAGATCATCCATGATACCATGGGTAAGAGGGCAAAGAGGCTGTTCCTTATATTTGCGCTTCTGGTTCTTATCCTTGTTATCGCTTCATTTGTCAACGTTGTTGCGGGTACCTTCTTTACAGAGGAGGGAGGATTCGGCTTCACGTCAAGTCCTACCAATAACCAGACGACAGCGATGATATCACTTCTGTTCATTGTTCTAGCGATAGGCTACGGCTATATCACGAACAGGATGAATGTTAAGACGCTTCCCGCGTCCATAGGTGGTATCATAGGTATTATCATCATCACGGTTATAGGTCTTAACTGTGGATTTGTTATGGGACGAACGGCATGGATCTTCTTCATAGGTATTTATATAGTGATCGCTTCTCTGGTCCCCGTATGGATACTGCTCCAGCCTCGTGATTACCTTTCAAGCTTCCTGCTTTATGCCATGATGGGTGTTGCTGTTATCGGTATTCTCCTTAATGCTTTTACCGGCAATGCAGCATTTACGATTCCCGCGTTTACGGGATGGAAGACAGGTATAGGAACGATGTTCCCGGCACTGTTCATAACGGTTGCCTGTGGTGCCTGCTCGGGCTTCCACAGCCTTATATCTACAGGTACATCCAGCAAGCAGCTGCGTAATGAGAAGGATGCAAAGCCTATAGGCTACGGCTCGATGCTTATAGAGTCGGCTCTCGGTATCGTATCACTTATTGCCGTAGGTATGGTATTCCAGAAGTATACGGATGGCGGCTTCGGCTCACCTTCGGCTGCATTCGGCGGCGGTATCGCGATCATGTTCGGTCCCGAGGGTTCGGGAATCTACAATACGATCTCAGCGCTTCTTACTCTTGCTGTTTCCGTATTCGCCCTTACCTCCCTTGATACCGGGACAAGGCTTTCACGTTTCATGTTCTCAGAGCTCTTCCTCGCAGAAGATGAAGCAACATGGAAGGATGCCAAAGGTATGCGAAAGCTGTTTGCACATCCTCTGTTCGGTACGATCTTCATGGTTGTTATAGGATGTGTTCTCGGAGGTCTTAAGCTGTCAGCTATCTGGGCACTGTTCGGAGCTGCAAACCAGCTGCTTGCGGGTATTGCGCTTCTTGCTGTATGTGCATGGCTCGGTGAAGTGGGTAAGAACAATAAGATGTTCTTCTTCCCAATGTGCTTCATGCTCTGCGCTACGCTTACAAGCCTTGTGCTCACCATATTCAAGAAGTTTGCGGCTATAGGAGGCGGCACTGCAGAATGGGGTGATTACTTCCAGCTGGTATTTGCACTCGCAATGGCTGTTCTTGCAATTATACTGGTTGTTGAAGGTGTTCAGACCTTCAAACAGCAGGCAGCAGGAAAGAAGGCGTAAGTTAACATAACTCATCTTCTGAAAGGGTGTAAAAATAGAGGTCTGCATTGCAGACCTCTATTTTCTACTTTATGTGTGAGAAATGATTCCCCTGATAAATTATTGATCTTCCTCCGTTGCGAGGTTCTCGAACTCAAACTGAACGGTATCCTTATCCTCTGCATCCCTGACAAGTCCTACTCCGTCAGCAGCCTCCTTAGCCTTCTCCTTAAGCTCTTCGGCAGCTTCGTTAAGCTTATTCATGATCGCTTCCTTGGTTTCGGATGCTGCTTCACTGATCTCTTCGCCGGCTTCCTTTACTGATTCGGCAGTCTCACCTGCATCGCCGCTGTTAAGCGACACATATTCCCTGTCGTTATTGTTTACAAAGAAATCGCTGCTGTCGTCATCGGCAGAAGAAACGGCTTCATTATCTTTTTTGCCCAAAATGTAGTATACAGCACCGCAGGCTGCTCCTACCACAGCCGTAAATGCCAGGAATTTACCAAATTTCTTAGCCATTTTTTTACCCCTTTCGCTGTTGCTTTTTGTGTAAACTACCGCATAACAGTATAATTCAAAAAATCCGTGTTGAAAAGAGTATATTTTACCAAATATTGAAATAGGATGGACTAAGTGCTCTAAATGTGGTAGGTTAAGTCTGTAGAATATCGGGAGCAGACCGGGCTTTCGGAGGAAGCGGATGTCTTATATGTTAAAAAAAGAAATATCCATATTGCTGGTGCTTTCCCTGATCCTTTCAACCATCACGGGATGCGGAAAGGGAAAGAAGACGGAGATAATACTCACCACCGATTTTGAAGCGAATGAGGTATTCCGTATAGAGGATATTTCATGCTATGTACCTGAGGTGATGGTATATCTTGTGAACAGCGAGAATCAATACGACAATATTTTTGGAGGCCAGATATGGCAGATCCCCATGGACGGAGTAACCCTTGAGGATAAGTATAAGGAGACCATATTGGCGCGTCTTGCGCAGATCAAGGTGATGAACCTGATGGCGCGCGATCAGGATTTTTCCATAAATGAGGATGATGAGCTGCGCGTCAAGTCGGCAGCAAGGGATTATTTCGGTTCACTCAATGACAAGGAAAAAGAAATCATGGGCGTGGACGAGGAGATTATCTATAAGCTGTATTACGAGTTCGCAACGGCTGATAAGCTGTATCATGACATTACCGACAAGATCAAGCCGGAGATAAGCGATGATGAGGCAAGGATAGTTACCGTAAGGGATATCCTGATAAAAACATATAAACCGTCTGCAAGAGGAACGGTATCCTATAATGCGGCAGAAAAGCAGGAAGCATATGAGAGGATACAAAAGATCAAACAGAAGATAGATGACGGTGCGGATTTTGATATCATAGCAGAAGGCGTTGAAAATGAGGATACGAAGATTGAATATACCTTCGGAAGAGGAGTGATGCCTGCTGCTTATGAGGATGCCGCATTCAATCTTGTGGTAGGCCAGGTGAGTGATATTGTTGAGACGGAGTACGGATATCATATCTTAAAATGTGTAAGTGCCTATGATCCGGAGGAAGCTGATAAGAACAGGGAGGCCATGATCAAGGTTAAGAAGCAGGAAGCCTTCAATGTTATTTATGACGGATATATTTCGGAGCTTAACTCTAATCTGAACGCAGACCTGTGGAAAAGTGTCCGGTATCTGAGAAATCCTGCGGTAACGACCACAAGCTTCTTCGATATATATGATACGTATTTCGTACCCGTAACCGGAGCTTCCTACGGAATTCAGCAGTAGAAATCCTTAGAAAATCAAGACAGACACGGTTGTTAGCACTCATCTAAAATGAGTGCTAATTTTTTCTTGACTTTTGTATATTTGGGTTATAGAATATGTTTTAAAGATGTTTATAGAAAGAAGGAGTGCAATATGGCAGTAAAAAAGGGTAATCTATCGATCAATAATGAAAATATTTTTACAATTATCAAGAAATGGGTTTATTCGGATCATGATATCTTCGCAAGAGAGATGATATCGAACGGCTGCGATGCCATAACCAAGCTTAAGAAGCTTGATATGATAGGTGAGTATACGTATCCCGATGATTTCGAGAATAAGATCACGGTCATAGCCGATCCGGAAAAGAAGACCCTTAAGTTCATTGATACCGGTATAGGTATGGATGCACAGGAGGTTGAAGAGTATATTACGCAGATAGCCTTCTCGGGTGCAACCGATTTCATTGAAAAGTATAAGGATAAGGCAAATGACGATCAGATCATCGGCCATTTCGGACTGGGCTTCTATTCTGCATTCATGGTAGCGGATGAGGTCCATATCGATACGCTTTCATATAAGGAAGGAGCCAAGCCGGTACACTGGGAGTGCGACGGCGGCACAGAGTATTCCATAGATGAGGGCGACAGAACCGAAGTGGGTACCGAGATAACCCTGTTCCTGAATGAGGACTGTCTTGAATTCTGCAATGAGTACAGGATCCGCGAGATAATAAAGAAATACTGCTCATTCATGCCTGTTCCCATCTTCCTTGAGAAGGCAGGTGCAGAGACCGAATACGAGACGATCGATGCAGCCGATAAAACGGATAAGGATGTTGTGGTAGAAGAGATACATGAGGAGGCTAAGTACGAAGAGAAGGAAAAGGAGGACGGAACTAAGGAAAAGGTAGAAATATCTCCCGCAAAGGAGAAGCTTAAGATAGTTAAGCGTCCGGTTCCGCTTAATGATACCAAGCCTCTCTGGACAAAGCATCCCAATGACTGCACGAAGGAAGAATATCAGGATTTCTACCGCAAGGTATTCCTTGATTACAAGGAGCCGCTGTTCTGGATCCATCTTAACATGGACTATCCGTTTAACTTAAAGGGTATACTGTACTTCCCGAAGATCAACATGGAATATGAGTCCATTGAGGGAACGATCAAGCTTTATAACAATCAGGTATTCATAGCCGACAACATAAAGGAAGTGATCCCTGAGTTCCTGATGCTTTTAAAGGGTGTTATAGACTGCCCGGATCTTCCTCTTAATGTTTCTCGTTCGGCGCTTCAGAATGACGGCTTTGTTAAGAAGATATCCGATTATATCAGCAAGAAGGTGGCTGACAAGCTTGCGGGAATGTGCAAGACGGAGAAAGAGGATTACGAGAAGTACTGGGATGATATAAGCCCGTTCATCAAGTTCGGCTGCCTTAAGGATGATAAGTTCTGCGAGAAGATGACAGATTATATCCTGTTCAAGAACCTTGACGGCAAGTATGTGACACTGCCCGAGTGCCTTGAGGTTAAACCGATCGATACAGAGGAAGCTGAGAAAACGGAAGCAACCGGAGAAAACGGCGAAAAGATAGAGGCTGAGGTCGTAGACGATAAGAAGAATGAAGACGAAGCCGGCAAAGAGGATGCTGAGGACGGCGACGGAAAGGACGAAGTCAGAAAGACCATCTACTATGTGACCGATGAGCAGCAGCAGAGCCAGTATATAAAGATGTTTAAGGATCAGGGAAAGGATGCCGTAATCCTTACCCATAATATCGACCAGCCTTTTGTTCAGCAGCTTGAGAGCAAGAATCAGGATGTTAAGTTCATGAGGATAGACGCAGACCTTACCGATGAATTCAAGGAAGAGGTGAGCGAGGATGACAAAAAGACTATCGAGGAGCAGACCACAACTCTTTCAGAACTCTTTAAGAAGGTGCTTAATAAGGAACATCTTGAGGTAAAGGTTGAGAAGCTTAAGAATGAGAATACATCGTCAATGCTGACTGTGTCCGAAGAGACCAGAAGAATGCAGGATATGATGAAGATGTACTCCATGAACGGAATGGGCATGGGACCGATGGGCGATATGGGTGAGACACTTATCCTCAATTCGAACAATAAGCTGGTTCAGTACATACTTGATAATAAGGATGGTGACAATACGCCGCTTATCGTTGAGCAGCTCTATGACCTTGCAAAGATCGCAAATCAGCCTCTTGAGCCTGAAGCAATGAGTAAATTTGTTGAACGCAGTAACAGAATATTGGCTGCTTTGGCTAAGTGACAGAAATCTATGTGGCGCCCCGGTTTCCGGGGCGTATTTTATTGGGGCTTTTCATTATGGGAATTATTTGATATAATAGATTGATTTTGTAAGCAAATTTACCGGAGTTTACGGAGGCGGTTAATTGAATTACGGAAGACGAGGAGTAGTAAGAAGACGTAAAGCTTTAAAGGCCGTAGGACCGAGGTTTGCAAATCTGTTTGCAACCCTTATGTTCAAAGGCGCTGTTTTTGCGGCAGTATGTGCGGGAGCGGCCGGGATCTGTGCAGGGGTCGGACTGTACATGGGTGTCATTGACACAGCCCCCGATGTTACCGGAATAGATGTTTCGCCGGCAGGCTATTCGACTTCGATCTATGATTCCAAGGGCAATCAGACAACGAAGCTGATCGCTGAGAATTCAAACAGAATATATGTTACCATAGATAAGATTCCGCTTCATCTGCAGAATGCATTTATTGCAATAGAGGATGAGCGTTTCAGACAGCATAACGGTATCGACATCAAAGGTATTATGCGTGCGGGGGTCAAGGCACTGACTTCGGGAGATCTGTCGCAGGGTGCTTCGACCATTACCCAGCAGCTGCTTAAGAACAACGTGTTTACTTCATGGACATCGGAATCAAGCAAGATAGAGAAGTTCAGACGTAAGTTCCAGGAGCAGTACTGCGCTATCCAGCTGGAAAAAATAATGGATAAGGATACCATCCTTGAGAATTATCTTAACACGATCAACTTAGGACAGGGAACGCTGGGAGTTCAGGCCGCGGCAAACAGATATTTCGGTAAGCCGGCATCGGAACTTACCATATCCGAGTCCGCGGTTATTGCATCAATAACACAGAACCCGACGAAGTGGAACCCCATCTCACATCCTGATAAGAATGCAGAGCGCCGGGCTGAAGTGCTGAGAAAAATGCGTGATCAGGGATATATTGATCAGAGCGAATATGACAGCGCGATGGCGGATGATGTGTATTCAAGGATTAAGGTTGTAGATGAGACGGTTGAGAAACAGTCAATATATACGTATTTTGTTGATGAATTGACCGAACAGGTCATTACAGATCTTCAAGAAATCAAGGGTTATTCGTATACACAGGCATATAATGCACTGTATAGCGGCGGATTAAGTATATTTACGACCCAGGACCCCGAGATACAGAAGATCTGTGATGAGGAATTCCTCAATCCGGACAACTTTCCGGAAAGCGTGAAGTATTATCTTACCTATGAGCTTACACTTGAGGATCCGGACGGAGAGAAGGTTAACTTTTCCACTCAGCAGTTTGAGGCATATTTCAAACAGCAGAATAAGAGCTTTAACAGTATATTCAGCTCTGAAGAAGCCGCACAGGAAGCAGTGGATGAATTTAAAGCAGCCAAGACGGAGCCGGGATATACCTTTGTTGCAGAGAATATCTCGCTGACTCCCCAGCCGCAGGCATCGGTAACCGTAATGGATCAGTCCACAGGTGCGGTTAAGGCAATAGTCGGCGGACGGGGAACCAAGGCTGCAAGTCTTACGCTTAACCGTGCGACAGATACTAAGAGACAGCCCGGATCCTGCTTCAAGGTATTGGCAGCTTATGCACCTGCCCTTGACAGCGCAGGTTTTACTTTGGCATCAACTCAGGTTGACGAGCCGTATAATTACGCAAACGGGCGTCCGGTTAAGAACTGGTATAAGGGATATAAGGGAACCTGTACGGTAAGATACGGTATCGAGCAGTCTCTTAATATAGTTGCGGTTAAGACGATCACGGATATAACGCCTCAGCTGGGTTATGATTATCTGCTCAATTTCGGATTCACGACTCTTGTAAGCAGGAGAACCTATGCCGACGGAACGGTGGCATCAGATATCACGCAGGCGCTTGCTCTCGGTGGACTTACTGACGGTGTTACCAATCTTGAACTTACAGCGGCATATGCAACAATAGCAGATAAGGGAGTATATAATAAGCCGTCTTTCTATACAAAGATAATAGATCATGACGGTAACGTGCTGATAGACAATACTCCGAGAAGCAGACAGGTGCTTAAGGATACAACAGCATGGCTTCTGACGTCCGCAATGGAGGATGTTGTTACTAAGGGAACAGGAGCCAAGGTGAATTTCGGAAATATGGCCATAGCCGGAAAGACCGGTACCACGACCAGCAACGTAGACGTATGGTTCGCAGGCTTCACCCCGTATTATACCTGTGCAACCTGGTCCGGTTATGACAATAACGTACACATGAGCGGTGTGGAGACCAATACTGCCAAGCTTCTGTGGAAGTCGATAATGGGAAGGATCCATGAGAATCTTGAGTATAAGGAATTCGTTAAACCCGACGGTGTTGTTACGGCTACCATCTGCCGTCAGTCGGGCAAGCTGGCTTCTTCGATGTGTACGGCGGCCGGAACGGCAGTTACGGAGTATTTTGATGAGTCCAAGTTACCAAAGGAAACCTGTGACGGACATGCTGTCGGAAGAGTATGCTCGATCACAGGCCTTAAGGCATATGATACCTGTCCTTTCGGTGTGCCGGGAGTGGTGAATACAGAGGAGTATTGTCCACACAGTTATCTTAACGGGATTCCGTTGTTTGATGTAAATAAATATGCAAACGGAATACCTATGGCACCCGCAGCAGTACCTCCGGCAGGTGCTGAGGGCGCAGAAGGCGCTGAGCAGCCTGCTGCAGCTGCGCCTATTCCGGGAGATGTCACACAATCCATATTCCCGCAGACGGCGCTTCCGTTGCCGGGACAATAAGCAGCTTACAGAAGCAGACACTGTAAATCAGATAAAAAATGACTTAACAAGGAGGAAAAGGCAATGGCAATTTTCAAAGGAGCCGGTGTTGCGATAACAACACCCTTTAAAGAAAACAAAGAAGTGGATTATGATGCTTTCAGGGAGCAGATAGAGTATCAGATAGCGAGCGGAACTGATGCCATCATCGTATGCGGTACGACGGGAGAAGCTTCAACGCTTACCCATGAAGAGCATATTAATGTAATAAAATTCTGTGCAGAGGTTGTGAATAAGAGAATACCGGTTATCGCCGGTACGGGATCCAACTGTACCGAAACGGCCGTATATCTGTCAAAAGAGGCAGAAGCGGCCGGAGTAGACGGAATTCTGGTAGTTACGCCGTATTACAATAAGGCTACCCAGAAGGGACTCATAGATCATTTTACGATGGTAGCAAACAGCGTTAAAATCCCTCTTATCATGTATAATATTCCGGGAAGGACAGGCTGCAACATACTGCCTGAGACAGCTGTATACCTTGCGAAGAATGTTGAGAATATTGTTGCTATCAAGGAGGCAACGGGTAACATATCACAGGTGGCAAAGCTTATGTCACTGGCAGAAGGATGTATAGATCTTTATTCGGGAAATGATGATCAGATAGTGCCGCTTCTTTCGCTTGGCGGTCTCGGAGTTATTTCCGTACTGTCCAATGTAGCGCCAAGACAGACACATGAGATCGTTGCGTCATATTTGGACGGGGATGTTAAGAAAAGCTGTGAGCTTCAGCTTAAGGCTATTCCTATCTGTAATGCTTTGTTCTGTGAGGTTAATCCTATTCCGGTTAAGAAGGGGCTTGAGCTTCAGGGAAGGGACAGCGGTATCTTAAGACGTCCCCTTACGGAAATGGAGCCTGAGAATGTAGAAAAGCTTGAAAAGGCAATGAAGGATTACGGTATATTGTAATTCCGGATATACAGGTCTTTTGACCGGTATATGCATATTGAAATGCCTGTGCCGGCATAAAAGGATATGACAGATGTTTAGGGAGAAAACAAAATGGTTGACATAATCATGCACGGCTGCAACGGCCGTATGGGACAGATGATAACGGGGCTCGTGGCTGAGGATCCTGATGTCAGGATAGTTGCGGGCATTGATGTGGCAGGCGGACAGAAGAATGATTATCCTGTTTTTACTTCGGTTAACGACTGCGATGTAAAGGCTGATGTGGTGATTGATTTCGGAGCAGCTTCGGCAGTGGACGGACTGCTTGACTGGTGTGTTTCCGGTCAGATCCCCTGTGTTGAATGTACGACGGGGCTTAGCGATGAGCAGACGGCGCATCTTATGGAGTGCAGCAAAAAGGTGGCAGTGCTTAAATCCGCAAATATGTCAGTCGGTGTTAATGTACTTATGAAGCTGCTTAAGGAATCCGCAAAGGTATTTGCCGATGCCGGGTTTGATGTTGAAATAGTGGAGAAACATCACAGGATGAAGGTGGATGCCCCGAGCGGAACGGCACTTGCACTGGCTGATTCGATCAACGAAGCTATGGACAACGAATACGATTATGTATATGACAGGAGTCAGGTAAGGCAGAAGAGAGGAAGCAGGGAACTGGGGATCTCTGCTGTCCGCGGCGGAACGATAGTGGGCGACCATGATGTCATTTTCGCAGGACAGGATGAGGTTGTAACATTTTCGCATCGTGCTTATTCAAGGGCTGTATTCGGTAAGGGAGCAATCCAGGCGGCGAAGTTTATAAAAGGTAAGCCGGCAGGTCTGTATACAATGCAGGAGGTTATCGGTTGATTTTCTGCATGGCCGGACAGCAGGACAGGGAGCCTTTAGCTGTTAAAAGGTGTTTACAGAAAGGGAACTGTGAGATAAACACAGGCTCCGGTATTTGGGAGAGTAAAGTGAGAAAAGAGATCAACAGAACAGAGATCAATTATCTTAAGATACTTGCGGATAAATATCCCACGATAGCTGCGGCTTCAACGGAGATAATCAATCTGCAGTCCATACTTAATCTTCCCAAGGGAACCGAACACTTTATGACAGATATACATGGAGAGTATGAGCAGTTCAACCATGTGCTCAAGAACGGTTCCGGTTCGATCAAGAGAAAGATAGATGAGGAATTCGGTAATACCTTAAGCGTGAGGGATAAGAAGAGCCTTGCGACTCTGATCTATTATCCCAAGGAGAAGCTGGATATCATCCTCAAGCAGGAAGATAATATTGAGGACTGGTATAAGATAACTCTCCACAGGCTTGTACAGATCACAAAGCGTGTTGCCAGTAAATATACAAGATCGAAGGTCAGGAAGGCTCTGCCGGAGGATTTCTCCTACGTTATAGAGGAGCTTATAACGGAAAAAGCAGAGGTTCAGGACAAGGAAGCATATTATAACGAGATCATACATACGATAATAAGGATCGGTAGGGCTCAGGATTTCATAATAGCCCTCAGTAATCTTATTCAGCGTCTGGTCATAGACCATCTTCATATAGTAGGCGATATATTTGACAGAGGACCGGGTCCGCACGTTGTTATGGATACGCTCAGGAATTATCATTCGGTGGATATCCAATGGGGTAATCATGATGTGGTCTGGATGGGTGCGGCAGCAGGGCAGCCCGCCTGTGTGGCTACTGTTTTAAGGCTTGCCATAAGGTACGGTAATCTTGATACTCTTGAAGAAGGCTACGGTATCAATCTTGTACCGCTTGTGACCTTCTGTCTTAATACCTACAGGGATGTTAACTGCGATGTTTTCAAGACACCTGTCAATAATGATTACGATGCAAGAAATGTAGAGCTTAACAATATGATGCATAAGGCCATGACCATCATCCAGTTCAAGCTGGAAGGACAGGTGATAAGGAAGTATCCCGAATGGCAGATGCAGGATCGCCTGCTCCTTGACAGGATGGATCTTGAAAAGGGAACGGTGTGTATAGACGGAAAAGAATATCCGCTTAAGGATACGGACTTCCCTACGATCGATCCGGAGGATCCGTATAAATTGTCCGATGCAGAGGCGGATATGATGGAAAGGCTGATCCATGCGTTCATGAGGAGTGAGAAGCTTCAGAAGCATGTGCGGTTCCTCTACAGCAAGGGAAGCATGTATAAGATATATAATTCCAACCTTCTCTATCACGGCTGTGTACCTCTTGATGAGAACGGTGATTTCAAGAAGGTGACACTGTTTGGAAAAACCTACAGCGGCAAGAGCCTGTATGACATTCTCGAAGCGTATGCAAGGAAGGGATATTACGGTTCGGATACCGATGAGGAATGTATAAAGGGAAAGGATATTCTGTGGTATATATGGACCAATCCCAATTCACCGGTGTTCGGCAAGGAGAAGATGGCTACCTTTGAGCGCTATTTCATAGAGGATAAGGCTACCCATACCGAGAAGAAGAATAAGTATTACGATCTTCTTGATGATGAGGAAACGGTCAATAAGATATTAAGGGAGTTCGGTCTTGACGAGAGATTCTCGCATATAGTAAACGGTCACGTACCGGTGGAGCAGAAGAAGGGTGAGAGTCCGATAAAATGCCGTGGCAAGCTTCTTGTCATAGACGGGGGATTCTCCAAGGCTTATCAGAGCAAGACGGGCATAGCTGGATATACGCTCGTATATAACTCACACGGAATGTGGATCGCGGCGCATGAACCCTTCGAAAGCAAGGATGCGGCGATCCTTAAGGAAACGGATATAGTCTCGGATTCCTTTGTGGTGGAGAGTTCAACTATAAGGCTCAGAGTTGCCGATACGGATACGGGATATGATATAAGGGAGCAGATATGCGAGCTCGAGGATCTGCTTGATGCATACCGTGAAGGTGTGATAGTGGAGCGTTCATAGGAGTGTACAGTGCGTTTTCGTCCATGTATTGATATTCACAACGGAAAAGTTAAACAGATCGTGGGCGGAAGCCTCAGGGATTCGGGTGAGAATCTGTCCGAGAACTTTACTTCAGATAAAGAAGCGGACTTTTATGCCGATATATACAGGGGGTATGGACTTCACGGCGGCCATATAGCGATGCTCAATGCGGGGGGCACGCCTGAGTACAGTGCAACAAAGGCGCAGGCAATAAAGGCGCTTAAGGCTTTCCCCGGGGGATTACAGGCCGGTGGAGGGATTAATGCCGATAATGCAGCTGATTTTATAGAAGCGGGAGCGTCGCATGTCATAGTCACCTCATATGTCTTCAGGGACGGGAGGATTGATTATGAACGGCTTGATAAGCTTAAAAAGACTGTAGGCAGGGAACACATAGTTCTTGATCTGAGCTGCAGATTCAGAAGCATCCCCGATGAAGCAGGTACTACTGCAGGTGCATATTACATTGTTACCGACAGGTGGCAGAAGTTCAGTGACACAAGGCTTGAGAACAGAACTTTTGATATCCTGGCGGATTACTGTGATGAATTTTTGGTCCATGCCGTGGATGTTGAAGGAAAAAAATCCGGAGTGGATGATAAAGTAATTGGCATACTTGCCGATATACCTTATACTGTAACCTACGCAGGCGGGGTGTCGGCTCTTTCGGATATAGAGAAGATAAAGAGCATCGGCAGGGGGAGAATAGATGTAACGGCAGGAAGTGCGCTTAAGCTGTTTGGCGGTCATCTTGGCATAGAGGAGGTTGTCGGATGTATTCAATCATGATATTGGATAACAGTGAAGTAGAGCTTGTCATGATGCAAAAGGCATTGGAGAAAGAATACAATGTCATAGCCATGAACAACAGTAAGCAGGCGTTGGCAAGGCTATCCAAGGCAAACATTATGCCGGATATCATGGTGATCGATGTTGTCCTGCAGGGTGTGAGCGGCTTTGAAGTCTTAACGCGGCTTAAGACTTCGGAGAAGACCAAGGATATAAGGGTTATCTTTATTTCGGGTGACAAGGATGCAACAACCGAAGTCGAAGCATACAGGATGGGAGCTTCGGATTTCCTGAGAAAGCCCGTAAATACACAGATATTAAAAAAGCATATAGAGACACAGGCGGAGCTGCTTGAGAGTAAGAAGCAGATGGGTAATTATTCCGGACAGCTACAGCAGTCTATGGCTGCAGCCAATCAGAATACACTGAAGCTTGAATATTTCATCATTGGAGTAATAACGGATCTGATAACAGTTAAGGATACCTATGCGGGCATGAGTTCACTGGCGGTGTCCAGATATATGGGACTGATACTCAGGGAGATGCTTATGTCGGGTGTAAATTACGGCATAGATCCTTCGGATTTCGAACTTATAATACTGTCGTCCCAGCTGCACGATATGGGGAAAATAGGTATTCCCGATTCGATACTTCAGAAGACCGGTAAGTATACGGATGAAGAATTCGAGATGATGAAGAAGCATACTGTGCTTGCGGCCAACGCTATTCAGCGCTACTCGTATCTCATCCCCAATTCGAAGTTTCTGAACTACACATATCAGATGGCAAGATTCCACCATGAAAGATATGATGGTGGGGGTTATCCGGATCATCTCATGGGCAACAATATACCTTTGCTTGCCAGGATCCTTTCTGTGGCGGATACCTATGACGCTCTGGTATCTACAAGGTCTTACAAGCAGGCTAAAACACATGAGCAGGCTTACAATATAATAACTCAGGCTGCGGGTCTGCAGTTCGATCCAACGGTTGTTTCGGCATTTCAGAGAGCTCATATGGAGATTTATGAGATGTCAAGGCAGCTCGAGATGCTTGAAGCTCAGCACAGAAAACAGCAGATAAGCGCCCAGGCTTTAAAACAGATGCCGCCATCATAATATATCTTTACAATGTCACATATTTATGATAATATCTTTAAGATGTTATTTGCATCTGTCAATATTATTTAATTTTTTTGGAGGTACTATATGAAGGGTACAGTAAAGTGGTTCAACAACCAGAAGGGATACGGATTCATCTCTGACGAGCAGGGACAGGACGTGTTCGTTCACTATTCAGGACTTAATATGGAAGGCTTCAAGTCACTTGACGAGGGCGCATCCGTAGAGTTCGATGTAGTGCAGGGCGAGAAGGGACCTCAGGCAACAAATGTAACAAAGTTATAATCCGGTTATTACAACTTGTGCCTTTTCTTAGATATATACATTGTGCTTTTTAAAGATTACATGGGTTTATGTTAGGGGAAGTAGCAGTCGTATTAAGCAGATTAAAAAAACAGGGGTGCGTAGGCATCCCTGTTTTTTTCCTACCTTTCGATTGAAATGAATCGACATATAAGGTACAATAAATCGTTGTAACCTAACAGGACAGGGAGTATAAAGCTTTGAAAAAAAAGAAGATGAGGAACATAACCAAGCTGTATATAGTGTTGGGTGTTCTTGGACTTACGATATTACTGCTTGGTGTGACGATAGGTTTTCTCATAGGCAATCATATGGGCAGGAAGACAGCACAGAAGCATGATCCGACAGAGGAGACTGCTCCGGAAACGGATGCCGGTGAGAAAGAGAGCGGAAATTCAGAGAATATACCGGAAATTATAGTAGATGCGCCTGAGAATGATGTGAATAAGATATATATTCCGGCAAGGGAACGCATTCTGGGCCAGATACCGGTTAATCCGTATAATACTGATTTCTTTTACCTGGAAGACGGATTCATGGCATATCATGATGAAAACGGGAAAAAGATATCATGGCTGGGAGTGGATCTTTCCTATCATCAGGAAAATGTCAACTGGGATGAGCTTCAGAACTCCGGTATTGATTTCGTTATATTGAGATGTGGTTACAGGGGATACTCGGAGGGCGGTCTTGTCAAGGATGAGAAGTTTGACGAATATGCTGCGGAGTGTAATGCAAGGGATATCCCTATGGGCGTTTATTTCTTCACACAGGCTATAAGTGTTGAGGAAGCCGAGAGAGAAGCAGATTTCGTAATAGACCTTATAAAGGATTATAAAATAAGTTATCCGGTTGCATTTGACACTGAGTATGTGTCGGATGCGGGAGCAAGGACAAATACTGAGGAAATAGATGAAGACTTAAGGACGGAAATGTGTATAGCTTTCTGCGAAAAGATAAAGGAAGCAGGTTACTATCCCATGATATACGCGTCCGAGAATTGGATAAGACGTGAACTTAACTATGAAGCTCTGCAGGATTACGATTTTTGGGCACCGCAGTATCTTGAAGAAAATGATTTCATGTATGATTTTACGATATGGCAGTATACGGAAAGGGGTTTTATAAAAGGAGTTGACGAGCAGGTGGACCTTGATATAAGCATGGTTGACTATGCAGAGTTTGTGCCGGCTTTAAGAGAAACGGTAGTAAACGGCGGTGAGATAATATATGACGAGTGATGATTTCGATTTTCAGCCACTGGCAGAACAGGACAGAGATATACTCTCGATGGATGATTTTATGACACAGGATCAGAGAACTCCTGAGTCTGCTTCTGCACGTGCTGATAAGAAAGACGGTGAAACGGAAAAGCGCAGGAGCAAAAGACGATCCGCAGAAAAAAAAGAGGATGACTCTGCCGATCTTGAATATATAGAAGCAGATATTCCGGCTAAAAGCAAAGCCCGGGATGAGGAGCAAAAGCCCCATAAAAAAGTGATCGTTAAGAAAAAGAACGGTAAAGAAACAACTCATAAGCCAAAGAAACGCCGTGAAAAGGACGAGGAGGATTATGTTCCGTATTCAGAAGCGCCTACAGGTGACTGGGACGGATTTGAAAGTATTGCTCCGGATGAACCCACGGAAAAAAAGAAGCCCCGTAAGAAAGAACGGAAGCGGGATGCTGATGCTGACATTGATATTGACGAAGACAAAATGCAGTATCCTGCGCCTGACGGAAGCAGAATAGTCGACGCATATACAGTGGTTGAGAAGGCTGAATATGAGAAGGTCGACATAAGCCCGGATGAAGCCAGAGGGCGTATATCATATGAAGCACTCAGAGATATGTGCAACGAGTTTTCGAGGATACAGAGTGCAGGTGTGAGTATAAGGGGTGCACTTCGCATTGTTAAGGAACAGACGGAGGATGAGCAGTTAAAGGAAGAGCTCGACAGGGTATACGAAAGAGTAAAGATGGGTGATGATCTGTCAGAAGCGATGAATAAGTGCGACTGCTTTCCGTTTGCGTTTACAATTGCGGTTTCGGCAGCTGAAAAGAATGATATGATCGCGATGCTGTTTGGAAAGTTCGGAGAGATATTTGCAGCCGAGGTAAAGGATAAAGAGCACAGGAAGGTCTCGGTATTATATCCGTTTATTACAACAGGCTGTGCCATGGTGATAATGCTTATATTGTGTCTGGCTGTATTTCCCGCATTTATGGATATGTTCAGCAAGCTTGGACTGGAAGGTTCGGGTGCAACAGCAGTGGTTTTTTCGGCAGCCATGACAGTGAAAAGGATATGGTGGCTGCTCCTTATTCTGGTAATACTTATTTTTGCCGGTAGCATTCTGTTTAAGGTGGCAAGAGAGAACAATCTGTTTGGTGCCCGCAGAAAAGAAAAGAATATACGTGAGAACTCTTATGAAAGAATGACCGTTTACGTTAAGTTCGTAAGATACATGAATGCACTTCTTAAGGTTGGGGTCGCAACCAAGGATGCTCTGTTCGTAACGGCGCATTCATTTTATGATTATCCGTTTATGACGGATATGCTGCTTGAAGCCGCCAATGCAGCTGCGGCAGGTTCGACACTTTCCAATGCGCTCTGTGTTTCGGATTTCTTCCCTATGATGATCCTTCAGATGATATCTGTGGGAGAGGAGATGGGGGACACGCCTGAAATGCTTCAGTATATTGCGGAGTATTATGAAGCCGAAGCACATAAAAAAGAAGCTGAGGAGCATGCAGCCAAAGGGACGGTTACAATTATTGTTATGGCTGTATCAGTCCTTCTCCTTCTTCTGATGATGCTCCTTCCGATGCTGTCGCTGTTTAAAGCGGTGAGCGGGATGTAGTCAGAGATTGTAAACAGGCTTCTTATGTGTAAACATGATGATGCTTGTTTTAATATATGCTGTTCCCGGATAGTTGAGGCAGGTTATGAGAGTAAACAGGATCGCAATATTTACATTAAGTCTGATAAGTATCACCGCAGTTGCGGTGGTACTTGTTTGTATACAAATGATCAATGTAACCGATATACTGTCGCAGAATAGAAGAATTGCGTCAAAGGATGCTGTTTTGGAGGATGCGGAGAAGGAACTTCAGGACAGTATGCAGGAGCTGATAAACGGATACTGTGCCGATATATATTCGGATATGGTCATGAAATACGGTGCGGAAACAGACGGGATTCTTGGAACGGGATATAAGGCAGAGTATGGCGGAAAATGTGTAAAGACTCTTAATAAGAAGCTTGGAGACGGCAATGCTCTTACGGATATTCTAAGAGGCTTGCTTCCGGAACTTCCGGATGCCTCACTTGTTATAGGAGATGCGCCCGTGCCTTCGTTTGCGATCGAATATGATGAGTCCGAAGGAGAAATAAAACAGTGTGTTATAAAGGATGTCGTTTTGGGATATATAAAGAACGGAAGCAATGAAGGACAGAAGATCCTTGAGCTGAGGCTGAGCGCACCACCGGCAGATTTTGCGGATGCGGGAGTGGATATAAATGATTACTGTATGCTTGGAATGAAAGGTATTTATATAACAGGTGAGACTTCAACCATAGTGGGAAATGTATACGCCGGAACCCATGATTATGAAGAGGGACGTGAGGAAGAGACAGACTATGAGGAGAAGGATCCGTACGGCGGCATAAACATCCTGTCCACAAAGCTCAATATACAGGGGGATACAATATTAACTACGGGGGACATCAATATTAAAGGATCATTCGTAGTTATCGGAAGTGAGGAAGAAAGCATGTCCGTGTTTGCAAATTCCATTAATGATATTGAAAGCTTTCCGGAGAAAACCGAATACAGCATTACCGGAAAGCAGTTCCTCAGAGACGGCAGTGTGGTATATACCAATGAAGAGCGCTATGATGAGATAATGGAGCTGATGAATGAGACTGAAGGAAGGATAAGTGTCATTAATTCCGTTTATTCAAGCAGTAATGACAGTACCTACAGCGGAAGTGTACAAAAAATATTATCGGATGATGATGTTACAATAGAAAATGATTATAAAGGAGTAGTCATTACCACGGGGAATATTTTTGTTGAAGAAGGAGTGAATATAGAGGGTCTTCTTATTTCGGGAGACAGAATCTATGTTAAGGGCAACAACAATATTATCTCGGACAGCGATGCGGTGAATACCCTGCTTGCCGAAGAAGAGGCACAGAAAAACAGCGGAGCCCTGTCTGTGGGCGAGAGTGTCAGTGATTATATAAAGAGGTTATGAAATACACTTTTTTTAAGTCAATTTTACAAAGTTGCTTGCAAATTCAATCACTTGGTGATATTATCATAATTGATTTAATTTGTGACGGATAGAAAATCATATGGAGGTTATTATGTCAGAAAAAGTTAGAATCACGTTATTTAATGGTTTCGGTATATATATGGATGATAAACCGATCCTTGACAGTCTGGCAAACACCAGAAAGACAAAGCTGTTCCTGTGTTATCTTCTGCTGAATAAGGACAAGCCTATTTCGCATAAGGAGCTGTTTGAACTTCTGTGGTCGGGAGAGGATTATGCAAACCCGGGCACGGCGCTCAGAACATTGCTGTATCGTTACAGGGCTTTGGTGGAAGCATCGGGGATCAGCGACCTGGAGAATTCTATATTAAGCCGCCGCGGAGCATATCAGTGGAATCCGGATCTGGATGTTTCCATTGATATATATGATTTTGAGGATGCGGTAAGCAGAGCGGGTGAGTGTGACAATGACGACAAAGAGAAGGAGAAGCTTCTGCTTCAGGCGATGGAGATGTATACCGGAAATCTGCTTCCGGATTCCAATGAAGAACACTGGGTTGTTCCAAAGGCAGTCATATTAAGAGACGAATACATACAGACTGCTCTTTCGTATATCGAACTGCTTAAGAAGGCCGGTAAGCATGATGAGATAATCAGCGTATGTAACAGGGTACAGGAATTTATACCTGTGTCGCTGGATATTGAAAATGAAATGAACCTTGCGATACAGAAGGGGCTCGAGACGGAAAGCATGAAGAACGAATATAATCTTTTCCGTGAGGCCGCTGAGGATATGAAGCGTATGATCGGTGGCGTCAGAGAGGAAATGGAAACCGATTCGTCCGAGAATACTGCCTTCGTCTGTGAGTATGATATGTTCAGAGAGGTATACAGGCTTCAGAGAAGGCTCCTTATGCGTACCGGTGAAACGATGTTCCTTACCATGGCAACGCTCCGTTCTAAGAATAAGGACAAACATGAACCGCTTAAGAATGAGCGTGCGATGAGTGCTCTCCTTGAGTGCTGCAAGCATGAGCTCAGGATGGGCGACAGCATATGCAGATATTCGGAGGATCAGTATGCGATAATGTTCCCGGTTGATTCCTATGAAAATGCCGTTAAGGTTATGGAGAGGGTTCGTATGAGCTTCTACAGAAAGAGCAATCTCAATGAGTACATGCTTGTATACAGGATCACACCGCTCAAGAACTCAAAGGAATAGTTGCCGACGCCGCCGACTGTTTTTGAGGGGGCAATACATATTATACAAGGAGAATTATATATGGTAACCCGAAGAAAAAGAATAGGCGTACTCATCGGAAGCGCAATAGCTTCATATATGAGGAAGATAATAAACGGTATGTATCAGGCAGCCAATGATCTGGGTGTTGATATAGTGGTATTTGCCGGAACACAGCTGGCCTACAATTTCCTTGACGGCGGCGAAATAGATAATGACCATGATTTTATGAATAGAATGCTGCGTGAACATGCAAGAAGGAATGAACTGGACGGCATGGTCATCTGTTACGGTTCCTACTCTGTGTTCATGGATGCGGACGTTAAGAAAAGACTGCTTGAAATGTACAGCGATACTCCATATATGCTGATAGGTGAGTTTACCGACAAGACGGGCACCGGATACATGATAAATGACAACTATTACAGTATGCGTAAGATCGTGGAGCATATGGTGGTTTATCACGGTTATACGAATATTCTGTATATGGGAGGTCAGCCTGACAACAGGGAAGCAGTTGAGAGAGAAAGGGCCTTCAGGGATGTCCTTATTGAGAATGATATTCCCGTCAGGAATGAAATGATGGCAAACGGAAGCTTCAGGGAAATATGCGATGATGTGGTCGAGGAGCTTCTTGACAGGAATAAAAAACCCGAAGCCATCATATGCGCTAACGATCTTATGGCATATGCGGTATACAGGGTTCTGAAAAAGAGGGAAATACCCATAGGAAATCCCAGGCTGATACCGGGGGCAATAGCTGTGACCGGCTATGATGACGATACGAGATCTGCTTCCTCGGATCCGCCGATAACCACGGTGCAGCAGGATTTCTATTACATGGGTTATACTGCGGTTGAGAAGCTGCTTGCATTAATAAGAGACGGTATGGTAGACAGCGGTATCGTACCTACCGTGATCCAGAAAAGGGCATCCTGCGGATGCAGCAGCGGCCAACAGCACAGATATATTCCGATGAGCGAGAGTGACAGATCCAATCCTGAGTTCTATGCGATCAAGGTTGCGGAGCTGATGAGGGAAGAGATACTCATCTCCAATGTTAAGGAAGAAATAGGTGACAGGGTCTATGATATCCTGTATGAGGCTATATATAAAGACGTCCTTATGTTTAGCGGCCTGATCCAGGAAACACTTAATGCCGATGTTGTGATAGGACAGCTGAGGGAACTGGTTGATTCGGAATACAGGGACCACATATCACTTCATTCACTTGTGATGGCCTTCTCTGATTATGTTTCGAGTCTTATAAATGCGAGCGATAACCAGAGAGCGATGGCAGTCCTGTCCAATATTCTGGTTGAGGGTATGAAATACCTTCAGAACTGTATACTTAATGTTTCCGTTGTTGAGGCTACGAGACATCAGACAGAGGCACTTCAGCTGTCTCTTATAGCAAGAAACATGGATCTGGCTGCCGATTCGGATGAACAGGCTATGTACCGTGTGGCTCTGAGTAAGATGGATTTCTCTGACAAGTCCGATATTTATATATTTGTAAATGATGTTCCTGTTTCATATAAGGAAGGTCTTAATGCATTTGCAACGTCCGGACTCAAACTTGCTGCGTCAAAGACTGCGGCCGAGGGCATAATAACATATCCTGTAGGAAAACGTCCTGCTGTCGGCAACGATGAAAAGCTCCTGACATATGCTTCGAGATTCGGCCAGAATAAGAGCAACAG
Source organism: Lachnospiraceae bacterium (assembly GCA_024691125.1). GTDB lineage: Bacteria > Bacillota > Clostridia > Lachnospirales > Lachnospiraceae > UBA2868. The sequence goes on along the minus strand of JAILNV010000165.1, from coordinate 10,284 downwards.
GTACTGTATAGTGGATGTTTATCATGCGGATAAGCTGTACGGTGTGCTGGTAAGCCGTATGGATACCGATGACGTTATGTACCTTACCCTGCTTGCACTTCAGATCGCCATGATGCTGAGCAAGAGAAACAGTGGGAAATGATACTGTAATGACACTGTTTCAGCCGGCCTTGTCCCTGACAGGTGTGCCCTTTGTCTTATCATGATTGAAAAGCAGCTTGAGTACTATTGGTGTTAATATGGAAGAAACAATAATAAGCAGAATAACACTTGTGAAATAAACCGGCTTGAGAAGCCCTACGGAGAGCCCTTTTTGCGAAACGATAAGAGCAACCTCTCCACGGGTCATCATGCCGACACCTATCTTGAGGCTGTCGCCTGCGGAGAACCTGCATAGCTTTGCTACTGCTCCGCAGGCGATTATCTTTGTCAGAAGAGCCACGATCACAAATCCTATACTGAACCACAGTATACTTGTTGAGAAATCGGCAATATCTGTTTTTAAACCTATACTGGCAAAGAATATCGGTCCGAAGAGCATATAGGAATTGATATCCATCTTTTCCGCAATATAGTCCGAGTCCTTGATACTGCAGAGGATTATCCCGGCAAAATAAGCACCTGTGATGTCTGCAATGCCGAAATATTTTTCGGCAATATATGCAAAGGCAAAACAGTAGGCAAGCCCGAGTATGGGTATACGTCTTGTATGTGGCCATCTCTTGTCGAGCCATTTAAATACATGATAGGAAACCACTCCGATCACGGCCGAGAAGATAAAGAAAAGGATGGTCTTTATAAGTACGCTTCCGGTTCCGCCCGTATTACCGCGCATTCCGATGACAAAGGTGAGTACCACGATGCCTATGACATCATCGATGATCGCTGCGGCAAGCACGGTGGTTCCGACTCTGCTCTTAAGAAATCCGAGCTCCTTCAGGGTCTGGACGGTTATGCTGACACTGGTCGCTGTCATTATAACGCCTATGAACAGTGAAACAACGAAGCCCGACGTTCCGGGAGGATTGAAGCCGTAGAAACACATATGCAGGATACAGCCGCCGGCTAAGGGAACAAACACGCCTGCACAGGCAATAAGAACGGCGATGGGACCTGTTTTCAGAAGCTCCTTCAGATCTGTTTCCAGTCCGGCTGAAAACATAAGGAGAACCACACCTATTTCAGCCATCTCGTTTAAGAAGGCTGTGGGCTCGCACAGATGGAGGAGGCTCGGACCGATAAGAAGGCCGGCCACTATCTCCCCGACAACCTGGGGAGCCTTGACCTTTCTTGCAGCTATACCTAATATCTTTGCGAATATGATTATTATCGCAAGACTTCTGAATATTTCATATGCCTGAACGGAAACCTCATCCATTATATTTCATCTCCTTTAAAATATCAGGTAAACCGTAACTGTGCGGATACCGTCAAACCGTAAATAACCGTTAAAGCTTAGTATATGACCTTGAACGTCCCGTAGCAATAGCGTAATTGACGATTTTTCTTCCGGCAGAGGAAAAAAATTATGCTTTTTTGCGGTAAAGTTGTCGCACATAATTGCACGGAAGAGCGATTTGTGATACACTATCGTAAACGAAAGATTTCGTTTTCAGTAAAGAGAAAGGATCACACTTAATGGGTACATACGACAACTTCAGTGATATGCAGATAGATGTTCTTAAGGAGATTGGAAATATCGGTTCCGGCAATGCATGTACCGCTTTGGCGATGCTTCTCAATACCTTTGTTGATATGTCTGTTCCAAGCGTAAGGTTTCTTGATTTTGAATCCGTTAAAGAATTTTTGGGCGGTGATTCCGTAGAAGTACTCGGAATAAGGATCGGAGTTAAAGAGGATCTGACGGGAATGATGTTCCATATTGTTAAGAAGGAATTTGCTTCCCGGATCATAAATACATTTTATCCCAAGGAACTTAATGCGTTAAGCGAGTTAAACGAGATGGATCTTTCGGTACTTTCCGAGATGGGAAATATTACATCCGGTGCTTATGCCAATGCACTTGCATCGCTGTCAAACATGAAAGTTGATATCATGACACCGGAGTATCATGTAAATACGGTTGGCGAAATACTCAAGATACCGCTTCATGAATATGCAGAGGTGGGGGATAAGATCCTTGTTATTGACGAACAGTTCATAATGGGTGAGGAAAAGCTTACGGATCATATGCTGCTGATATTGGACGGAGGATCATTAAGTAAGCTGTTTACGAAACTTGGAATAGCATCATAGGTCAGTTTTCCGAATATTAACGTGAAAGAGAGTAGCGGTAAATGAATCCGAAGTTAAGGACCGAAGCGGTGGATCATCTGTTTGATGCGATACTGCAGCTTCGAGACAAGGAAGAATGTTACATTTTTTTTGAAGATATTTGTACGATCAATGAGATCATATCTTTGTCACAGCGTTTTGAAGTGGCAACAATGCTGCGGGATAAGAAGACCTATGTGGAGATAGCGGAGAAGACGGGAGCTTCCACAGCAACCATAAGCCGTGTAAACAGATCGCTTAATTACGGAAATGACGGATATGATATGGTCCTTGAAAGAATGAAGGAACAGGAATAAAAGTAAGAATGATAAGTATAAATAAAGCAGGTGCATAGCACCTGCTTTTACTGTACGGACGAAATGGCAAACATTTGTTCTTTACATGGGCGCAGAAATTATGATATACTTACATAGCTCGTTTCGCTGCCCGGATTGCGAAATTAAATTCCGCTTTTCGCAAAGTCCCGCTTTCGGAGGTCTTACTTTCGGAAGCATATCTTCGGAACGTAGAGAATTAATCAGAAGAACGGGGAAAGATATGAGTAATGTGATCGAAATGCTTAATGACAGACAGAAGGAAGCGGCGCTTCATACGGAAGGACCGCTTCTTATCCTTGCGGGCGCGGGATCGGGAAAGACCCGTGTGATCACCAACAGGATAGCCTATCTTATAGATGAATGCGGAGTTAATCCGTGGAATATACTGGCCATTACCTTTACCAATAAAGCAGCGGGAGAGATGCGACAGAGGGTTGATGATATGGTTGGATACGGTTCGGACAGCATCTGGGTGGCCACCTTTCACAGCACCTGCGTAAGGATACTGAGAAGATATATCGATAAGATCGGATATGATAATAATTTCACCATATATGATACGGACGATCAGAAGACCGTGATGAAGGGGATATTAAAGAGGCTTCAGATCGATACGAAGCAGATGCCCGAGCGGGCGTTTATGTCAGCCATATCTCATGCCAAGGAGGAGCTTATCACACCCTCGGAGCTTATGAAGGATGCAATGGGGGATTACGGCAGCGCTCAGGTGGCGAAGGTATATGCCGAGTATGAGAAGGAGCTTAAGAAAAGCAACGCTCTTGATTTCGACGATCTGCTCCTTAAGACCGTAGAGCTGTTTACCGCATGGCCGGATATACTTGAGTCATATCAGGAACGGTTCAGATATATTATGGTCGATGAATATCAGGATACAAATACGGTTCAGTTTGAATTCATAAGACTGCTTGCGTCAAAGTACAGAAATATCTGTGTGGTAGGTGACGACGATCAGTCCATTTACAAGTTCAGGGGAGCCAACATAAGGAATATCCTTGATTTTGAGAAAGTATATAAGGAAGCAAGAGTCATAAAGCTTGAGCAGAATTACCGTTCCACGCAGTCAATCCTTGATGCGGCCAATGCCGTTATAAGCAATAACAGAGGCCGTAAGGACAAGTCACTGTGGACGGATAAAGGCGATGGAGAGAGGATACATTTCAGGCAGTGTAATTCGGCTTATGAAGAAGCGGAATATGTTGTTGATTCGATAATTAAGGAAAAGAGGGAAGGGAAATACGATTACAGCGAACAGGCTGTGCTGTACAGGACGAATGCGCAGGCGCGTCTTATAGAAGAACAGCTCATAATGAGCGGCATACCCTATGATGTGGTGGGTGGCGTTAACTTCTATTCAAGACGTGAGATCAAGGATATACTGGCATATCTTAAGACGATCGACAACGCCAGGGATGATGTTGCGGTTAAACGTATAATCAATGTACCCGCACGCGGGATCGGAGCGACCACGATAAACCGTGTACAGGAATATGCCAATGAAAACGATATAACCTTCTATGAGGCGCTTAAGAAAGCGGATAAGATCCCGTCGATAGGAAGAGGCACAGGAAAGCTTGAAGCCTTCGTAAACATGATAAGGGTATTCAGAAGCAAGCAGGAGTTTCTTTCACTTGAAGAGCTTGTCAAGGATGTGCTTGATACAACGGAATACATAGAGAAGATGGAGGCGGCCGACAAAGAGGATGCCGAGCAGAGAAAGGAAAACATCGATGAGCTTATAAACAAGGTGGTTGCCTATGAAGAGGAACAGGACAATGATGAGGACATCACTCTTTCCGGCTTCCTTGAAGAGGTGGCGCTTGTGGCCGATATTGACAGTGTATCGGCAGACAGCAACCGTGTGCTGCTTATGACTCTTCACAGTGCGAAGGGCCTTGAGTTCCCTCATGTTTATCTTACGGGTCTTGAGGAGGGGCTGTTCCCTTCATACATGAGCATGACATCCGACGATCCGTCCGATCTTGAGGAGGAGAGAAGGCTGTGTTATGTCGGCATTACAAGAGCGATGGATGAGCTTACCATAACCTGTGCAAGACAGAGGATGGTAAGAGGGGAAACACAGTTTAATGCCCCGTCAAGGTTTGTAAGGGAAATTCCCGCCGAACTTCTTGAGATGAGGGGTTCGGGCAGCTTCGGCAGAAAGTCTCTGCCGGAAGATGACGGGTATACGAAGGAAGTATTTGTAAGGAAATCATATGCAGGCTCCGGTTCCGAAGGCTCATTTTCTGATATGTCAGATATTAGCTCGAAGGCAGGAATATCTGCAAGACCGTCCGCCACATCGCCTGCCAACAGAAATGCGTATGCCAAACCGTATATCGCATCGGCCAATAAAACCGCCAATGAGGTTTCGGTATTGGCGGGAGAGAGGCAGAACAGCAGAAAGGGTACCGGCGGCATCAGGCTTAACAATGGTTTTGTCAGATCCGGCAGCAGGCCGGCAGTTGCTCTCGGCAAGGATATCGGTGCCCATGATGAGCCTGATTATGGGGTCGGTGATACTGTAAGACATGTTAAGTTCGGCGAAGGGGTAGTTAAGAAGATTGAAAAAGCCCCGCGTGATTATGAGGTAACGGTGGATTTTAAAGGCTTTGGCATAAAGAAAATGTTTGCCGGATTTGCCAAACTTAAGAAGATATAATGTTTTACTTGCTTTTTGGGATGTAATATGGTTAAATTATGACGTAACAATCAGGAGCAGGAATCAGAACAGACTGTATATTGTTCGGGATTGTTATCAGATCGGCACATCGACACACTTCGTGTTATATCCCGATAATGAAAAAGTATCTATTAACAGGTTTACAGGAGAAATATATGAGCAACAGAGCAAAATACGAAACGCTTGGACTGGCTGTACTTAAGGATCTTGCTAAAGCGCGTGGTATTAAGGGTATAACAGGAATGAAGAAGGCCGATGTGGTGGACGCCATGTGCAAAAAGGATGAGGAAGATGCCGCTGCCGCAGAAGCAGCAGGATCGGAAGCGGAAGCCGTCAGTGCAAAAACAGAAGCCGGTAATGCGAAAGCTGAAACGGGAAGTGTAAAAGCCGCACATCCTGCGCCGGAAAAGAAGAGAAATGAACCTGAAGCCGAAGCTGTCCAGACAGCTGAGAATAAGGAGGCTCAGCCGGATGAACCGGGTACCGCGGGTGATGTTGATATTTCCGAGGAGAAGAAGAATCTTGACAGTGGAATAGAAGCCAGCGGTATTCTTGAGGTACTGTCCGATGGATATGGGTTTATAAGAAGCGAGAATTATCTTCCCGGTGAGAATGATGTATATGTGGCACCCAGCCAGATAAGAAGATTCTCTCTTAAAACAGGAGATATAATTACCGGAAATACAAGGATAAAGACACAGACTGACAAGTTTGGCGCTCTTTTGTTTGTTAAGACCATAAACGGACTTACTCCTGCGGAACATGCCAAGAGGAAGAATTTCGAGGATCTGACTCCTGTATTCCCGGATGAGAGACTCAGGCTTGAAGTACCGGGTGGTACGGTGGCCATGAGGATAATGGATCTTATGTCACCGGTCGGAAAGGGTCAGAGAGGTATGATCGTTTCACCTCCCAAAGCCGGTAAGACGACATTGCTTAAGGATGTTGCAAGATCGGTTAAGCGGAATAATCCGGAGATGCATCTTATTATCCTGCTCATTGATGAACGCCCGGAAGAAGTGACGGATATAAAGGAGGCTATTGAGGGACCTAAGGTTGAGGTTATCTATTCCACGTTCGATGAACTTCCGGACCATCACAAACGTGTCTCCGAGATGGTAATAGAGCGTGCGAAGAGACTGGTGGAGGCAGGAGAGGATGTTATCATCCTGCTTGATTCCATAACAAGACTGACACGGGCATATAATATGACAGTTCCGCCAAGCGGACGTACATTGTCGGGAGGCCTTGATCCTGCGGCGCTCCACATGCCTAAGAGATTCTTCGGCGCTGCAAGAAATATGAGAGAAGGTGGAAGCCTTACCATATTGGCTACGGCTCTTATCGAGACAGGGAGCAAAATGGATGACGTGGTGTATGAGGAATTCAAGGGAACAGGCAACATGGAGATGGTTCTGGACCGCAAGCTCTCTGAACGCAGAGTATTCCCTGCAATAGACATACCCAAATCAGGAACACGAAGGGAAGATCTGCTTCTTGATGAAGAAGAGCTGGAAGCCATAAATGTTATACGTAAGGCATTTAACGGTCTTAAGCCCGAAGAAGCGGTGGAGAAGGTTCTGGATATGTTCGTGCGTACCAGGAGCAACCGTGAGTTTGTCCAGATGGTCAAGAAGATCAGATTTATATAAAGATTCATTGACAGAGTATATTTATCATAAGTTTGATGTAACTTTACAAAGAAAATGCTTGCACAAACATTCAGAGCATGATATTATAATACACGTGCGTTGAGAAAACTGATATGCATTGATTTCCGGGGAGATATGAACCGGGATTACAGTATACAAGGAATTTAAGCGAGGTGAGATCATGAGAGAAGGAATACATCCTAATTATCAGCAGGCAACTGTAACATGCAACTGTGGGAATACTTTTGTTACAGGTTCTACAAAGCCCGAGATTCACGTTGAGATCTGTTCCAAGTGCCATTCGTTCTATACAGGACAGCAGAAGAGCGCAAGAGTGGACGGACGTATTGAGAAGTTCAATAAGAAATACGGCGTGACAAGTAAATAGCATGGTTTTAAAGAGCCGAGGTAATACCTCGGCTTTTTTGAGTATAGAGGTATCAAATGAAGAAAAGAAGGAAGGATCATTATTCCGGTATAGGAGGACAGGCTGTAATTGAAGGAATAATGATGAAGAATAAGGACAGATATTCCGTAGCAGTAAGACAACCTGACGGTCAGATCAATGTTGCTCTTGAGGAGTATGATTCTTTTGCACCGGTGAAGAGCCTTAATAATATACCTTTTGTAAGAGGAGTGTTCAATTTCATTGATTCGCTGATACTGGGAACAAGGACGCTTAATTACTCGGCCCGTTTTTACGAAGAAGATGAGCCGGTGGGTTCTTCCGGTACAGATGAAGGACAGAAAAAGGAAGTAAGCGGTGCGGCGTCCAACATTGTGTCGGCCATTACGGTTATTATTTCCATCGTGTTCGCAGTGGGGCTGTTCATGCTTCTGCCGTATTTTTTATCACAGTTTATCAGAAGATGGATAGTATCGGATACAATAATAGCAATTCTGGAGGGTGTTATCAGAATAGCGATTTTTGTACTGTATCTTGTTGCCATATCGTGTATGAACGATATAAAGCGTGTGTTTATGTATCACGGAGCAGAGCATAAATGCATTAACTGTCTGGAAAGCGGCCTGCCGCTGACGATAGATAATGTGGCTATGAGTTCACGACAGCATAAGAGATGCGGAACAAGCTTCCTTTTCTTTGTCGTATTTGTTTCAGTGGTTCTGTTTGTCTTCATCAGGGTCGATGATCCTGTAATGAGGGTAGTTGCCAGAGTGCTTCTTATACCTGTGATAGCCGGAATATCATATGAGATTATAAGATTGGCCGGAAAAACCGATAATATTTTCATCAGGATTTTGTCGGCTCCGGGACTTATGCTTCAGAAGCTGACTACAAGGGAACCGGATGATGATATGATAGAGGTTGCGATCGTAGCTGTAGATGCGGTATTTGACTGGAGAGAATATCTTCAGCGAGAGTTCGGCATGGAATATTAAGCCCGGCGAGTAGGATTTCAGGATAAATGCGCTGCTCTGAATAATTATATATGCCAGAAAAGAAAGTATAGCGTATAAATAAATAGAAAATAAAAGAAACTCATGATATATAGCGAAAGGAGACAGAGTCATGGATAACAAAGAAATGAGTACGGCTAAGCTGACAGAGGAAGAGCTTAAAGATGTAAACGGCGGTGCATCAAATAATTGGTCTATTGAATACCAGAAGAAGCTGCAGGAGCAGCTGCAGCGTCAGTGGGAAGAGGAAGCAAGAAAGAAGCAGGAAGCTGATGAATATGCAAGAAAACAGCAGGAAGAATGGCTGAGATCAAGAAGACTTGCAAAATAGCTGTAAATAATAAGCATTAAATACCTCGGTTTGGCACAATGGGTGTAACCGGGGTGATTTTTGTATTTTGTTGGTATATATGTAATGGCACCGGTAGGCATAATGACAGTAAATGATTTAAGACGCGAAGGAAAGAATGAACTGACGGAAAGCGGAATAAGAGATGCGGATATTGATTCAGTGCTGATACTTGAGCATGTACTTAAGGCTGACAGAAGCTATATTCTTCTTAATGGAGACAGAACTGTTGACAATGACAGTATTGATGCTTACAGAAGTCTGATAGAGAAAAGAAAGAAACATATCCCTCTTCAGCATATTACCGGCCATCAGGAGTTTATGGGGTTTGATTTTATTGTTAACGATAGTGTCCTGATACCCCGTCAGGATACCGAATGCCTTGTTGAAGAAGCTCTTACAGAGATAAATGACGGAATGAAGGTTCTTGATCTGTGTACGGGAAGCGGCTGTGTGATGATCAGCATCGCAGGGTATAAGAATGATATCGACGCAGTGGGAACCGATATTTCGGAAGAAGCACTTGAGGTAGCCGGCAGAAATGCAGACCTGAATAAGGTGTATGTGAGATTTTGTAAGGGTGACCTGTACGAAGGTTTACATAATATTAATGAGTATGAGACGAAGTTTGATGCCATAGTATCCAATCCGCCATACATAAGAAGCGATGTGATCCCGACGCTTATGGAAGAGGTCAGGGATCATGAACCATTAAAAGCGCTCGATGGAGGAACGGACGGGCTCGATTTTTACAGAAGGATAATCGACGGGGCGAATGAGCATCTGATCCCGGGCGGCTGTATCTTATTTGAGATTGGTTACGACCAGGCCGAGGCTGTGACAGATCTTTTTAAGAAAAACGGATACAGGGATATTGAGACAGTAAAGGATTATTCGGGAAATGACAGGGTGGTTAAGGCAAGACGGCCGATAAATATGAGGTAGTGAAATGTTTGATAAGCTTGAAGATATCATATTAAGATATGAGGATATAATGAATGAATTGAACGAACCCGGGGTGGCTAATGACCAGAAGCGGTTCAGGGCTCTTATGAAGGAGCAGAGCGATCTGGCTCCCATAGTTGAGGCATATAAGGAATATAAAAAGAATAAACAGGATATAGAGGATTCGCTGGCAATGCTCTCCGAGGAGTCCGATGAGGATATGAAGGAGATGCTTAAGGAAGAGCTGGCGTCTGCGAAGAAGAATGTCGAGACTCTTGAGGAGAAGCTTAAGATCCTGTTGCTTCCCAAGGATCCCAATGATGAAAAGAATGTGATCGTTGAGATAAGAGCCGGAGCAGGTGGTGATGAGGCTGCGCTGTTTGCAGCGGAAATATACAGGATGTATGTTCACTATGCCGAGGGAAGAAGATGGAAGGTTGAGACCATGGAGGTCGAAGAAATAGGTATCGGCGGAATGAAGAGCGTGACCTTTATGATAACAGGCCAGGGTGCTTATTCTGTGATGAAATATGAGAGCGGCGTTCATCGTGTGCAGCGTGTTCCGGAGACTGAATCAGGCGGCCGTATCCATACTTCAACAATAAC
>JAILNV010000157.1 GCA_024691125.1 Lachnospiraceae bacterium | reverse complement strand
GATGTGGAAATGCTTATCTCCATGTGCCGGATATTTGATATCTCTTTGAATGAACTGATCACAGGAGAACGATTCGGGGAGAATGAGGTACAGGCAAAAGCTGAGGAAAGTGTTAAAATCGTGCTAGAAGACAATTCAAAGCTGAGGAAGAGCTTGAAGACCGTATTTCTGGGCAGCGCTTTTTTGATAGCATGCTTTTTGTTCTTACTGCTTTCCCTGATCGGCACAAATATCTCGAGGTTAGGTGATTTCTTTGATATTTTTTCTATCGTATCCGTCCTGGGAATCCTGATCGCGATAAGACTTATTGGTATACGCAGAGCTGATATAAATAAGGTGTTTGATAAATGTATCCTCCCGGTAGGTTTGGCTGTTAGTCTTGTTAATCTTATCATGGCTATAAAATACAGCGCTGATGGGAAGCTGGGTTCAAATGTTGCTGTATGCCTGTTGCCTCTTTTGTATGCCGCGATCATATATATCATAGCGGTACTGATAAAAAGAAAAGAGTAGCCTTTCAGCTATTCTACACCACGTAGAGATATTCTCTCTTTCATAGGTTTATTATTTCAGAGCGCATCGTTAAGCTTGAAGTATGAAATGAAAGAGAGGTGTCTAAATATGTTTGACAGTAGTTACCATAAACCATTTCACATTGCCGGGAGCCCATCCGTTTTTCTTGATCTGGATACATTTGTCTATATTACGGTTCTTGCATTGTTCAGCTGGCTAATTGTAAGAGGAATACAGAAGAAAAAAGGAAAAGATAAGATTGGATTGGCAATGTTCGTGTCCAGGTATATGCTGATTTGTTCCGGTGTTGTCTTTCTTGCATATCTTGTTAATTTACTTTTATTCGGGAAAATGGTCCTAAACAATTGGATCATTTGTTTCCTGCCGCTGTTATATGGCGGGATAATACAATTGATCGCTTTTATTGCGGTAAAGACGAAAAAGGGGCAGATCAATAAAAAAATAGTCATTCCTGTTGCTATAGTCATTCTTTTGTTGATCTGGTATCACCTTCCGGTGAACCTTTCGTATCATTATGCAGCAGTTGACAGCTCAGAAAAGACTGTAGAAGTGGATGTTTACGGGAAAGTCTTTAAAAAGCTTATCGGTAACAGCAGAAAAGAGTTCATAGTGTCTATTCCGTCTTCGCGGATCCGGACGATTGAACTGAATGTATCAGAAAAGGATTTTGCTTCCGAGGATCTAACGCACAAAAGCAAGGCCCCCGAGGATCTGTTTTATTATCAGACGGAAACTATAGACGGTATTACCTATCGTCTGAGGATCAACGCTAATCAGAGCGTGATCGAATACGAAGAATATAACAGCAATGGATATAGTTATTCTCTCAGAAAGACAGGGCGATGGATTGATTAGGGCACAAGGTGCTCTGGGGAAACCCTGGATTAACATCCTGGTTTATTCAGGAGATTGAAGCATTTAATCATTAGTATAAGGCGTTGATAGGTTTAAAATATATCATTATAGATCCATAAGAAGAAGTACTTATACTTTAAAAAATTGGTAGAATATGTTTTACTAATATTATGATGCGGGGTTTGAAATTCAAAATTCAAAATACGGAGGATTGACTGTGGATAATATACTTAACATCGAAAGCTTTTCGGTGGATTTCGACACTATGGAGCGTACTAATCCAATCTTTAACACCGCGAAAATGACGCTGTTTCAGCTCGCCGGAGCCGGTGATAAGGATGCGGCAGCTATCATATCAAAACTCGGGCTGAGCTACGATCAGACACAGAATACTGCAAGCATCAAAGTTCCCGAGGAGCTTATCGCCGTAAATTCGCTCATGCTTGAAATACGTTATGGAACTATGTGCAAGCTTGCAGAAGAGACAGGTTTTGACACAGAAGTCGATCTTCCCTGCGGATATACACCGCGTGCGATACAGTTTGCCCGTAAAGGTATAAGATTCGTCGGTATTGATCTTCCCGCTGCAATATCCGAGGCAGAGCCTGTTATAACTCAGCTTGTAGATAAGGATAAACGTAGCCTTGTGAAATTCGTGGGCGCTGATGCTACCAACTATGAATCACTCGATAACGCGTTGTCCGATGTTGATGGCAATATCTGCATAACCACAGAGGGTATATTTATGTATCTCACAGATCCCGAGGCGGATACATTCTGTGACAATGTGCGGAAACTTCTTGTAAAGCACGGTGGTTGCTGGATAACCGCAGATCCTGAGATCAGCATTCAGTATCTGCTTATTGTTACATCACTGTACCCCAATAATTATATGGAAATACTGATGCGCTCCAAAAGTGTGGCGGAAGAAAAGTCCGATGTGACTGTCGGCGGACAGAGCATTATGGTCGATACTAAAAAAGACTGTGCTGTCGAGATCGACAGGGTGATGAAATTCCTTGCAAAACACGGTCTCAAAGCCGAGCGACTTGTGCTCGCCGATAATATGCCGGAGCTTGCATCATTTTCTAAATTCAGCACCGAACAACGAGCTGCTATAAAGCAGGCTATGACCAAGTGCGCATACTGGAAGATAACTCCTATTAGCAGTATTGAAGTGGATACATATGATTCAAAGACAACCGATTTCAATGTTAATGCATCTGTAAGCGGGGGAACTCTTGACATCAAGCTTTTCGGAAGAGTTGATACCATAACTTCACCGAAACTTCTCGCACTCTGGGAGAAGGTATCTGCCGACAATAGAATTGTATCTGTCAATGTAGATTGCAGCAGGCTTGAGTACATTTCTTCAGCAGGATTACGTATCCTTCTCGTGATGCACAAGGGTAGCGAACATGGTGTGTCGGTGTCCGGTGTAAACGAAGTCGTTCACGAAATACTTGCTCAGACAGGGTTTATCGACATATTCAATGTGAATTGATAATCATATGATGAAGTGTGGAAATAAATGAAACATATGAAAACCGGGGAGAGGAGAAATGGTAAGTGATAATAGAACATATTGCCATGTATGTTACTGATCTTGAAGCAGCAAGGGACTTCTTTGTGGAGTACATGGGCGGGCACTCTAATGGAGGATATCATAACAGGACTACGGATTTTCGTTCTTATTTTATAAGTTTTGATAAAGGCCCACGACTGGAGATAATGACGAAGCCTGAACTGAAAGATCAGGATAAGCTTCTGAACAGAACCGGATACACACATATAGCTTTTTCAGTAGGAAATAAAGAAAAGGTGGACGAACTGACTAATCTGCTTAGAAAGAATGGATATGAAGTGGTAAGCGGTCCGCGCACTACAGGAGATGGATATTACGAATCGTGCATTGTTGTGATGGAAGGGAATCAAATTGAAATAACGATATAAAGTGATGGTTAGAGAAGCTACGCAAAGCAATCTGGAAGCTATACTTGAATTATATCTGCATCTGCATGAGGAGAGCATACCTGAGAAAGATGAGCATTTGAAGAAAACATGGAAGCTGATTCTTGAAGATCCGAATCATCCTCTTATTGTTAATGTAGTCGATGGTCTGATCGTATCATCATGCGTATGCGTGATCATTCCGAACCTGACAAGAAATGTCAGGCCATATGCTTTTATTGAAAATGTGGTAACGCATAAAGATTACAGAAAAAAAGGATATGCCGGAGACTCTTCGATTTTATGAAAATACAGGATATGACTGTACTGATAAGACAGCGTTTATACAATGGCTGGGAACGGAGAAGTAAAGAATATACCGGAGGCTGTTTAAATATGGGTGAACCAAGAACAAACATAAAACTAAAGCCTGTAGCCCGGGAAGATATTGAAACTGTCTGGAAAATGCAGGTTGAGGCATTTTCCGGGCTTTTGGAAAAATACCAGGATTTTGAGACAAGCCCTGCCACTGAAGATATAGATAAAGTAATCGCAAGGTATGAGCAGCCTTGGACGACCTATTATTTCATCATGTCGGATGATGAAAAGGCCGGTGTGATCCGTGTTGTGGATAAAAAGGATGGTAGCAGAAAACGCATATCGCCTGTCTGGATCATGCAGGAGTACAGAAATAAAGGCTATGCACAGCAGGCAATTCAGGAGGCAGAAAGGATATATGGGTCTGATAACTGGTGCCTGGATACAATACTGCAGGAAAAAGGTAATCTTCACCTGTACGAGAAGCTCGGATATCACAGGAGCGGCAGGATAGACAGGATTAATGACAGGATGGATATCGTATATTACGAAAAGGACTGAAATATACGACTTTAATGAAATACAGAAATGTTTAGAAGACAGCAAAACTATATGTATTCAAATAGTTATCAAGGAGATATGAAAACATGAATAATTTTCTTTTGGTGGTTTCTGTAATCTTTACTTTGATAGTAATAATAGGGTTTATTAACGAAAAAGTAATCCATTTGACATATGAGATATCACTTCTTATGTTTTCGGTTATTATAGGATGTATAATAACCGGAATATATGCCGGTATCAGTGATATGACCGTAAGAAAGCTTTTGGACAGTATACAGGTATTTAATCTTCAGAGATTTCTGGTAGAAGGAGTTCTGTGTTTTATGCTTTTTGCCGGTTCCAGAAATATGAAGATAAGCTCATTTAAGGAAAATGCACGCAAAATATCGGTTCTTGCTTTTGTATGTACATTACTCGGTGCACTGTTTTATGGCGGATCATTCTATCTGATCTGCCGGTTATTACAGATTCCGTTTACCGTTCCGATGTGCCTTATGCTTGGGAGTATCATAGCACCGACAGATCCGATTGCAGCAACAAGTATCCTCAAGAAATTCGGACTTCCCGAAAAGGTGGGTTTTCTGATGGAAGCGGAGTCTTTGCTAAATGACGGAGTCGGTGTGGCATTATTTGTATGTTTTTCGGGAATGGCGGCCGGAAACGCAGGCTCCGGTTTTCTTGCGGTTATGCTCAGGGAGATAATCGGTGCGGTTGTCATAGGTGTTATTGTGTGCAGGATAAGTTTTGAGTTTTTTGTTCGCACATCGGATAAACACAGAAAAGTATTTGTGTCGCTTATGATGGTTTCCCTGTCATACTATCTGTGTGAGAGATTGGGCTGCTCGGGTGCATTATCATGTGTTGTATGCGGAGTCTCCTTTTCTGCCTTTTGCGATAATGCGAAGAAGAAGGGAAGGCTTGACGGACTTGAGGTATTTGATTCATTCTGGGAAGCAATAGACATACTGCTTAATTCCGTTCTGTACGTGATACTGGGACTTTCTTTTGTTCGTATTCTTCAGATGCCCATGACAATTATCCTGTCGGCTGTTGCTATAATACTTAACCTTGTATGCCGGTACAGCAGTGTCTTTATCGGTACTTTTCTGATGAAACCGCTGCCGGATGGCTATGGAAACAAGAAATTGTCAACACTGTTTACGTGGGGTGGACTCAGAGGAGGGTTGTCCGTTGCCTTGGCAATGAGTACGGCATCTGTTGTTCCACCGGAGATATATCACATAATAATTGGATGCGCATATGCAGTAGTATTCTTCACAACGGTGGTTCAGGGACTGACAATGAATAAAGTATATCAGCGTCTGTCTAAGAATATTGAATCATAAACGGTAGTGTTTTAAATGTATTATGAGACAGTGTAAAGTATTGGAAACAGTTAGCAGTCATAGGAAATCCACAGCCTTATGGAAAGTATAAGAGGATCAAGGAATGAAGAAGATAAAATTACCGGTTTTCTGTGCTACTATCGGTGCAGCAGCCTCAGTTGTATTCTGGGTATTTTTGTTTGCGATAAAATATGGAACCGAATTGATATGGGATGTGATTCCTCAAAGGTTTTCACAAATTAATTTATATCCGCTTATTATATGTACGGCCGGAGGACTGATCATCGGAATCATCCGTAAAGTATTCGGAGATTATCCGGAAAATATGATGACCGTATTTGGGAAGCTGAAAAAAGAAAAAACTTATCCGTACCGAAAGCTTCCGGCATTGTTTATATGTGCTCTCCTCCCACTCATATTCGGCAGTAGTGTGGGACCTGAGGCCGGAATGGTGGGACTTATAGTAGCCCTGTGCTGTTGGGCAGGCGATAATATGAAGTTCGCGAGAGATCAGTCTGAATATTATTCCAGGATGGGTGCCGAGATCACACTGTCGGTAATGTTCAGATCGCCGTTATTCGGTCTTTTGAACGTTGAGGAAGATATTGTGGAAACGGATCAGGCAGAAAAGGGACAAGGACCGTCAGGATCCGAGAAGGTTATATTATACTGTGTGGCAGCCGGTTCAGGCTTTGGAGTATTCTGGCTTATGAATACTGTTTTTGGAAAGGTATCCGAAGGGTTCCCAACGTTTGATTCCGTTCCTGCACAGAAGGCAGATTATTTACTGTTTATCGTGTATTTGATATGTGGTATTATTCTCGGAATATTTTTTGAAAGATCGGAGAAGATATTTGAAGGGATAGGCCACAGATTACCGTCGGTAGTAAAAGAAGGCCTGGCAGGACTGATTTTGGGCGGTGTCTCCTATGTGCTTCCTGTGATCCGCTTTTCCGGCGAAGAGCAGATGGGAATACTCATTGACAACTATAACGCATATCTTCCGCTTGCGATGATAGGTATAGCTTTTCTTAAGATCATTATGACCAATATGTGCATCAGTCTCGGCTTAAAGGGAGGACATTTTTTTCCGCTGATATTTGCTGCCGTCTGTCTCGGGTTCGGAGTATCACTGATGATATTTCCACAGGAAGTATCACATGCAACATATGCAGCAGCGATCGTCGCGGCAGGAACTTTAGGAGTATCCTTAAAAAAACCTCTTGCGGTTTCAATGCTTCTGCTTCTGTGTTTTCCTGCACAATATCTGTTATGGATAGTACCGTCTGCGGCAATCTCGGCATATGCCGGAAGGCAGTTGGCGCTAAAAGATCCGGCTGAGTCAAAATGAACGGATAAAACTATCATAAAGAAGAGGTGATAAAATGCATCGATTATATGAGTATGGGGACATAGCGGTATTCTGGGATTCCGAGAAATGCAAACATGCCAGGATGTGTGTGACCGGAAGCCCGAAAACCTTTGATATTCAGAGAAAACCATGGATCGATCTAACTAAAGCACCTACCATGGAAATATGGCAGGCGATAGAGAAATGTCCGACAAAAGCACTTACCTGCGTTTATACACATGAGGTAACAACAGAGCTTGATCCTGTTAACTGCCGAAGTGTGGCATATATATCAGCGGCTCCTGTATCGGAAGTAACCGCTGACACAAAATATTCAGAAGGAACAGAAAGTACTTCCATTACAGATTACAGAAAGCAGATCGGGGAATGTGATTTCAGAAGGACTGATGAAGGCTTTGTTATCTATCATACAGAGGTTTTACCTGAGTATGAAGGTAAGGGTATTGCCAAAAGGCTGGTTTTCAGACTTTTAGAGGCAGCTGAGAAGGAAGGTATGAAGGTGATACCTGTATGCTCATATGCCTCCAAGGTGCTTTTGGGGAAATGACAGCTGATATAGAAGTAAAAACTGCCGAAACCGATATGATAAGGGAATACGGCAACTGTACGTTATGCCCGAGAAGATGCGGTGTAGACAGGAGCAAAAACCACGGATATTGCAGGGAAAGCTATAGAATAAGGATTGCAAGAGCATCCCTTCATATGTGGGAGGAACCATGTATTTCCGGAACACATGGTTCGGGAGCAGTGTTTTTTACAGGCTGTAATATGGGTTGCGTTTTCTGCCAGAATAAAGATATAAGCAGGGGAGGGATCGGGAAAGAGATAACCTGTGAAAGGCTTACAGAGATATTTTATGAGCTTATGGATCGGGGAGCAAATAATATCAACCTTGTATCTGCCGATATTTATATCCCGTCAGTAAGGATGGCAGTGGAGGGTGCTAAGAGAAACGGTTTTGATCTGCCATTTATCTTCAATACATCAGGATATGTAAATGTGGAGAGTCTTAAGAGTCTTGAAGGACTTATCGATATATACCTGCCCGACATGAAATATATAAGGTCATTTGATGCTTTACGGTACAGCAATGCATCAGATTATCCGGAAATATGTAAGAAATCAATTGATGAGATGGTAAGGCAGCAGCCTGAATGCGTATTCATGGAAGCAAAGGATGGGAGTATGCTTAAAAGCGGAGTAATGGTAAGGCATCTACTTATGCCGGGAATGCTCATACAGGCTAAGCTGATCATTAAATATCTGCATGAAAGATACGGGAACAGGATACTCATAAGCCTTATGAACCAGTATGTTCCGAACGGAGAACTTGAAGCCTGTCCGGAGATAGACCGTCCTGTCAGTGAGAACGAATACAGAAGTCTGGTAAGATATGCACAGAGTATAGGTATAACAGAAGGATATGTTCAGGATAAGACTTCCGCGGATGAAGCCTTTATACCTGAATTCGATCTTAGCGGTGTAGATGGTAAATAGTAAAGGGGCTTAAGATTATGATAATTGATGAAATAAGAGGAGAGTTGTTCGCGATGCAGGATGAAAAGTATCGCGATTTTCAGGTTAAACTCATACCTTCGGCTGAACCGGACACGGTTATAGGTGTGAGAACTCCTCAGCTTAGAAAATATGCGGGACAGCTTCTAAAGAGAGAAGATGTATCCGCATTTCTTGATGATCTGCCGCATAGGTATTTTGATGAAAATCAGCTTCATGTCTTTATTATTTCAGGTATAAAGGATTATGAGAGGTGCATTAATGAAGTGATACGGTTCCTTCCCTATGTCGATAATTGGGCTACCTGCGATCAGATGTCCCCGAAGATATTTAAGAAACACAGAAAAGAGTTACTTGAAAACGTAGAGCTTTGGTTGAGTTCAAAAGAAACTTATACGGTGAGGTTCGGGATAGGAATGCTGATGGAGCATTTTCTGGATGAGGATTATGATACTAAGTATCCTGAGATGGTAGCTGCAGTCAGATCGGAGGAATACTATATCAATATGATGATCGCATGGTATTTCGCAACTGCGCTTGCCAAGCAGTATGAAACGGTGATTCCGTTTATAGAAAATAAGCGTTTATCAGATTGGACCCATAATAAAGCCATTCAGAAGGCTGTTGAGAGCTATAGGATTACACAGGAGCAGAAGGATTATCTGAGAGGCCTTAAAGTAAAGGGAAGATAAAACGGTTTTGATCGGGTGGAGAGTAAAGTAAGAGTATATGAAGGAAATAGACAGATTAAAGGAAATAGTTGAAACCTTAAGAAGTGAGAACGGGTGTCCATGGGACAGAGCCCAGACGCATTCAAGCCTTAAGCCCGCGTGTATTGAAGAGGCAGCAGAGGTAATAAGCGGTATCAATATATTGGAGAAGACAAAGGACCCTGATAATCTGAGGGAAGAGCTGGGAGATCTTCTGCTTCAGGTTATGCTTCATTCGGTAATAGCCGAAGAAGAAGGTCTGTTTTCATTTGAAGATGTAGTAAATACGATATCAGAGAAGATGTTAAGGAGACACCCGCATGTATTTTCAGGGGTGGAGTTTGCTTCGGAAGAAGAGAGACATGCTGCATGGGATGAGATAAAGAAGGCTGAGAAAGCTGGCAGGGAATGGCAGGAGGAATATCTGAAGGAAGCATTTGATGAGACAGAGACTCTCATAGACAGGGCACGGGAACGAAAGAAGGGAAAGGTATGAGTAAGCAACTGTGGAAACCGGGAAACATGCTCTATCCCGTTCCTGCAGTGATGGTAAGCTGTAAGAGAAAGGATGAGAGACCGAACATAATAACTGTAGCCTGGGCTGGTACCGTATGTTCTGATCCTGCAATGGTATCAATATCTGTCAGACCGGACAGATATTCACACAGTATAATAGAAGAAAGCGGAGAATTCGTAGTAAATCTGGTTACCGATAAGCTTGCAAAGATCTGTGACTGGTGTGGAGTAAGATCGGGAAGAGTTTATGATAAATTCAGGGAAATGAGACTTACGGAATATACTTCCGGGCTTATGGATACACCTGCGATAGCCGAAAGTCCGGTAAATATATACTGCAGGGTTATAAAGTCAGAAAAGCTTGGTTCGCATGATATGTTTATCGGAGAGGTCATGGGAGTCACGGTAGATGATGCATATATGGACGATAAGGGGAGATTCGCACTTGAGTCCTGCGGTCTTATTACCTATTCACATGGCGAGTATTATGCACTTGGAAGGAAGCTGGGTAAATTCGGATATTCGGTAAAAAGACAGGATAATAAGAAGATTTTTATAAAGAGCGGGAAGAAGACGGGGAAGGAATTCATTAAAGGAAGTAAGGGTAAAAAGACAGAGAGGATAAAAAAGAGTAAAAATGTACAGTAAAATAGATATAGTTATCACAATGGGAGGATTGGGTTCCAGATTCAGAAAGGCCGGTTATAAGGTACCCAAATATATGATCGAAGCAAAAGGTAAGACACTCTTTGAATGGTCAATGATCAGTCTTGAGGGTTACAGGGATATGGCTGATAAATATATATTTATTGCCATGAAGGATGAAAGCAATGATGTTGAGACATTTATTAGGGATAAATGTAAGGAACTTATGATAGATGAGCCGCAAATAATCCTGCTTGATTATCTTACGGACGGTCAGGCAACAACGGCAATGCTGGCAGGAAAGTACTGGGACAGGGAGCATTCTCTTCTTATATATAATATCGATACCTATGTAGAAGCAGGTGAGATGAACAGTAAGGAGCTTAGGGGTGACGGATTCATTCCATGCTTTAAGGCAGCAGGCGATCACTGGAGCTTCGTTAGGCTTGATAAAGAAGGCAGAGTAGCAGAGATAAAAGAGAAAAAGAGGATATCAGATCACTGCACACTGGGTGCGTACTATTTTAAAACCTGTGGTCTGTATGAGGATCTGTATAATGAGTACTACGGAGATAGAAACAGAGAATTGGTAAACGGAGAGAAATATGTAGCTCCGCTGTATGATTATCTGTTAAGTAAGGGTGGGGATATATATATTTCTGATATCGATCCTGACAGGGTTCATGTTCTTGGTACGCCTGAGGAACTAAAACAGTTTAGAGCTTTATAAGACAGGTGAGATAATAAGGACAGGCTTAAAACTTTGCATAAATAAATGCTCCGTTTCCGAAATATGCAAACATTGCGATAGCGATAAGGAAACAGCAGAAGAGAACCTTTCCGTACATTTTGTTGAGCGGAAGGGGTTTAAAGGGATCGTTACCGTTATTGCGATGCACTGCAATAAGCTGGACTATGAGCAGGACAGTGCCGAATATGAAGGTATAGACGTAGAAATATGAGATTCCGGGCTGCAATGTTATTATCCGGGATATAATGATCAGGGTATCTGAAAGGCTTGCTGCGCGGAATGGTATCCACAGGAAGTTAACCATAAGAAAGCTGAGAATGACAGAAATACATTTTCTGACTGTACCTGTTTCATTTGCTGAAGAGGATGTCCTCATATTCTTTAATGCACGATGGAGTACCTGCCACAGTCCGTGTAGAGCTCCCCATATCAGGAAGTTAAGAGTTGATCCGTGCCACAGGCCGCTTACAAGCATGGTAAGGAAGATATTGATATAGGTACGTATTTTTCCCTTTCTGCTTCCGCCAAGAGGAATATAAACATATTCCCTTAGCCAGGTGGACAGACTGATATGCCAGCGTCTCCAGAAATCCGACGGATCTGATGCAAGATAGGGCAGGTTGAAATTCTTACCAAGATCATATCCCAGCAGCCATGCTACGCCGATCGCCATATTGGAATATCCCGCGAAATCAAACAGAAGCTGCAGCGAATATCCAATAGAAGCAAAGAACAGGCTGAGTCCACTGTAAGCAAGCGGAGCGGAATATACACTGTCAACCGAAACCGCAAGCCTGTCAGCCATGACAAGCTTCATGAAAGCACCGAGCATGAACAGCTGAATACCATAGGATAAACGCTCCGTATCAAGCTTTTTTCGCATGTTAAGCTGTGGTATGAAATCCTTAGCCTTAACTATCGGTCCCGATACTATCTGAGGGAAGAATCCTATATAAACAAGAGAATCAAGAAGAGATGGGAATTCACTTAAATTCCCACGGTAATTGTCCGCAAGAAAGCTTATTGCCTGAAGCATATAGAAGGACAGACCGACCGGCATGGGGAACAGACCTGCAAACTTGAAGAACATGAGAATGCATGTCTGTACCGCAATACAGGACAGACAGATGACTCGGGCTGTCTTAGTGTTTTTGTTTTTTTGTACTTTGTTAATCATATATCCGCAGATCCATGTAAATACTGACAGGCAGATAAGTACAACCAGCATGGTAAGGTCAAAGCAGGCATAGAATAAGTAGCTTGCGGCAAGCAGAATTACACGCTCTGCAGTCTTATTGCGTATAAAATGCAATAAGATCAAAAGTACAGCTATCAGAATTATGAATTTAACTGATAAAAATGACATAATATCTTTCCCGATAAAATCCAAATGTAAATATAAGTAAATCTCCCGTCTAGTCATGTTTAACGGAGATTACTTTATACAGCTCTTCTGCCATCATTCTGTGAGCTGCCCGGTTGGTATGGCCTGCGCCCATGGTAGTGTTGAAGAAACCGTAAGGTACCGTATGGTTCTTTCTGTATGCCTCCATATAAGGCTTTGACATATCTACAAAATCAATATCATACTTTGCACATATTTCCCTGTAATAAGGCTCAGCTCCATTGGACATAAGCTTCATGCTTCCGTCATCTTCTATGGAAACTGCGGGATGATACAGGATTATGATCTGCTTGTCGGTCTTACTTCTAATAAAAGCCATCAGTGAATCGAGGGCATCACTGTAGCCGCCGGCATATTCCTGAGCCCAGAAATCGGGATCGAGTATATCGGACGGACTATCTTCCTGAGAAATACTTTCATAAGTAAGGATTTGCTTGTGGAGCTCACGCATAAGCGGCAGATACTGTTTGATCTGCATGGAGAAACGCTGCCTGTCCGTAAGTCCTGCATATATAGATGAAGCCGTTTCGGAAGGATCATAGCCTGTCTGTGTCTGAGAATCATACAGAGCCTTGGTGTCATAGGTAAGAGTATCTGTCTCTATTATTATTCCGTCCGCATCGGGGAATTCGCCCAGAATGCCGTCAAGATGCTGAAGAACTATTGAGAAGAAGTTACCGCTCCTTCCTATGTTATACACCCGCAGTTCATTATCGGATCCCAGCATACTGTTTAGGATATCACTGTAACGAAGCCTTAAAGGGAGAAATAATCCCTCTGTGTGAGAAGCTCCTGCAACAATGTAATAGGAATCGGCCAGAGGCAGATCGCGGTTAACGTATCCATTTTCATCTATATTGGCAATACAGTACCCCTCCATACCGTAGACGCCATGTGATCCCGGCAGAAGAAAGCCTGTAGTTGAGCCCTGCTGTCTGACGAGTTCCTGACATGGATCATAGAAGGTAAAGGATACAAGATTCATTATGAAAAGGGAGATCGCCAAGGCAATACCCCATGAAAATATCTGTTTAATAAATCGTCTGAATGTCTGCATGCTATTGATTGTACCTTTTTTTTACTATTAGTTCAACAATCCGTTAATCATAAAAGAGTATAGTTTTGACCATTTGATCATAATATGTGGTACAATAATCGGAAAGTATCCGTTTTCTTTAGATGTTAAATCTGTAGACAGAAGGGAGTCAGATTATTTTCATGAATAGGTTCATGTCAGCAGTCGGACTGACATTCAGGGGTGAAAGAAAGCTTAATGAACGAAGGAAATATCAGGGCTGCGGAATAATACTCGCATTTGTTCATATTATTTTGACAGTATTATTCTATTCTCTTAAAGTAGAGAAGCTATATATATATAATGCAGTTATTGTCCTTTTTTATATAGTTGTTGCTGTTATCACAGGTAAGGTATACAGATACACATATGTTTTTATCGCCACATTTATTGAGATATTGTTCCATTCCATACTGGCTTCAGTTCTGCTTGGATGGAATCTTGGATTTATGACTTATACTCTTGGACTTGTGCCTATGTCCTTTTATATTGCATATACCATTCCGTATTTTAAGCAGAATTTCAGGATACCTTTTATATACTCAGTCATAGTGTTCGTGTGTTTTTGTATGGTACGCGAGTACTGTGTTTACAACGGATCGCTCCTAAACATCATTATACCGGAGGTTATTGTAAACAGGGTCTTTATCTTTAATATAGTATTGACATTTGGATTTTTGTGGGTGGTATCACTGCTGTTTTCGCTGGAAGTGTATTATATGCAACATCATCTTGAATCGGAGAATACATCACTTGAGAAGCTTGCTAATTATGACCCTCTGACTAAGCTTATGAACAGGCGAAGTATGGACATTTTTCTTAAGGATGCGATAGAAAAAGCAGAACAGAAGAAAGAAGTATTCTGCATAATCATGGCGGATATTGATGATTTTAAGAAGGTTAATGATACCTATGGTCATGCTGCGGGAGATATGGTGCTTGAAGAAACAGCCAAGATCATTATTGATAACGTAAGAGATGAGGACTGTGTCTGCAGATGGGGAGGAGAGGAAATAGTTATACTCATCCGTTCTGAAGCCGAAACGGCTAAGAATGTGGCACAGCGTATCTGTAAGGATATAGCAGCCACCCGTCTGGATATAGGTCCTGTTAAGCTTGCTATAACCATTACTCTTGGAGTAACTCAATATCAATCCGGTGATAATATTGAGTCAGTTGTTGAAAGAGCGGACAGATATATGTATACAGGAAAAAAACGTGGTAAGAATCAGATCGTGTATGATCAGAATCAGTAAGACGGTGGACTTAATATGGTAAGAAAAGCGAGGTCATCCTTGTACGGAGCCTCGCTTTACAATTTCATGAGATTTTAACTCATTATATAGTGAAGGAATTTAATTCGTTTACTATAAGATGGCTTATCAGAAGAATCTTGTTATATCATCAGGAGTCTTTCTTTTCGGTTTTTGAGCATCACTCTCTCTTACTCCGACAGCTATCACCGAAACTATCTCCTGAGATTCGGGAATATCAAAGCCGCTTCTTATCTTATCCGCATCCCTGATGCCTATAATAAGTGTATCATAGCCTGTTTCTCTTGCTTTGAGAATGAGATTTTCATTCTGAAGTCCCAGATCATAAACTCCCCACTTATCGCCCAGCTCATTTGTCGGATTACCGTCCCTTTCAAAGCCTGAACGCTTGGTCTCATAAGCGGTGATTATGAGGGCTACGGCATTTTCACAGCTTGCGGCGTTAAATGAAGGAAGGCACTGGGTTTTTAAGTAGTTTATCTTATCCTCACTAAGAGCCACATAATAACGTCCGGTCTGGGAATTCTTCCAGGTGGGAGCCTGTATGGCAGCATCGATCATTACCTTTATCTGATCTTCGGTTATCTTCATGCCTGCTTTATACTTTCTGATGCTTCTTCTGCTTTCAAGTAACTGTGCGTATTCCATGGTATCATCCTTTCTTTTGTTTGTTGTGAAACTGCTTTTGACAGTTACAGTATTGTTTGCTGATTACTATATAAAACAGTATAAATCATTTTTTCAGTCAGTTCCATAGGGAGAAACACATATATCGAAAAGAATTTCTCTGTGTAGGAACTGATTTTGTTATACCATCGGGCGTCTGTTCCTCATACGGTCTTTCATTTTTCTGTTAATACCGGAAACAGACTTCCTGTCATCAAACCAGCCATTATCCTTAGGAGCAATATCATCAAGTGTTCCGCGGTCAAAGAGCCTGATAAAAACATCAAGAATCTCAGGATCGAATTGTTTCCCTCTTTCTTTCAGCAGTTCCTTTTTTATAACATCCTTGGGAAGTGCTTTTCTGTATACACGATTAGAGCTCATGGCATCATAGGTATCGACTATTGTTACTATTCTTGCATCCCTGGGTATCTGTTCACCTTTGAGCCCGGAGGGATAACCCTTTCCGTCATAGCGTTCATGATGATAGCGAATGACATTTTCCGCTCCGGGAAGTGTGGACGCATCATGCATTATGTCGCCGCCAATGGTTACATGCTCTTTAAGGACCGTGAACTCAGTATCGGTAAGCCCCTCTGATTTATTAAGTATATTGTCGGATATACCTATCTTTCCTATATCATGAAGCAGTCCTTCGTATCTTAGCAGATCTACCTCTTCCTTGCTCATACCCATGGCAGTAGCAACCCTGACACAGTATTCGGCAACCCTCGAAGAATGACCGTTTGTATACTTATCCTTGGCATCTATTGCATTGGCAAGTGTCTGTACAAGCTGTACCGACATTTCTTCTACCTTTTTTTGACGTTGCTCGGCATATCTTGTCTGTTTCTCTATTTCGGCTTCCATTTCTTCAAGGTAACTGTTTTCTTTGGCTTCACATTCATATTTTAAGGTAACGTCTTCAAGACTTATGATTATGCCGGCAATCGTATTTCCGGCAGTTATCCTTCTGATGGAAGGTTCATATCGTCTGCCTTCATAATTAATATCGGTAAGGCTTCCGTTTATTATCTGTCTGAAATTCGGAGAAACAGAATACATACTTTCATCCTGACTGACACCGTTAAGCTCGGGGAAGAGAAGCCTTGCGAGTCTATTGCATCCTTTATAACGGTAATCACTGTCAGTAAAGATATAAGCCTGTGGCATGGTTTCAAATATATAATCTCTGGCAATGTCAGAAACGTTGTAAATACGTTCCACATAAATCAGTTCCATCATGATCACTACGACCATAATAAAGCATCCGGGTAAAAAATCATAAGGGAAATTAATGACTTTTTGAATCATTGATCCGCCGAATGGGATCAGAAGAGTAAGGCATAACAGTATGGAGGTTTTCTGTGCATGCCGGTTGGAACGGGCTGTTTTTCTCGCAAGGAATAAAAGCATTACTGTAATGTATATTGCTATTTCTACATAATACAGGGTATGAAGAGGACCGTAGGAACGTCTCAGAACGGGAACCCCGTTATAATCTTCCAACCATACGGATGTATAGAAAAACGTATGATTTCCGATAAAAAGCGCAAACAGACTCATTATAAAGTTATTAACAAACAGGATTATTTCCAAAGGGCGCTTTATCGAAATATTACAGAAAGTCATCACGAACAGAAGCATAAAATAAAGTACGTGAAGAATGCCCATATAGACGATCTTCTGCCCCAAAAGCTGAGTGGCAAGTTCGGTTCCGGATATTTTCACGCAAAAACCGAAGGTTATGAACAGACACCATGTACACAGGCTGTTCATCAGCTTTTGTGACTGTCCTGTCTGCTGTTCGTTTATTATGAAAAGACAGACAGCCAAAACTATGAGAGCTATGAAATCTATAATAAGGAAGAAATAGTACATGCAGAGCTCCATCTATCTGAAATCGTATTTCGAGTCCGGTTCGGTCAGTTAGTATTGCATTTATAAATGAATATAAAAATCCTCATCCGGGTCAATTTATAGTATATACATAATCCGGTTTAAAAACAATACAAAGTAACCTCAATACGGTAAAACAGCTTGTTTTCGGACATATAGCCATAAAGAGTCACAGCGTTTTAATGAAATATGGAGCTTAATACAGTTGACTTATCCAAGTTATCTATATTATAATGCTATTCGGTCGGTCAGATATGATCCGGCGTAATGCAGACGTATCGAAGTGGTCATAACGGGGCGCACTCGAAATGCGTTTGCCCTCCGGGGCACGAGGGTTCGAATCCCTCCGTCTGCGAGCGAGGAGCATCATGACGAAGTCATGATTTCAAATGCGACGAGCGACTTGTCA
>JAILNV010000140.1 GCA_024691125.1 Lachnospiraceae bacterium | reverse complement strand
AAATACGCCCGGCGGACTTGATATAACGGTACTTGCCAAAAAAGTAAGTGATTTCGATGTCAGAGAGGAACTTTTGTCCCGGGTTTCACAGCTCGAAGGAAGCGGAGTCGATTTTGCGGTCAGCCCTGAGTATGCTTTGGAAATCGATTATAAGATCAGGGCCATAGAAAAGCTTGCTTTGCTTGTATTGGGAGGTATTATAGCCTTTATTGTCTTTAAGGTATCAAGGTCGGATGTCGAAGTAAGCGGAACCATGAAGAAGGTAACTTTGGGAGTTTCGATCGTATTTCTCATTCTGATGCTTAAGGTTTTGATTTGAGTATATCATTTCAAATGAACTCATCGAAGATCAAACGGGAGACCGGCAGACATGAGACACGGCGGAGATATTTACAGAAACAAAGTCAATATAGATTTTTCGGTTAATTTAAGCCCGCTTCCCCTGCCGGATGCAGCCTCAGACATGATCGGTTCTGCCATGCTGACAGGATTAAGGGAAGCCAAATATTATCCGGATCCCGAGCAGTATGAGGTACGCACGTCATTGACCGGTTCGGACAATGTGGATTATGGCTGTATTTACGCCGGTTCCGGTGCTTCTGAGCTTATTATGGCCTGTATAAGAGCTGTCAATCCTGTAAATATTCTGATGCCGCTCCCCTGTTATACCGGTTATATTCATGCTGTCAATGCTCTAAACAGCATGCCGGACCGATCAACAAACCAAGCCATAAACACCCAAAATACAGCATATAAAATTTCGGATGCGGCCTCATTTGCAGGGAATCCGCAGATCATCAGGTATTTCCTCAAAAAAGAGAACGATTACAGGCTTACCGGTGACATTCTTACCTGTTTGACTGATGAAATCGACCTGCTGTTTCTTACCGATCCATGGAACCCGTGCGGTGCAAATATCGAAGATGACCTGCTCATGGCCATCCTTAACAAAGCACATGACCATCGGATATCCGTAATACTTGATCAGAGCTTCCTGTTTATGTCGGATAAGATCACATATCCGTCGTCAGTCAGTGCGAAAGAACTTATCGCCCAATATGATAATCTCTTCATAATCCGTTCCTATACCAAGCTGTTTGCTCTTCCGGGGATCAGGATGGGTTACATAATATCGGCAAAGAGCAATATCACCGAACTTAAAAAACAGCTTCCCGAATGGAACCTGTCATCTGTAGCGGCAAGGACCATGACCGCCTGCTCCGATATAGTCCGGAATACTTCATATATAAACTACAATATCTCACTTATCATAAAAGAACGGGATTATCTGACAGAAGAACTGAAAAAATCCGGATTCAGGGTATTCCACAGCGATACGGCATTCATACTGTTTGAATCCGGATATAATCTGTATACCGGGCTTCTTAATCATGGTATACTTATCAGGGACTGCAGTGATTACGAAGGTCTGGGCAAAGGCTTTTACAGGATTGCCGTCAAGGACCACAGGTCCAATGTGCTGCTTATAGACAGCATACGTTCATTATTTCAATAACAGAATATCCTATCAGTATGTATAAAAATCTGCTGAAAGCAGAGACGTGTCATGCGGAACGCATGATTTCTGAATGCATTTCTTGTTTGCATTCAGAAAGTCATAGTAAAGGAACTAAATTCGTTCACTAAAAAAACTTCGAGGAAAAATGAAGCCTGAATATATAAATCCTTCCGAAATAGAGAAAAGAAGCTTCTCCATAATAACGGACGAGCTTAAAGCCATGGGGATATCTCCGGAAGGCGATACCGCACCCGTAATCAAAAGATGTATTCATACAACGGCTGATTTTGATTATGCGGAGAGCCTTAAGTTCTCACCCGGTGCTGTAAGTATCTTAAAAAATCTCCTTAAAGAAGGGGCGTGTATCGTAACCGATACCAATATGGCCCTGGCTGGAATAAATAAAACAGCTCTCGGTAAGCTCGGATGCCGGGCCATGTGCTTTATGGCTGACGAAGCCGTAGCTGAAGAAGCAGGCAGGCGGAATGTAACCCGTGCCACAGTAAGCATGGAACGGGCTATTGGACTTAATGAACCGGTCGTATTTGTTATCGGAAATGCTCCCACCGCACTCATAACCCTTCACGAGCATATGCAGCAGGGCTACAGGCCCGCATTTATAATAGGAGTTCCGGTAGGCTTCGTAAATGTGGTGGCAGCCAAGGAACTCATCCTTAGAAGCGATGTTCCCTACATCATAAACGAAGGGCGCAAGGGTGGAAGCAACGTGGCTGCAGCAATTTTAAATGCTGTATTATACAGTTAGAACCGTTCACTATAACAATAAAACCAAAAGGAAAACTTCGGTGAAACAGGGATTTACAACCGGAAGCTGTGCCGCAGCGGCTGCCAAAGCCGCCACCTTCATGCTTCTTGGCGGCAACAGGATAGACCAAATAAGGATAGCTACTCCTGCGGGAATAGATTACTGCGCGAACGTACTCGATATAAATATCGGGGAAAACGCCGTAAGCTGCGCAGTCCGCAAGTATTCGGGCGATGATCCCGACATAACGGACGGGATACTTGTTTATGCCCGGGTTGAGCTTAATGAAGATACTGATATATGTATTCCCGATGCAGAAGAAGGGAATGGATCAGGTACAAAGACTCAGTGTGGCACAAACATAAGTAAGATCACAGATGTACAGGATCATATAGTAATAGAAGGGGGCGAAGGTATAGGAACCATAACCCGTCCCGGGCTCAATCAGCCTGTAGGCAGCAAGGCGATCAATTCCGTTCCGAGAGCCATGATAACAGACGAAGTCAGTCAGGTGGCTAAGCTGTTTGATCATACAGGTTCATTAAAGGTCACCATTTATGTGCCCGGCGGAAGGGAACTGGCCGAAAAAACCTTCAACCCAAAGCTCGGTATAGAAGGCGGAATATCAATAATAGGTACCAGCGGTATCGTAGAGCCCATGAGCACAAGGGCTCTGCTTGAGACCATACGTCTTGAACTTAACCAGCGACGCCTTGATGGTGCAGATGCAATAGTCATTTCCCCTGGGAATTACGGTCTTTCTTTTATGAAGGAGCAGTACGGATATGACTTAAACAAAGCGGTTAAATGCTCCAATTACATCGGTGATTCTATCGATATGGCTGTCGCTGCAGGCTATAAGCATCTTCTTCTTACAGGACATATCGGAAAGTTAATAAAGGTATCTGGCGGTATCATGAATACGCATTCCCGCGAAGCCGACTGCCGAATGGAGCTTATGGCAGCCGCGGCGGCAAGATGCAGTGCAGATTCAAATACGCTTCTCGGTATACTTGACAGTGTTTCAACCGAAGAAGCATACGGATATCTTAAGGCTGCCGGAATAGAGCAGGCATGTATGTCCTATATTATGAAGCGGATTTTATATCACTTAAATAAAAGAGCTGAAGAAAAGATCGATATCCGGTGTATAATGTATTCCGTCAAATGGGGACTGCTGGGATGCTCACCGGGAGCAGAAGAAATGCTGGTCTGAAGGATGAATCCATAACAGCAGGAAGCAATAATATTTTGATCATAAAGGAGAACCACTTGAAACATTTCAAAACCTTCATCGCTGACTCAATCTGTATAAATGCTCTCAACGGTACCGTTATACCGGATGAACAGTCATTTACCGACACAGCATTACTGCTTGTAGGGCTTATCAACCGGGTATATGAACGGGACAATTCTGTACCCTTCCGTGTTGATTTTCCATCCGGCAGTAATAAAAAAACCGTCGAAAACACCAATTGTTCAAGGATATATGCACGATTAACTGCTGACGATAACGATACGGTACAGACTGCCGTTAAGAAGCTCGATAAGAGCCACGAAATGCCTTCCGACTACGGAATGGGCAGTGAGGACGGTCTCTTCGGTCTCGATTTTTCAGCCACCTTACAGGATAACGGGAGTCTTAAGATCGATATATGCTTTGACGATGAGAAGCATACATCAGTTCAGGTAGATACTGTCATAAATATGCTTCAGGTAATTGCCGAACAGATCGCCGGGGATCCGAAGATAAGCCTGGCACAGCTTGATCTTGTAAGTCCTGAAGAATCCGGGCGGATAATAGAAGCCTCAAAAGGCATTGATCTGCCGGTTGACAGATTCAAAACATGGCTTGACCTTTTTAAGGAAAATGTTTCAGCATCACCTGATGCACTTGCAGTAAGCTCGGAAAACGGAACCTATACCTATAAAGAGCTCGATACCGCTTCGGATATTCTTGCTCTTAATCTTCTCGACAGAGGTGCCATGCCGGGGGATTTCATTGTATTAAAGCTTGACAGGGTTAAGGAATTCGTTACAGCCGTAACAGGAATCCATAAGGCAGGCTGCGCCTATGTGCCCGTAGACCCGTCTTATCCCGGTGAAAGGATCAGCTTCATGACAGAGGACTCAGGCGCAGATATCGTCTTAACCGAATCCGATATACGGTCTGCAGCAGAGTCATATGCCATTAATGACCTCTGTGACAGAGCAAAAGAGCTCCCCGGAGCAGACCCCGAAGGCTGTGCATATATGATCTATACTTCCGGATCCACGGGCAAACCGAAGGGCGTTAAGATCGCGCATAAGTCCCTAATGAATTTTACCGTTTCGATCAGTCATCTCGCGGGGATCAGAAATACCGACCGCATCATAGCACACAGATCGTTTTCATTCGATGCCCATATAGAAGATTATTTCCCGACACTTTCATCGGGGGCTTCCGTTTTTATTCTCGGAGAGGATAAAAGGCGGGATTATGACGAAATAGCAGCCTATATTAGAGAAAATCATCTGACGGGCGGAGGCTTTACCACTTCGGTTGCAAGAGTCCTGATGACTGGATATGATCTTCCTTTACGGTATATCATTGCCGGCGGAGAAGCCTTATACGGGATCACCGGTAAATCCTCAATACAGATAATAAATGAATACGGGCCCACCGAATGCACGGATGACAGCACCTGGTTTCCTCTCGAAACCGGTGTGGTCTACAATAACGTGCCTATCGGCAGGGCCATGCCCAATACATGGTGTTTTGTGCTTGACAAACATGAAAAACTGCTTCCTTTTGGTGTGGCAGGCGAGCTTTGCGTTGCCGGAATCCAGGTCGGTATCGGTTATCACAACAGGAACGAACTTACAGGAAAGGTTTTCAGGGACTGCCCTTATATAACAGGAGAGCGGATGTATCATACCGGCGATCTGGTAAGATACAATGAAGATGGAAACATCGAATTCCTGGGCAGGATTGACAATCAGGTCAAGCTTCGTGGATACAGGATAGAGCTTGGGGAGATTGAAGCTGTAGCAGGCAGGCATCCGGGAGTCAGGGAATCAGTTGCAACGGTATCTGAGCTTCTCGGAGGCAGACATCTTATTCTTTATTATACGGTCAGGGAAAATGCGGTCGTTGATGAAAGCCGTATGCGCAATCATATGGATTCATCGGACCTTCCGGATTATATGAAACCGGAAATATATATGAAGCTTGACAGGATGCCGCTTCTTCCCAATGCCAAGATAGACAGGAAGAATCTTCCGCTTCCAAAATATGAGACAGATATTATTGGCGAGCCTCCACAGACAGCGCTCGAGACTCATTTGTTAAATGCCGCAAGAAAATGCCTGCCGGGAATCGATTTCGGCGTTACCGACGATATGTTCAGTCTGGGAATGACGTCCCTTGGAGCAATGCGGTTTGCCTCCATGATCAATTCACTTAAGCTTAATATTAAATGCCGCGTATCGGATGTAATAAGATACAGGACCATAAAGAAGCTGATCGAAGGAAACCGTAGAGTATTCTGGAACTATGACAATTATGACAGCAATAAACCGATGCTTGTATTCGTATACGGGATAGCGCCCGTCGCAAGGACTCTCCATATGCTCAGGCTCTTTAATACGGAATTCAATATCTTCGTTATAGAAGCAACAGACAGTCATTACGATCTGTTGTTTAAAGAAGAGAGTTTTGATGAAGTACAGGATATGTACATGACTGTCCTTGAGAACCATCTTCCGCAGGGATGCGATACAATAGATGGATTTATGGGCTTCTCATGGGGCGGCTTCGTCTCTTATGTTCTTGCGGCACAATGGGCTAAAAGATACGGAAACAAGCCCTTTGTAATGATGGGAGATTCGGATTTCGCAAATAAGGTCACAGATGATCCGCCAACACTTGTGACGCTAGAAGCATATCCGGAGAATCTGTTTGACCTTACCGGCGGTGCGATCACACAAATAGAAGTGGTGAACAAAAACAATATGGTGGCAAGGATTGACAAAACAGTTAAAGAGATCCCCAAATACGACGGACGTGTGATACAGCTAAACGCCCAAAAGGCGGAAAATGAGGAAACCAGAGCCTCTAAAAAGAAGAATCTTGAAATCATAAAGCAATATGCCGAGAACCTCGAGATCGTTGATTTTCCCAATCACGATCACAACGACCTTTTCTATGACGAGAACATGTTTAAGCGGTATCTGGAAATAATGCTGCATCATACATAAACATTTGCAGGGAGGAATCACCTTATATGAAAAAAGCAGCCATATGCTTCACACGCCACGGAAAGGCACTGATCGAACGATTAAACAGATCAGCAGCCGCGGCCGGGATCGAAGGCGCACAGGCATATATTTCCATGAAAAATAATACCATACCACCGACAGATCCTTACGAATACGAAAATACTGCCGGGATACCGTGTACTGCAGATGAGACATCATCCAATGATTCAGAAACAGCATGCAATTGGAACGAAACCTCATGTACAGACTCAGAAACATCACGTACATGCTCAGAATCATTACATACAACATCAGCAACTGAGTTCATAGAACTTTCGGAGACTCTTTCGGAATGGGCTTCAGAGATGTTTGCATCGGGCAACGCCCTTATTTTCGTAGGCGCAGTCGGGATCGCGGTAAGAGCCATAGCTCCGTCCGTCAGGGATAAGCTTACTGACTCACCCGTAATAGTAATAGATGATATGGGGAATTACGTTATCCCGATCCTTTCAGGTCATGCAGGAGGCGGAAACAAGCTGGCCCTAACCATTGCAGAGCTTATAGGAGCCTGTCCCGTGATCACCACATCAACCGATATACACGGAGCCTTCTCCGCCGATGTATTCGCCGGCGAGAACCGGCTTACGATACGCAACAGAGATGGGATCAGGAAGGTATCGGCCAAGGCTATCGAAGGTAAGCCGGTTACTCTTTCCATTAAAGATTACCCCCCTCAGGAACCGGCAGATGTTATCATTGCCGATGAAACCGACCGTGAATACTCCCTTCTTCTGTCACCAAAGAAATATACTCTCGGTCTCGGAATGCGTAAAGGTATCGGAGCAGAAGAGGCTGAAGCATTTATTACAGGGATACTGGATAAAAACAATATTGTAACAAGTGATATTTATTCCGTATGCACCATAGATATCAAGCAGACTGAGCCGGCAATACGCGCATACTGTGACAAATACAGGCTTCCTCTTATAACCTTCGATGCGGCTCTTCTAAATAAGGCAGAGGGTGATTTCACCTCCTCGGAATTCGTTAAGCAGACCACGGGAGTAGACAATGTGTGTGAGAGGGCGGCAGTGATGGGGGCCGGACCCGGTTCTTCGCTCATTGTCAGGAAACAGACAGGGGAAGGCATCACAGTAGCTGTCGCAGTCAGAAATCTGACGCTTAGACACTGACAGACGACCAATATCGGATGAAATCCGGGTCTGTCTTATTATCAGAGCTGCTTTAAGGGAAATAAAAAGCAAAAGGACTAACCGTTTACATTGAGAAAAACAGTTATTTTTTCGGGAACAACAGAAGGACGGCATCTGTCTGAGCTGTTAAGCAGGCAGAAGATAAAACACATCGTTTGCGTGGCCACACAATACGGCAGTGATGTGATGTGCGATGACCCGTATGTCTATATCCATGTCGGACGGATGAATGAAGCCGATATGATCATCTTCCTTACGGATAACGGGTTCAGCGCCACCGATCTTGTAGTTGATGCAACACATCCGTATGCCGCAGAGGCCGGAAGAAACATTAAGGAAGTCGCTGACAGAATCGGCTGTGAGTATATAAGGGTTCAAAGAAGTCTCGACGAATCCCCGGCGGAAGACGGCAGGATATTAAGCTATTCAACACTGAATGAATGCATCTGTCATCTCAACGATATCGCATTTGATACTTCCCATGCTCCCGGTATTTCTTATGTTTCCGGTATTTCCGCTGATCCGGGTAAAACCTCATCAGCATTTAGCCCGGCATCACCAGTAACAGAAAGCACATATCCCGCCATCCTCTTGACCACCGGAGTCAAGGAGCTGCACGAATTCTGCTCGGGAATAAACAGGGAATTGCTTGATCATACTTATGTACGTGTGCTACCTTCTGAAGACAGCATTAATGCCTGCAGGAGAGAGGGTATCCCGCAGAGTAATATCATTGCCATGCAGGGCCCGTTTTCATATGAACTGAATCAGGCCCTTATGAGCCAATACAGAATAAAACATTTAATAACCAAGAACAGCGGCAGAAACGGCGGATATGAAGAGAAGGTAAAGGCCGCCCTTGATCTTGGCATTACGGTACATGTGATAGAACGTCCGGTCAGAAACGGGGGTATCAGCGTCGCAGAGGCATATAAGCTGATCGTTTCCATGGCAGACACATGCATTAACCCGGAAATACTCACTAAACCCTCAGAACACATAAACCCCGGAGAAATCATTGGATTCGCGGATTCACCGGATACTATAACATCAGGTATTGTTTCTGTAACCACAGATGATCGGATACAGGATCATTCCGGAAGAACCATACTTCTGTGCGGATGCGGTGTGGGTTCCCCATTACAGCTGACAGAGGCAGTAAGAAATGCGATAAAAGATGCGGATGCGGTATTTGGCTCCGATCGGATGCTGGCTGATTTTTCCGCTGTTCCTACTAAGAAATGTCCGCAGGATCCTTCTGTAAACACCGAATCAGAACCTACGGATACCTCTGACAGAAGCATAGGAAAAAGCATCGAAAGATGTTATATCGAAAGAAACTATATCGGAGAAAGCCATATCGAAAGAAGTTATATCGGAGGACGCTATAATAAATACCTCGCAAGGGATATAATCCCTATCCTTGAGGATAATGCAGATATTAAGACGGCAGCCGTTCTGTTCAGCGGCGACAGCGGCTTCTTCAGCGGCGCGAAGGCAGCCTTCAGGGAATTCAGAGAATGGGATGAAAGCGCCGATGTACGTATACTGCCCGGTATATCCTCAGTATCATATTTTGCAGCAAGACTCGGTGAAAGCTATGATGATGCAGGTCTAAAAAGCCTTCACGGAAGAAACAGTGAACAGGCTCTCCACGAGCTTATACAGAATATAAGATATAACCGAAAGACCTTCGTGCTCCTGTCAGGTACAGCGGATATAAACAGTCTTGGCCGGGAGCTTATATCACATAAGACTGACTGCAGGATATATATAGGCTGTAACCTTTCATATGATACAGAAAGGATCGACATCCTTACTCCAAAGGAGGCCGTTTCATATTCCGTAAATGCTTCACCTGATAACCGTTCCGTACATACTGCCACAGGCATAAACACTCCGGCAGAGTACAGAGAGAGCAGAGAGGATAGGGAAGGATATACCCTGTTCATCGCTCTTGTGGTAAATGAGAACCCGGAAAAATACCCGTCATCCTGCATCGATACTCAATCCGGACGTTTCTTTGCAAATAAACAGTGTGAATTCTATCCCTGTCACAAGGGACTTTCGGAGCTTAACTGTCTGTTCTGTTACTGTCCGCTGTATTACCGTGAGTCCTGTCCCGGTAATTACAAGATGAAGGAGAAGAACGGGCGCCTGATAAAAAGCTGTATTGATTGTAATTTTCCCCACGATCCGGGCAATTATGATATAATCATTTCGATAATAAAGGAGCAGTGAAGGAGACCCATGAAAAATATCGAACTGATAAATGACCTGCTGATAAACAACGAAGGACTTATTACTACAGAAGAAGTCCTTCGCTCCGGTATTTCCAAGCCGTCATTTTATGCCATAATAAAAGAACTCGACCTTAAGAAAGCAGCACACGGCGTATACGTAAGGGATGAAGCCGAGATCGATCATAAATACATTCTTCAGCTTAAATATCCGAAAGCGGTCATTTCCCATGAGTCTGCAGCATTTATTCACGGCTTGCTGTCGCAAAGGCCTGCACAGCTGTCTGTAACTTTGAATACCGGTATAAACCCCGCAAGACTGACCGGGAGCGGAATAAAGGTTTACACGGTAAAGGAAGCTCTTTTAGACCTTGGAAAAAGTGAAATCCAGGATGAATATGGCCGTTCTGTCAGTATTTATAACATAGAGCGTACAGTATGTGATATCATAAGAAGCCGCAATAAACTGAATGCCGATATAATGAGCGGCGTTCTTAAAGCATATGTCAGACGCAGCGACAGGGATCTGGTAAAGCTTATGCTGTATGCTAAGTCCTTCAGGCTCAGAAATATTATAAGAGAATACCTTGAGATATTGTTGTAGTTCATTTATAATGTATAGAATAGCGAATTTCATCAGAAATTCGGTATTCGTACTGGATCAGGCTCTGCTGAAAGCAGAGCCGTGTCATGCGGAACGCATGATTTCTGAATGCATTTCCTTGTTTGCATTCAGAAAGTCATACGATTTACAAAGTAGCGTTAAGGTTTTATGAGGGTAGGGGGGTAAGATGACATTAAAACAATTATTCCAAAAATCGGTTATTGTTACTGAATTGTATATGGATGATGGCAATATTATATATCTTCACAGAATCCCCTTACAGAGAGTAACCCAGATGACCTCAAATGTCCTTGTCAAGGATATTTTTAATCACGATCTTGTCATAAATATGGCCAAGCTCAAAACCGCTCATGAAAAGGTAGGATTGTTCCTTGAGGAAGAAAACAAGCTTCTGCTGTTTGAAGAAGATGTATTTGATGTATTGCCGGAAGAAATGATCGATCATGAGATATATGTCAGCTCAGAGCTTGATAATAATGCCTGCCGTATCCGTGTAGGGAATTACCTTCTTATAAGCCAGAATATTACCATGACATTTGCGTGCTTCCAGAAAACACTGCCCATAAACAGAAAATATCTTGAGGCACAGAAAAAACCAAAGGCTTAAACACATCATCGATATCAGCATATATGTCCTGATAAAATCAGCATAGGAAACATATTAAGGGATAGATTAATGGATGCAGTTAACGAAGCACTTAAGAAGTGCCGGGATATTTGCGCCATGTACGGCGGGGAGATAAATAGAAACGACAGTGATGAGCTGTATAACATATTCAGAAGTGACGCGCTGAATGTTGGTTATTTTCTTGGCTGCAGTGACGGAAAGGTTTCCGATGCCGAGATCATGACCATAAATGTCATCTTCAGTATCCTCGTCGACGAGGATATGCTGAAAGACAGCTACGGAACGGATATCATAGGAGAGAATTCCATTATCCGCAACGTTCCGAGAAGCCTTGAGATAATCGCCCGGGGTGAAAAGGATGCCAATATGGGCAGCAAATGCTACCTTGTCAGCACGAGAGAGGTACTTGATACCTTCATTCTTATAGCCAATCTTATCATCAACTGTGATGGCGGAAGACTTCAGTATCCCGTCATGCTGCTTCAGCATTTCACCAATATGTGTACCGGTTTCATTGAACAGCTTGAAGAGAATGATGAACTGACCATGCATGAGCCCGGCAATATTATAGAAACCGCTATGACAGGCGCTGCAAAGAACGCAGAAGTAAGCAGTGAGCCTGTTAAGGATATAAACGAGATTCTTGGGGAGATCGATTCTCTTATCGGACTTCATTCCGTCAAGAAGGAAGTCCACGACATGGTCAACCTCATGATGGTGCAGAGGTTCAGGCAGACACGCGGACTTAAATGTACCGATATATCACGCCACATGGTATTTATAGGCAATCCGGGCACCGGCAAGACAACGATCGCCCGTGAAATGGCACAGGCTTATCATTCCATCGGCATCTTAAAGAGCGGACATCTTATCGAAACGGACCGCTCAGGCCTCGTTGCGGGATACATGGGGCAGACAGCCCAGAAGGTACATGATGTGGTGGAGTCCGCCCTTGATGGTGTTTTATTTATAGATGAAGCATATACCCTGGTCAGTGAACACGAGGGTGATTACGGCCAGGAAGCCATCGATACGCTTCTTAAGCTCATGGAGGATAACAGAGACCGTCTCGTAGTCATAGTAGCCGGCTATCCTGAGCAAATGGAGCGCTTCATTAACTCTAATCCCGGATTAAAATCACGCTTCAATAAATATGTGCATTTCGATGATTATTCGGATGAGGAGCTTATGAAGATTTTCCTCACCTACTGCAGAGAACAGGATTATCTTATAAATGAAGCCCTGTATCCTTATATTTTAGAACGTATTTCACAATTAAGATATTACGAAAGAGAGCACTTCGGTAATGCCCGTTCCGTACGCAATTTTTTTGAACAGGTCATTTCCAATCAGGCAAACCGTATCGTGGGCAGGATGGCCGGCAACAGCGCTGACCGTGCCATTATGGAGATCACACAGGCTGACCTGTGAACCTATCTATATCGGGTTCAGGAAATGAAATGCGTCCACACGCGTTCCTCTTCTTCGGGCAGTCCGTATTCCTGCTTTCCAAGCTCGATACTTCTCATAAGAAACGTCATATTACGGGCAAGCACTCGTACTGTACGAAGTCCTTCCAGATCCTTCTCGGCCTCACCCTTTTCCCTTCCGTGAACGCTGTTCCAATACTGACTGGATGCAACCGGCATACCGCTTATCGTGAAGTATTTGTTAAGCTCATCGAAGGTTGCCGAACACCCGCCGCGCCTTGCCACGACCACGCTTGCTCCGACCTTCATTGTCTTATCAAAGCCCGTGCTGTAGAAGAGCCTGTCAAGGCATGCTATCAGGGTCGCATTGGCCGATGCATAGTATACAGGTGATGCGACAATAAGTCCATCGGCTTCCTTGAACTTGGGCGCCAGCTGATTAACCACATCGTCAAAGACACACTTTCCGGTCTCACCGCAGCTGTTGCAGGCGATACATCCGCGTACATCCATATTTCCGACCCGGACCACCTCTGTTTCCACACCTTCTTTTTCAAAGATGCTGACCATTTCATCCACGGCAATGCTTGTGTTTCCGTCCACTCTGGGGCTTCCGTTCAAAATAAGTACCTTCATAAATAACCTCCTTGATCCACCCATGATCCCTCATAGAGGGAGACTATCATCTTATAATTTTATAATAACATACATAAGCCGTGATGATAAGCACAGAATATAAAGCATAATTTCCGTGGAACTTCCGGAACATGAAAGTACACCGGAGCTTAATAGGGGCATAACAGGACTTAATAACCTTCGTGTAATATGATCCTATTTGTGATATACTGATTTAGAGTAAACGAATTTATAACTATTCAGAACAGCGAAAAATACACAGTATTTTGAGGATTCGTCATAAGGGGTTGCAGTACCTGTTCTGAATAATTACAAGAATATCTACGGAGGATTCACGAAAATGCGCGGTATATATACATCGGTTAACGATATAAGGAAAAGGGTATATGCTGAGGTGGCTAAGCTGTCTTACGATTATAAAGACGGAGACCTCTCACAGATGGACGAGATACCCTACAGGGTTATCCCCGGCGAAGTAACGGTATACAGGGACAGTGTTTTTATTGAGCGCGCCATTGTCCGCGAACGTATGAGAATGGCTATGGGACTGTCAGTCCGCACGGCAGCCGAGCATGCACCGGTAACCCAGGGTGCTGAGGAATGCGTTAAGCCCGAGAAATATTACCAGCCGCCGCTTATCAATATAATTAAATTCGCCTGCCATTCATGCCCGGACAACGAGGTCAGGGTAACAGATGCCTGCCAGGGCTGCTTCGCGCATGCCTGCAAGGAGATCTGTCCGGTAGGAGCCATACAGATGAAGCACGGCAGGTCGGTCATAGATAAAGAAAAGTGTATTAAATGTGGTAAATGCATGGAAGCCTGCCCATACAACGCGATAATCAGGCTTGAACGTCCCTGCGTCAAGGCCTGCGGAATGGATGCCATAAGCTCGGATGAATACGGAAGGGCAGATATCGATCAGGAGAAATGCGTTTCCTGCGGAATGTGTCTTGCCAACTGTCCATTCGGAGCAATAGCGGACAAGGCTCAGATTTTCCAGGTAATACAGGCAATAAAGAGTGATGTTCCCGTATATGCGGCTATAGCACCGGCAGTGACAGGGCAGTTCGGTGCCGGTTTTACCCCCGAGAAAATGCGCCCGGCTTTCAGAGCCCTCGGTTTCGAGGATGTTGTGGAGGTCGCAATAGGCGCCGATCTGTGCACGCTTATGGAAGCCAAAGATTATGTGGAGAATGTCCCGGACAATATCCCCTTCATGGGTACATCCTGCTGTCCGGCATGGTCGGTAATGGCCAAAAAGCTGTTCCCGGAGCAGGCAAAGTGCATATCGATGGCACTCACTCCGATGGTGCTTACCGGCCGTCTTATAAAGCACAGACATCCCGAATGCAAGGTGGCATTTATTGGTCCATGTGCAGCCAAGAAGCTGGAAGCATCGCGAAGGACGATAAGGAGCGATATCGACTTCGTCCTTACCTTCGAGGAGGTAATGGGCATGTTTGAGGCTAAGGAGATTGACTTCACACAGCTGCCCGACGATGATACTATGCACGGAGCCAGCGGAGACGGAAGAGGCTTCGCCGTAAGCGGAGGAGTTGCTTCGGCTGTAGTTAACTGTATAAAGGAAATGTACCCGGATAAGGAAATAAACGTCGAAAGCGCCGAAGGCTTAAAAGAATGCCGCAAGATGTTAGCGATAGCCAAGGCCGGGAAATACAACGGTTACCTCCTTGAAGGAATGGCTTGTCCGGGAGGCTGTGTGGCGGGCGCAGGCACGGTGCAGCCGATCGCTAAATCGAAATCATCGGTAGCGAAGCACAAGAGTGTATCTACG
Organism: Lachnospiraceae bacterium; assembly: GCA_024691125.1. Lineage (GTDB taxonomy): Bacteria > Bacillota > Clostridia > Lachnospirales > Lachnospiraceae > UBA2868. The sequence goes on along the minus strand of JAILNV010000140.1, from coordinate 570 downwards.
AACGCCCACGCTTACCAGAGTAATTATAAAGAACTGCTCGAACTGCTTGAGGAAAATGAACTTAATAAGGATCCCGAGGATGAGTAACAGAACTCATTGCATTAACGGAGACATATATGAGTATCGCTACATTAACACTTAACAACTATATAATGGTAGCCGGGCTTATGGGGCTGTGGGTAATGCTTGAATCCAACGTTCATCTTAAGAAACGGACGATAGCGGTAACCCGTATCGTTATCCTTCTGCATGAAGCTCTCAAATCCGGTATGTGGGGAATGGAATTCGACGATAACGGCAATATGATATCCGTGGAATGGAGTCAGGAATTTAACGATAAAAAAACAGCAGGTCTGTAATTATGCGTGAAAGCCAGCTTTGATATAGAGTTAGATCGAACGTTTACATAATGGAGTAAGCGTTCTTTTTTTATTAAAAAAATGGGTCAATCATTTTTTCTATGTGATTCCTCAACCGCTGACCATGCGGCATAGTACATTGACAGTTGCATAAAAAAGGATCTTCCTGTAAGGTTGAGTTGCATCTTTGGCCGGATGTAATAACCCAATC
>JAILNV010000131.1 GCA_024691125.1 Lachnospiraceae bacterium | reverse complement strand
ATAACCAAGGCGGAATCTGTACCGGATGAATCGAGCACAGATGAGAATAAAAGCAGCGAAGAAACTGTAACAGACAGGGTAGAAACAGATGATAATATAGAAGTAGAGAATACATCAGACGACTTTAATGAAAATGAATCCATAAGTGATCAGGCCGAAGAAAAACAAGAAGAAAAGGCAGCGGATAAAAAACTCAGTATAGTGTTTGCTGAGGCTTCATCGGCACTCAATGTCACATCAAAGGATCATGCTACATATGTGGCAGGAAATGTTTGTGACGGCAATTACAAGACTGCCTGGGTCGAAGGAGTGGATGGTAACGGAGAAGGCCAGAGCATCGTGTTACATCTTGATGGCATACACAAAATATCTTGTCTTAAGATATATAACGGATATCTTAAGACAAAGAGAAGATATGCCATAAACGGAAGGATTGAAACAGCATTGGTAGATTACGGTAACGGACATCAGCAGAAGGTTAACTTAAATCTTCTGAACCTTCCCGAGGAGGAAGTTGATTTTGCCCCTGATGAGATGGGGGAGACAGTGATAGATCCTGGTTTTGACTGTGAAACCGATACCATTACCATAACAATAATGAGCGTAGTGCAGGGAAGCAAATATACCGATACTGCAATAAGCGAGATTGAGGTTGAAGGACGATAGAAAAAGTCTGGGATCTGCTCGAAGTAAAATATGTAGCAGGAGATATTCGAAGTAGCAAAAAACTGTGAAATATTGTACTGTGAATGATTATGACTGGTAGTTTTTTCGGTTTTTTAAAAATAAGTGAAACTTTTCGGATTCTTTCTGTCCCTGTTTATATGTAACCAATAAAGAGCATGAAGCTCACATATAAAAAGGAGGAAAAGAATATGTTTAACAAGAGTCAGGTAATCAGGGATTTCATACTTTTTGCAGTGTTTGGTCTGGCAGGAGCATTATTAATGCCCACGAACGGGTATGCGATGATGTATGTGCTGATTTTTATCGGATGCGGATTTTTCCCATTTGGCTGGAGATGGGCAAGCAATATCATTACTGCCGTAAGCCTTTATGGAATAGTCATGAAAGCTGCAATCTCTATTGTTCTCGGGGTCGTGGCAGGTCCTGTGACACTGGGAAAGGATATCATATCTCTTGTATCCTTTGCAAGGGATTGATCGGAAACGATGAATCGGATACATGATGGGTGGTGATAATATGGAGGCGCGTATAGCGAATCTGGTTGACATGATGTCATACCGTGAGCGAATTGTGTTTGTGAGCTACTATTATAATCAGCTGTCAATAGAAGAGATATCCGCAGAGACAGGAATGCCGATTGGGACTGTGTATTCCTGTCTGACCGGAGTAAGTAAGAGAGTAGCAGAAACAATAGGGCATACCGGTATGTATTATGTTGCATTAATGATCTTCTTCGCATTAGGTAATGAGGCAGCCGGGTGTTCCCCGCCATAAGGATTTTACATGGGAGTTTCGCCGGCTCCGTTACTATCTTCAAGGATATAATTGAAGTAGTATGATTTAAGAGTTCCTGATATTACAAGTGATAATTATGGATGGACAGTAATACGGTTTACAAAACAGTGAAAGGGATAGGTAGAATAATGTTTTGTCAGAAATGCGGAACGGAGCTGACACCGGGGGCTGTTTACTGTATAAAATGTGGTAATAAAGCTCCGACAATTGTCAATCAAACAGTTGATGCAAATGCTAATGAGTTATTTTCAAATACTCAGGAGAAAACGACTGAGTCAGAGAGAGTACCGGATACTCTGACCGGGGCTGTTATTGATTTTCAAAATGGCGATCAGAGTGCTTTTGATACTATATACAATGAATCCAAACGCTATGTGTATTATACGATCCTTAAGACAACGGGGGATAAGGAAGTAGCGGATGATATACTTCAGGAGACTTATCTCGATGTTTACAAGTCCCTGAACCAGCTTCAGAGTCCCGGGGCATTTAAGGGGTGGGCGGCGAAAATAGCCCAGCATAAGATTAGCAGATACTATCAGAAGAAAAGTCCTGAATTATTCTCGACAGAGGAAGAGATGGATGATGCGGTAGGAGAGCTGACAGAGGATGATATGTCGGCACTTCCTGAGGATGCGATGATTAACAAGGAAGTTCAACGGCTTATCAGTGAGATAATTGATGAACTTCCTGAGAATCAGAAGAGTGCGATAGTTTCTTTTTATTATAATCAAATGTCGATTCCCGAGATCGCTGAAACAATGGGTGTACCTGAGAACACGGTCAAGACATATTTGTTCAGAGGTAAGAAGAAAATCAAGGATGGCATACTTGATATCGAGAAAAAACATGGTACGAAGCTATATGCGCTTCCGCTTGCCGGTCTGCTCGGACTCCTGTTTACGGAGGAAGCGAAGGCTGCAGTGGTTACTTCTACTGCATCTCAGGTTCTTGGCGCGGCAGCGGCAGCCGCAGGTTCGGCTGTAACTACGGGAGCGGTAACAACGGTATCGTCGGCAGCAACAGCGGGATCAACAACATCGCTGTCATCGGCTGTAACAACGGGAGCGGTAACATCGGTATCATCAACAGCAACAGCGGGATCAGCAACGTCGTTATCATCGGCAGTAACTACAGAGGCGGTAACATCAGTATCGTCATCAACAACAGCGACGTCAGCATCAGTATCAGCTGCGATGACTTCACATAGTTCGGAATATGTTGCAGAAGCTGTGACCGGTTCCGGAAGAGCGGGAAAAGCTGCATCTAAAGCAGTAAGGGCAGGTTCAAAAGCTGCTGTCAAAGGTGCCGGAAAGACTGCGGGATCCACAGTGTTTTCGAGTATCATAAAGATTTTTGTCAGTTTGATCGTAGGATTTTCAGTAGGTATCTGTACGATGTCCTACGTCATGAACAATACAGAGATAAAGGAGAAAGTACACGAAATACCGGTGATTGGAAAGATTCTTGATATTGGGGTTAAAGAAAATGAACGGACGATCATCGGGGAGTGGAGAAGTACCGCGGACGGAAATCGTATGACCATTAATGAAGATCATACTTACATTGCTGTAAAAGCGGATGGAAGTGATCCCATAACAGGCACATGGTCAGGAGATGAAACTACTGTGGTATTCAAGGAAGATTTGGGACTGCTTGGAGTGGTTGCGGATACTTTGGGAGTAAACCTGACCGGTGTATATGATCGTGATGCGGATACGATTACGTTAAGTCAGCCGAAGCTGGGGATAGGTGAAGAGGTATATGAACGAGTGGATCCGGACAGATCCTATAAAAGCGCTCCGTACATTGGGAGATGGAGGGGCGAAGGAGGTGTATTGGAGATAAAAGATGATCATACAGCGGAGATCTGTTACGATAATGGAATAGAGGAAACCGCCAAATGGTCCGATGAAGGGGAAAACAAAATAAGTATTGAGAGTATAAATGGCAAGATATGGAAAGAAGTATTCGGTGAAGGTTTAATATGTGAATATAATTCATCGGATGATACACTGATTTACCGGGGATACAAAACCGAAATTGGGAATGCTACATATGAAATTGTGCCGGAAGTTTTTAGAAGAATAGATTAAGAATGGATTTTTGTTTGAAAGTGATTTCGGTTCTTGATGAGATGAGTATTTGTCAGAAAAATGGAGCGATTAAATTATGTATTGTATTTTTTGCGGTAAAGAGAACGGTGATGATCAGAAGTTTTGCAAGTATTGTGGGAAAAATATGAATATTGAGAACGGATCAGACTTGCCGGAGCAATTGGAAAAGGATATGTTGCCTGTAGATGAAAAGCCGGGCGGTAAATCTAAGGTAAATACAATGCTTAAGTGGGTGATTGCCGTCCTTGTTGTACTGATTTTAGGAATTCTTGGTGTCGGACTGACTTTGTTCATGCGAAACGGAAATGAAAGAATAGAAGAAGAGCAGGTAAGTGTGCAAGAGGAAACCGGTAGCAAAACATATGAGGCTGAAGAAACAGAAATATCCGAAGAGAGCCGTACAGGTACCGGCAATACTGAGGAAGAACCTCATAAGGATGAGGGCGATTCGGAAGATTCAGTCGAAAAATCGGATGAAAACAATGATCAGGTTTATGTAGCTGGTATGCTTACAGATGAGCAGAAAAAGATCATGTCATCCAGGCCTGAGTGGATACAGCAATACATTGGTATAATAGAAAAACTAAGCTATGCTTATTCGGATACATTTACACCTCCTGTTTATGAGCGCATAGAAATAAACGGAGATGATGTGCCTGAAATGATTGCTTTTTCAAATGGGGGAGCTTACGCATGGGTCATTTTTTTCAGGAACAGTGAAGGACAGGCATATCTTCAGAAATTATTCGATAATAAAGATAAGCCTGAAGGTTTTACGGATTATGGAGCATATGCATCGATAGATTGTGCCAATTCACGGATCGTTTATATTCAATACGATTCCACATATGAGGAAGATGGAGGCTGGATGACTCCCGGTGCAGAACTTATGGATACCGATGGAAG
>JAILNV010000117.1 GCA_024691125.1 Lachnospiraceae bacterium | reverse complement strand
CTGTGTGAGAAGCTCGTTTTACCTGATGATGAAGGTCCGGCTATCATTATGAATTTAACATCCTTGCGCTTGGAAATATCCTCAGCTATCTCTGCTATCTTTGCTTCCTGCAGTGCCTCACTCACAAGTACAAGATTCTCTACATTTCCGGAGCAGATCTTATCATTAAGTGCTCCGACCGTCTCAAGATCCAGCGAGATTCCCCACTGGGTTGATTCCTTCATTGTGCTGAACAGCTTGGCCTGAGGCTTGAAACCGTCTACCTTATCGGGTGTTTTACGTGCAGGCATAAGAAGTAAGAAGCCTTCATCATAAGGATAGAGTTCAAAATTCTTTATATACCCGGTGCTCGGGCACATATACCCGTAATAGTAGTCATAGAAACCATCTATTGAATATACATTTACCTTGGAAGCACGGCGGTATTTAAAGAGTCTTTCCTTATCTCTCATACCTTCCTTTCTGAACAATGCGATCGCATCATCCAGATCGTAGGATTCTTTAACTATCGGAAGATCGGCTGCAACAAGTTCATCCATTCGTGCCTTGACCTTGCTGATAAAGTCTTCGTTGATATCGACATCTCCACTTATTGTATTGTATATTCCCTTGCCGATCGAGAACTCGACTTTGATCTTGTTAAGAACCGACTCGCCTGCAATATCACGTATCGCCTTGATCATTATAAAGGTAGCTGTACGTCTGTAGGTCTTGTAACCCGCAATATCCTTTACGGTATTAAAATTAATCTCACAGTCATCATTTACCTTTTTATTAAGTTCCCTTAATTTGCCGTAAGTGCTCACAAGAACAATCTTTGCATCGTAATCCTTCTGATTATCCTCTGCGATCTTTTCAAATGTAGTTCCCTTAGGATATTCTGTTATCTTACCGTTTATTGTTACCTTTACAGTTTCCTTAGCCATTTCAACCTCCCCAATATTTTATTATTATGGTAACTATACAGGACAGCATATATATATTAAAATAGAACCGTCAAGCATGCTTGTAAGGGGCATATTTAAAAATAAATGTATACATACTGCTCTAAATAGTTACAAATCCCGGTCATAATACCGTGAACGGCTCTATATCCCTGTGCGTATAGACCGCTATATCTTTAAAGCTGCGCTTAATGTATTCCTTAACCGACTCGATAAATATTTTCTCGATACCGTAATGACCCGCATCGATGACCATGAGCCCCTGTGCTATGCAGTCAAGGCCGTCATGGTGTTCAATATCGCCCGTTATATATACATCTGCCTCAGCTTTTACCGCATCACCTATCATGCTTTTCCCGGAACCCGGACATATGGCTGCCGTTTCCAGCTCTGTATCAAGCTCTCCGTACACCCTTACATATTTAAGGTTGAAGCACTTCTTGACATATTCGGCACATTCCTTCAACGTCATTACCGAAGGAAGCCTTCCGACCCTTCCGAAACCGCCTTTAGCAATATCATCCTCATATGTCACCGAAAGGACCGACCTTTTCTTAAGCCCTATCTTATCCGCTGCCGCATCTGCCATCTCGGTTACATCGAAATTGGTATGCATCGCATAATAACACATGTCATGTCTTGCAAGTCTGAGAACACGGCGCGTTATGAAATCATCTGCATTTACCTTTTTTATGGCTTTGAAGATCAGCGGATGGTGGGTTATGATCATGTCCGCATGAACTTCTATGGCACACTGGATCACCTCATCCGTAGGATCCACTGCTATATATATCTTACGTACATCCTTATCACGTCTTCCGACAATAAGTCCTACGTTGTCCCACTGTTCTGCATTGGCAACAGGATACATTTCTTCCAGTGAATCTATTATACGGCCGCTTTTCATATTTTTCCTTTCACAATTTTCATAAGGGATACCGCTTGCGGTGCACATTCGGTTTCATGAATGTCATAAGGCTACGGTGCAAATCAGGATTTGGGTTGTAGCTTATATCTGAAGTCTTTCAGTAGTTCAGAAGCATGGTTCCCTGCGTCAGCACTTCAATATCATATGCTATTTCATCCAGTCTGTCAGATACTTTATCAGTCCTGACCGAATCAAAGAGCTTATTTCTTATCTCGTTTCGCAGTTCGTTCTCATACTTAAGATAATCCCTGAGTATCGGGTGCTTTTCTTTAAGCAGAAGTCCTCCATAGCTGTAGAAGGCTTCCAATCGCAGTTTAAGAAGTTCAGGTTCCTCATTGATTGCCTCGATCCATTCATATATGTCCCGGCTGTATAAAGTACTTCTTTCCCTCTTTCCCGGTTCATTATTTCCATGAACCGCCTTCATCATGGGATAGAACTTACCTTCCTCATATACAAGATCCTCGGATACTATGCGGTAACCGTTATCTTCAAGGTAATGTCGTACATCCCTTATCTCTGACTGCGGCTGCAGGATGAACTCCGCTGCATCTGCGCACACTGCAGGAGCTGCATCCATTATACCGGTCATTAACGGACCGCCCATTCCCGCCATCACTATGCATTCGGCTTCACCGGGCTTCAGCTTTAAGAGACCATCGGAAAGCCTCAGCTCTATCTTCCCATTAAGACCTGCTTCGATCACATGCTCTTCGGCTCTCTTAAGAGGTCCTTTATTTATATCCATGGCGATCACCCTTGGTGATATAAGGTTCTCTATCAGATGTATAGCCAGATAGGCATGATCGCAACCTATATCTGCAACTGAAAGACCCGGAGTGATAAGTGCAGCTACGGAAGATAATCGTTGTGAAATGTGCATATATTCACCTGTTAATCTAGGTAATCCTTTAATTTCCTGCTTCTGCTCGGGTGGCGGAGCTTACGCAGAGCCTTGGCCTCTATCTGTCTTATACGCTCACGGGTTACATTGAATTCCTTACCTACCTCTTCAAGGGTTCTTGCCCTGCCGTCATCCAGACCGAAGCGAAGCCTTAATACCTTCTGCTCCCTGTCGGTAAGCGTACCGAGAACCTCAACCAGCTGTTCCTTAAGGAGCGTGAACGCTGCTGCGTCAGCAGGTACGGGAACATTATCATCCTGTATGAAATCACCCAGATGGGAATCCTCCTCCTCACCTATGGGTGTCTCAAGCGAAACCGGTTCCTGTGATATCTTAAGTATCTCACGCACTCTCTCAACCGGAAGATTCATCTCCTCAGCTATTTCTTCGGCCGTAGCTTCACGTCCAAGCTCCTGAAGCAGCTGACGGCTTACTCTTATAAGCTTGTTTATCGTTTCAACCATATGTACAGGTATACGAATAGTACGCGCCTGATCTGCAATAGCACGTGTTATCGCCTGACGGATCCACCAAGTTGCATATGTGGAGAATTTATACCCCTTCTTGTAATCGAACTTCTCTACTGCTTTGATAAGTCCGAGATTTCCCTCCTGAATAAGGTCGAGGAAAAGCATTCCTCTTCCCACATATCTCTTGGCTATGCTGACTACCAGACGAAGATTGGCTTCTGCCAGACGCTTCTTAGCCTCCTCACCCTCATCACCGCCTCTTTCCATCTTCTGGGCGAGTTCAATCTCTTCCTCTGCCGACAGAAGCGGAACTTTACCGATTTCCTTAAGATACATCCTTACCGGGTCCTCAATGCTTACGCCATCCGGAACCGATAGATCGATGTTCTCAACATCAACATCCTCTTCCTCGGATAACAGTATCTCCTCATCCGGCTCGGGTTCGTCATCATCCCCTGTTATTTTAAGTATATCCACACCATTCTGCTCCAGATAGTCCGTTATCCTGTCCATCTGGTCATCCTGGATATCCATATCTGCAAAGAACAGGGCAATTTCCTGACTCTCCAATACATTCTTCTTTTTCTTTGCTTTTGCAAGCAGAGTCTTAAGCTTCTCCTGTATCTTCTCCTGCTGTTGTTTGTCCTGTTCCTGCATTAAAGCCTCATCTGACATCTCAGTATTATGCTCCTTCTCTCTCATCTTCTCACTCATCATTCTCCTCCTCAATCTGACTATTGTTCCATATTATCTTTCAGTACAAGCTTCATGTTCTTAAGCTCCTGAAGCTTTTTCTTATTCTCTATGACCAGTTTAATCCTGTTTATATCCGAAGGATCTCCTTCTTTAGCCTGTCTCGCATAGCTGTTGCTCTTTACTTTTACCAGAAGATCCTTAAGTGCCCGTGACCGTTCCTCGTTCGTATTAAGGTCCTCTAGCTTCGTATTAAACAGGCTACCCACTTCGTTCTGCTCCTCTTCGTTAGTAAACCTGCTGATTATTCCGGCCGGGTCCGGTTGGTCTGATTCCAGCTGCTCGAACAGTATGCCGGCAACAGTTCTGTACATCTCTTCCGTAAAATCATCCGGCGTAAGATATTTCCCTATAAGCTTATATACCTCCGGCTCATCACAGAGCCAGGTGAGCAATAGCTTCTGTGTTTTTCTTATCCCGTCATCCGCTTCCTTAACCCTGCTGTTATAGCCTGACCTCGGGCGTTCGTATTCGGGAATTCCTTCGCCTTTGGCTGCCAGCTTCGCAAGAAGCTTATTCATATTCTCTTCA
>JAILNV010000103.1 GCA_024691125.1 Lachnospiraceae bacterium | reverse complement strand
GAGCTTACAAAGAGAGGAAACGGAAATAAAAAATATGCAGTACTTGATATCGTATTCGTAAACTACAGGAATTTCTGCGTCTGTCATTCGGTCAAAGAGGGTGAGCAGATGTTGTGCAAGGTAAATGAAGTAATTAAGAAGCACCTCTATAAAAATGAGCTTTGTGCCCATCATTCCGCGGCTCACTTTGCCGCTATGATGATGTACAGCGACAGGGATAATCTTGAGGAACGTATCAAAAAGATGATCTCAGAGCTTGAGACGATAAACGAAGACCACAAGTTCAGATTCTGGGTCGGTGTCGACAGGATAGCTGCAAACACTGATGAGACGGGAAGATCCATTCGCCGAAGATCGGTCGATATCGAGAAAGAGTACAACAATGCAGGGACCGCAAGGGCGACAATCACCGGGTCAGACTCAGCGGTCGTATTCTTTGATGACAAGATGGTCGAGGAGCAGATGTGGCTTGACTGGGTGAACGAAAATCAGGAAAAGGCACTCGAGAACGAAGAGTTCCTTGTATATTACCAGCCGAAGTACGATCCGAAGACCCGGCAAATGTCAGGGGCGGAAGCACTTATCCGCTGGAACAGCCCTGCGAAGGGAATGGTAAGTCCGGGTAGGTTCATACCGATTTTTGAAACGAACGGATTTATCACGAAGATCGATCATTACATGCTGACCCATGTGGCTCGTGATCAGAGAGCCTGGCTCGATTCGGGCAGGAAGTGCGTTCCTGTATCCGTTAATGTATCACGTGCTCATTTTATCGAGGAAGACCTGGCTGAACAGATAAGAGATATTGTGGATGAAGCCGGGACACCACATGATCTTATTGAGATTGAGCTTACCGAAAGTGCATTCTTTGATGACAAAAACGCGCTCATAACAACGATCAAAAAACTCAAGGATTACGGATTTGCGATATCGATGGATGATTTCGGATCCGGATATTCATCACTCAATTCACTTAAGGAGATGCCGCTTGACGTATTAAAACTCGATGCGGATTTCTTCAGGAATGATGACGGTGAGAGGGGGCGTATTGTCGTCTCAGAGGCGATAAATCTTGCAAAGAAGCTGTCAATGAGGACAGTCGCTGAAGGCGTCGAGGAAAAGGATCAGGTGGATTTTCTGGCAGAAGAAGGGTGCGATCTCATACAGGGATTTTACTTTGCCAAGCCGATGCCGAAGGAAGAGTACGAGGAAAAACTAAGTGATTAAATGAAATAAGCTATAACAATTCCAATACGAAATCTACTGTTCATATAAAATATTACCACACAGATAAGTGAATTAATATAGTAACTTTTTTGAGTGTATAGTGTATTAAAAGGTATTCGGCCTCTTAAAAATATGTGCTATACTATTGAAAAGATCCGGGAAATTGACCGGAAGAAATTAGGAGGAGATAACAGAATGAACGAAAATATATACAAGAGAAATGAACTGCTTGCGAAGAAAGTTATTAAAGGACTTGAGTCCAGAAATATGACCGGATATTATTCAGCTGATAAAGAAGACGCTCTTAAGAAGGTACTGGAGCTTATTCCTGAAGGAAGCAGTGTGACGATGGGCGGAAGCATGAGCGCTAATGAAATTGGACTTGTTGAGGCTGTAAAGAGTGACAAGTATAAGTTCATAGACAGATATACAGCGGCTGATAAACATGCAGCAGAGCTTGAGGCCTATAATGCAGATTTTTATCTTGCCAGTGCCAATGCAATAACGGAAGATGGTATCCTTGTTAATATTGATGGGAACGCAAATCGTGTATCGGCAATAGCATACGGCCCAAAGAAAGTCATATTCATTGTGGGAATGAACAAGGTTTGTGATGATATTGACGGGGCAATTAAGAGAGCCAGGAATGTAGCCGCACCCATTAATGCCCAAAGGTTCGGATTGTCTACTCCATGCACTGAGACAGGCTCATGTTTTAACTGTAAATCTCCCGATACGATCTGTTGTCAGTTTCTTATAACGAGGTATTCCAAACATGAAGGAAGGATCCATGTAGTTCTGGTAAATGACAACCTGGGATTCTGAGTTGTACTCAATTTATCTTATGGATAATGTGGGATGGAGCCGGAAAGACATACGGATATAGAAATTTTTAAGAATATTTGCGGCTTTAGGCTTTGTGCTTCTTAACTATAACAATCCATCTATAGGTGGGGGTTTGCCGCAGTAGAAAACGAAAGTCTTAATCAGTTTGTAATGGTTTTCTTTGAGGCTGTCTGTATTTGTGCGGTCAATCTTTTTGTTTATATTGCACGGAAAGCTTATAATGTTTCTGCTGCTTAATGTTTTGGTGACCGTAGGCTGGACATATGCTGAATCCGCTGTCAATAAGTAACAGGTTGAGTAGGGAATCTGCAGCGGGTGATATGGCAAGAGATGCAGGGCTTACAACATCCGGTGATAAGGAAGTGTACAAGTATTATGCTTTGAGCCTTGCACAAACAGATGTAAAGAGGAAAAATAGAAAGATGAGAAAGATAACAGTAATGATTATAATAAATCTGTTGCTCTTCCTGGGTATGACAGGCTGTGGAAGCAAGGCAGAAAACCACAAATCCCCGGTCGCCGATAATAAGGATTATGTGCAGGAACGGGAAAAGCCGAAGAAAGAAGAAACCGCCGAAAAAACCGGTGAAAGTAAAGAAGAAAAAGCATCCCACAAGGATAATACTGATCAAAATTCAGATGAAGATAAGAAAAAGCATAAGCCTTTAACCGAAGCAGAATGCCGGGCAGAGATCGAGCTCCTAAGAGAAAATGATCCCGTTCTTCCGCCTATGACAGAGCTGTTAGCGGAAATGGCCAGGTGTGTTACATTTTCGCGTATTCTTGATGAACATGGAATGATCTTTTCTCAAATGGACAATGACCGTAAAGCGTTCCTGCGTTCCCAGATCATAGATGATGTTATGTGGGGTGAAACGGCATTTGGCGGAGCACTTCCCATAGAAGACAGCGAAGACAGGTATGATGCCGATAAGCTGATTCCGGTGGATGATGCAATCGAGTTCTTCAGAGATGTATACGGAGAAGAAAATTATAAACCTGCCAGATATGAGCAGGTTAAGGATGGATACATTCTGATCTCATATGGAGACGGAGACCCATGGCATATAGTAGAGCATATGCAGATTTTCGAAGATGAGGACTATTATCTTCTTACCGGACCGGCATTCTACGAAGATAACGGTGGAACTATTTCTTTTTTAGGCTATGCAGATATACTGTTTGAGAAAAATGGGGAAAGCAGATACGGAGTGACTCTTTTGTATGGAAGATATCGGAATGAAAAGATAAGAGTTTCTTCTGTTAATACGTCATCAGAATTGCCGGCAGCAAATGGAAAAACATATTCAGGCATGAATCTTATAGATGGGGATTATACCACTATATGGGCTGATGGAGTTCCCGGAACAGGAGTCGGAGAAACTATTACACTTCATCTCGATAATGAGCAGTCAGTATATGGTATTCAGATATGTAACGGATATACAGCCGGTTATGATCTGTATTGTAAGAACGGTGTGCTTACAGATGTCAGTGTGGATTTTGGCAAAGGTAATATCAAGGAAGGCAGTATGGAGGGTTATGCTTATGAGGGTTCCACTCCTAAAGATCTTGCAGACTGCAACCGCAATAAGGTTGAACTGGATGAGCCGGTAATGACCGATACGATTACAATAACGATTACAGGAGCAAAAAAAGGAGAGAAATATGAAGACACCTGTGTTAGTGAGATACAGGTTTATTAAGTTTCCTAAGAAAGCAACGCAAGAGTATAAAACTTTGAAAGTTAAACATATTAGATTCAGTCATATAGGGAGAGTACAATGCCACTTGACGTATTAAAGCTCGATGCGGATTTCTTCAGGAATGATGACGGTGAGACGGGGCGTATAGTCGTCTCAGTGGCGATAAATCCGGCAAAAATCTGTCAATAAGAACGGTAGCTGAAGGTGTCGAAGAAAAGGATAAGGTGGGAGTACTGTTCTATCATGTTTAGACTATCTTATTTAAGAGGAAAATCGAGAAGTGAAGATAAAGATTAAAGAAATATCCTATGATGATCTGTCAGGGTTAAGGCATTCGATACACAAAACGCCTGTAAAGCCGGATCCCATACTTCAAGAACTAATAAACATCCTGTCAAAACCAGAGCTTAAGAAGGCTAAATTCAGAGCTGAATACGTAGATATGGACAGGCTGAAGAAAAAAGAACCATGCTTTATCTTGATGAACCATTCGAGCTTTATAGACCTTAAGATTGCATCGGCACTTTTATATCCCAGATTTTATCAGATCATCTGTACTATCGATGGATTTATAGGAAAAGAAATACTGATGCGCCGGATAGGATGCATTCCTACTCAGAAGTTTGTTATGGATGTTCGGCTGATCAAAGATATGACCTATGCTTTAAAACGGCTAAAGACATCTGTTTTGATGTTTCCGGAGGCCGGGTATTCTTTCGACGGAACAGCGACTGTGTTGCCCGAGAGCTTGGGAAAATGCGTGAAATTGCTTAAAGTTCCTCTGGTTATAATTAATACTTACGGCGCATTCACACACGATCCTTTATATAACATGCTAAAGCTTCGCAAGGTTGATGTAAATGCGCGTATAAAATATGTATTAAGCCCGGATGAAATAGAAGGAAAAAGTGTTGATGAGATAAATGAAATCATCAAAAGTTATTTTACCTTTGACCAGTTCAGGTGGCAGCAAGAAAACCACATCAAAGTGGATGAGCCATTCCGGGCTGATGGGCTTAACAGGGTTCTGTACCGGTGCCCTCACTGTAATTCGGAAGGTAAGATGACAGGAAAAGGTATATCACTGAAATGTGGATCCTGCGGCGCATCCTACATTCTTGATGAGTATGGATTTCTAAAGGGCGATAACGTGGAAACCCTGTTCGATCACATACCTGACTGGTTCCGGTGGGAACGAGAATGCGTGCGTAAAGAACTTCTGAGAGGCGATTATTATCTTAAAACAGACACTGATATATATATGATCGTGGATACGAAATATCTGTACAGAGTAGGTTCGGGTGTGCTTGAGCATAGCAATGAAGGATTTCATCTCATGGGATGTGATGGCAAAATAGATTACAGGCAGAATCCGTCTGCCTCATATAGCCTAAATGCAGATTATTACTGGTATGAGATAGGAGATATGATCAATATCGGTGATATAAAGAATTCATATTATTGTTTTCCGAAGAACTGTGGCGATATAGTAGCCAAAACTAGACTTGCTGCCGAGGAACTGTATAAGCTGACACGAAATACTAAAAAAAATAATGCCAATCAGTACTCACACCAATAATGATACCGGATAGGAGGTATAGAGTATGCCCGGAGTATGGTATGCGGAGAATATGGTCATTATCCACACTATACGAAGACCGCATGCACCCAGCAATGATACACTGTAACGCCGTTGTCTTTAAGCCATTTCTTCATTTCATCTGCGCGGCCGCTCCAGAATTTATGGTTCCCCGTAACATAGTAGCAGCTGTATTTATCAGTTATCACACTTATGAAATCATTTGTATTGTTATCACTTAACTTATCATCGAAAATATCACCGGACAGCAGTACTGCATCAGGCTTTTCATTGTCAATCATCCTGATAAGATATGCCTCATTTTTACCATAAGAGCATGAATGAAGATCCGTCACCAATGCAAACCGTACCGGCGAAGTTATTTTTCCTTCTCCCTTTATATGTATATGCTCAGTGACCGGTATCTCATACCATATGATAATGAGTAATAGTATTATCAGTATGCTTACAGATTTTTTCAAGGGAGATACATTCTTAAGTTTTACTCTCAGTATTTTAAAACGCTCCTGCATAAAATACCTTGATGATAATATAGTAGTCCGATCCTACAGAACCATGCAGGATAATTCTATCACAGACATTAAGATAGCAAAAGGTTGAAATAGAGGTTTCATGAGTAGCAAATGGTGACTAATACAGAATAAAGTATTATAATATTTAACAAATTTATCAATTTTGTAAGGTCACTATGGATCGGATCATTTGTCCAAGATGCGGAGCAAATGTTTATTGGGATGGATACAGCAAAATAGTAAAATGTGAGTTCTGCGGGACTGAGTATTCCATGCATCCACAGGATATAGGAAGCAGGATACGGCAAGGTATGCCTGAATACGGTGACGGAACGGTAGTTCCTATGACCATTTATGGGGATCCTATGATCAGGGATCGTATGTTCATGAAAGCATATGTACCCTCCGGATGTATTTGTGGCGCAGAGAGGCAATTATTTCACTCCCGGAGTTGATTTTACGGAACTCAACAGGACAAATGGAGATTATTAATACTTCAGATAGGAGGAAATGGTTATGTATTATAACAAGATCACACTCAGAAAATTCGTATATACAGCTGCGGTGTTAATTCTGGCTATATTCATGTATGCCTGCTCTGTTGACAAAGGAGAATTACAGGAGAAATCAGCATCGGAGGCAGATTCTGAAAAGACAATGAACCAAAATGATGAGGCAGAAGAAACACTTACAGAAGCCGGGTCCTCGGTTGTATGGACTTTTGACAGCACACCGGTAAAGATTAAGTACAGCCGGATGTGGGAATCGGGAGAGTATGCCGAGTGTGACGATGCAGAACTGATATCTGAAATCGTAGAAGAGCTGAAAGAACTCCGGGTCGGAAATCCTACCGATATGGCAACCGATGATTTTACCGATGTCCTGGATTTCGAATTTGAAGATGGAAGCTTAGGTCGTATAGAGATCGAGAACGAATGTCTTGTGACAGAAGATAACAAAAGATACAAGATCAGCCATCCGGAAAAACTGCATAGGATACGCAGCCTTCTTGATGAAGTGATCGCGCAGTATGACCCGGATTCAAAAGATGTATCGGCAGATGAAGCAGAGCTATCTGAACTGGAGAAGCAGCTTAAGTCGAACAGGTATATAGGGTTTCTGACCGAAGAATTCTTAAACCCTGAGGACATTACCTGGGAAGGCGTTTTCTATATGGGAGCCGGTCTTTATGACGATGAAAAATACAGTGATGTTCTGGATGATATAACGGATGCATTTTGCGGAGATTCAAAAGAATGCAGGGAAACAGCGGATGAATTCGGACTTGATATAATTGACGGAAAAGTACTTCGTGATTTTGTGAAGGGCACATCCGGAATAGATGTGGCAGATGTCAAAAAACCGCTTGGTCTGACGTATTTCGATAAATGGGATATTTATGTTCAGTACAGTGCCAGCGATGCTAACGCCGTGGATATTAAGCTCATTTCCATGGAAACGGATGATGACGGCAAGATGAAGATTGAATATGAAAACGCCGGAGAACCGTTTACATTGGTACTTGAAAAGAACGGTGATTATCTGCGCTTTATTTCCAATGTGTGGACTCCGTCTGAAGGGAGAAGCAATACTATCCATAAGATGTACAGTAAGGCGATAGCTGAATATGAAGAAGATCCTTCATATCCGATTGACAAAACGGGATATTATTTATTCGACATAAACGGTGATAATATCGAGGAACTGTTTATTGAGGAACTTAAGAACGGAAAGCAAGTACCCAATATCTTCAGGATATATACAGTGAGAATGGGTAAGCTCAATGATTACTATGATATCAGGGGATCAGAGTATGACTGCTTCTATCTTTCCAATGATAATACGATCTATGAACAGATTTATTCGGGAGCCGCTCAGACGTATTATATCCACTGGAAGGATGCATCTCAGAACACTATACCATGGCTGACGTGTATAGATGTATTAGTCTATAACGAAGAAAATGAAGGTGGGGAGGAACATCCCTGGTATCATGTAACAAATAACTATCAATACGAAAATGAAGATTATCAGGACAGGATCAGTGAGAAGGAATTCAATGAGTGGTATAACAGGATGAATGATTCCCTTGTATTAAGTATCGGCACTCCACTGTCAAACTGGAAATTTGAATCGCAGAAGAACAGTAGCGAAGACAACAGATCAAATAAAAAGTCAGACAGTAAGAAAAAAGATAGCGGACTAAATACCACAATAGCGGCTGCATATGATGAGATAGCCTCGAAGAAGGAATTCTCATATGATAATGAAAACGGTTCCTTCGCCCTGCATGATCTTAATGCTGACGGGATTCCGGAGCTCATAATAGATCCTGACGGTATGTTTGTAAGTGATAACCTGTACTACACATATGATAACGGTAAGGTAATTTCCATAGACGTATCACAGATGGACATACCGGTGTATGGTACCTTCCTGACCTCATCCAAGTCCGGAACCTTCTGTTTTTACCGCGGTGGTCCGGCAACCTATGATGATAATGACAGGGATTTCATGCCTCATATGTACATCGAGTATGCACTGATCAATGGTAAGATAAAGGAGAGAGATCGTTACACCGGACTTAACTACGAGGATGATGATTCATGGAAATGTAGCATGAATGGAGAAGAATGCAGCTATTCAAACTTCAACAGGTTTGTAGAATCCATGGATGAAACTGTTGCATTCGTTGATAATACGGCGGCAAACAGACATGTACAAGGTCTGGAGTGATATAACATGGGCACCGTATATTAATGAACAAATGCCGTTATCAAACAATAGCTGCATTGAATATAAACCTGGATAGCAACAGTGAAAATTAACTGAAAGGTGTTTAAGAGGAAATGAGGCATGAAGTTGTAAAGAAAGCCTTTGTTAAAACAATACCGGTAATGGCAGGATATCTGGTCTTAGGGATTGGATTTGGTATCCTTCTACATGACGCAGGATATGGAATTCTTTGGGCTCTTGAGATGAGTCTTCTTATCTACGCGGGTTCAATGCAGTATGTAGGAGTAGGACTGCTCGCAGGAGGTGCATCCATAATAATGACACTGGTAACAACGATCATGGTTAATGCACGGCATTTGTTCTACAGCATTTCCATGATAAACAGTTGATATAAACAGATAGTCCCTACTCTTGCCAAACTTAAAAGTAAGGGTATAATCGCCAATGACAAGGGGCTGTATTTTACCGTTCCTGGATTCACGGGATATTTGAAGCGTCATCCGGATTATGCAAATTGATATAAACGCAGTTAATATAGGCAATTTAGTATACTATATGGAAGGGTTCATTAAAGATGGACTTTACAAAGATATATAGTATCGGTAAAAACAAAGCACCGACGGATTTAGAAACGCCGGTGCTTTGTAAATTGCCTAAAGGATCTGCGCCAATTTCTTTTCAAGAGCAGAAGATGGCATTGCACCAATTGCCTGGTCTACTTTCTTCCCTCCCTTTATAAAGACAAATGAAGGGATACTCATTATTCCGAATTGTCCTGCAATTTCCTGCTGCTCATCAACATTTACCTTTCCTACTTTTGCCTTGCCGGTATATTTTTCAGCGATTTTATCTACTACAGGGCTCATCATCTTGCATGGACCGCACCAGTCTGCATAGAAATCCACCAATACAGGCACATCAGAGTTCATTACTTCGCTTTCGAAATTTTCTTTTGTAAATTTATATTCCATCATGATCACCTTACGCTTTTTGCGTCCTTTCATTTTTTCTTGTTTTTCTCAGCTGATAAGTTTATTATATGTAGTATGGAAAATATATCAAGTACGCAAAAATAATTAACCAGGTAAGGAAAAACTGACCATGAGTAAAAAAGAACCATTGTGTGAGACCGTAGGTGGAGAAGGATGTGGACTTAAAAAGGTCATAAATATCGTCGGCGGGAAATGGAAGATCATGATATTGTGTGTTATTGATCGGGATGAAGTCGTTAGGTATGGTGAGCTTAGACGAGCCATATATGGCATAACAAATACAATGTTAGCTCAATCCTTAAGGGAAATGGAGAATGACGGTCTGGTAATAAGGAAACAGTATGATGAGATGCCTGTAAGAGTGGAGTATTCTCTTTCTAAAAAGGCTGAGTCTCTTATACCTATACTTCTTGGGTTAAAAAAATGGGGAGAGAGTAATATATAATCGCTTCATAATAGATAGTCTCTAACCCAAACTTTCTTAAAAAGGGGCAGGTCATTACGGCTTGCCATGAATTATTTTGATAAAAACAGATAAATATTAAATAACAATGTTATTAATCTAATGTGAAATGACATTGTGTTATCATATAAGAAAATACATCTCTGAGGTGAAAAAAATACCGGATATCGCTGATGCATTGTTTACTGTTGTCTTTAATTCCTGATCATACATATATTCAAGCAGAAGGAATAATAGAAGAACTGTTTTGCAAGCGTATTGAACGTGGATGGACTCTTGAAGAAGCATTGGAGGGGAAAATAATCTATTCAAAAGATGGATATGGCTTTATCCGGCATAACGAAGTTTGGCTTACCGGGGAAGAGAGAAGGATACATTATCCGAATGATGATCTTGTTTATTCTTTATCTGTTATCTTTACATCAAATGAATATGACGGGATCATTTCGGATCAGGACTCTGAAGTGCTGGAGCACAGATTCTTTGGCAGGGATGAGATACCGGAAGAGTTATTCCCGGCCGACAGCAGGGCAA
>JAILNV010000295.1 GCA_024691125.1 Lachnospiraceae bacterium | reverse complement strand
CTCTGCAAGCACCTTCTTAAAGCGCTTTTCAAAATCACCCCGATACGTTGTTCCCGCTACCATTCCGGCTATATCAAGCGCAAAAATCCTGCTGCCCTTAAGAAGTCCCGGGATCTTTCCGTCATTGATCCTCTGTGCAAGTCCGTATGTGATCGCTGTCTTGCCTACGCCGGATTCACCGATGTGAAGAGGGTTGTTCTTGTCCTTACGGCAGAGTATCTGAATGGTACGTTCAAGCTCGGCCTCCCTTCCGATAAGGGGATTCGCCTCCGAAACCTTGTCATTCAGACATGGCGCATATGTTTTAAGTATATTCTTCCCCTTTTCCTTACCGGTTTCTGTATCAGAGAACTCATCATCAACTCCGGTCAGTTCACCCATTGCTTTTAACAGTTCAGTCTTATCTATTCCCTGCTTTTCCATGAAATACACGGCATAACTGTCCGGCAGCTGCCATACCGCATTGATGATGTGACTTATCTCAATCTCGTTTCTGCCTCCGTTTATCGCCTGTTCTCCGGCGCCCGCGAGTGTATAACCGACTCCTATCGACAGTTCGGGATCCTTGTTCTCTATATGATCTATATACTCATCACTGTATGCCATAAGATCGGTGGCAAGCTGTGATATATCGCCTCCGCAGGCTGCTATGGCTGCTCTGAAATCATCATTCTTGCATAGCATGAGTACCAATATCTCCGGAGTTACATATTCGTAATTATGTTCAAGCGCATAGGTGATCGAATCACGCAGCATCTGCGCCGCATCCTTTGACAGATTCATACTGCTTCCTCCACAGTCATCCTGAACGGATAACCTTCTTTTCTAGCCAGTTCGGATGCCCTGTTTACCTTGGTGAGCGCAATATCATAAGGATATTCACCAACGACGGCCTTTCCGCTCTTGTGTACCGTCATCATGAGTACCTCTGCATCATCTTTATTCTTATTAAATACATCCATCAGAATATCCACAACGAAATCCATAGTGGTGAAATCATCATTGAACATCACCACATTGTATTTCTTCGGTTCCTTGACTCTGTCCTTGGTTATCTGTTTAAACGAGTTCTGTGTTGACATACCGGCTTCCTCTTGTATATGTATTCAGGTGGTTCTTAATCCTGAGAATTCATATATTTCAGTTTACTTGAAATTTGAGTACTATTCAGAACAGGCTCAAAATACTTCGTATTTTTCGCTGTTTTGGATTCATCCAATACATATATTTATAAAATATGCCCCTTACAAGCCCTAAAGGACTAGCTTCGCGTCGCAAGCTTGACGGTTCATATTTTTAAATATATGTGCTGTTCTGAATAGTTACAAATTTGATTACATTTTATCGTACTTCCCCGTTTTCTTCAACCGAATTGACATACTCTTTGTCAAAAATACCCTTTAGATCCTGCTTATCATGGAAACTTCCATGGCACGTAAACCCAAAGAAAGCCCCCGGATGATACGGAGACTTTCTTCAAACTCATAATAATCATTATGCGGATGCAGCGTTTTATAAACGCATCACCCTATATAGATCAGATCAAATGCATACCCTTCAAAATTAACATCAACCGTGACCGTTGCGGGATCGCTATCTGTATCGGGATAGAAATGCACCTTCCCGTTCTTGTCTATCGCCGTCAGCGCAAACACCCTTCCGGCCTTTCTATACCCGTCGGGAATGAACAGGATAAGCTTACCGTTCTTCAAAGTATGGTCAATAGCCTTGCCGTCGGCAATCAGGTTGAAGGAAAACGCCTCGTTACACCCGGGTGACATGATCTGTTTGAAGGCTAACTGGGCCGCCGGCCCCTGAACCTGCTTTGACGCCTTCGCTTCCCATACTCTTGTTCCGTTCTTTATATATATGATGTTAAGGGCATTGGGATTGGGAGGAGTAGAGCTTTCAGAGCTGCTCGAACTCTTTTTATCCTTCTTTTTGGGTTCGGGCTTGGGTTCCGGCTTTGGATCAGGTCCGGGTTCCGGATCATCCTTGCTGATCGTCACCGTAACACATGCCGCCTCGGAATCAGTATGCTTATCATCTCCCTTAGCCTTATACCAGACATAATAGGTTCCGGCGTTGGTCTCTTTAGGGATGGAAGCAGTATATTCTCCTGTAGCCTTTTCCTTTGTTCCCGGAGCATACTGTATCGTGCCGCCTTCAGCTGTACCCGCGTTGACAAGTTCCTGAGCCTGCCCGGTGTATGACAGCGATTTGGCTGTCGGTGCCTTGGTAACAGTAGCTGCCGGTTTTTCCCCACCATTCAACGTGAAAGTATTTGATTCAGGTGAGAAGGTAACTGATGACAGATCGAGCCTTAAAGCGGGGCGGATTCCAAGCGACTTATCCACATTAAAGCCAAAGTCGCCAACGCCTTCCTTGCACGCGAGATCGGCATTACAATCTTGGTACCCGCGTGTGCGGAGCCACCATGCTCCCATTTCTGCATTAGGGAATTCATAATAACTTATACTCAGGGGAAGATTTAGGCGGACAGCCTGGGCTGTAGCCTTATCCAAAAGATAGAGCTTTGCTCCTGTAACCGAAACATCACTTAAATCCATATCAACAATTGCATTTGCGACATCCTTGAACGCACCGGTTTTCGTAAGTGAATCAAGAGCAGTCTTGATTTTTGAACTGCTGTAAGCATTACTCGATTCGTCCGAAAATTTTGAGTAGCCAAAGCTGTCATCCGCTGCCAACAGCGTCACCGTACCTTCTGTGGCACTCGTGGAATCATCCTCAATGATGTACCAATCATAGTTATTAAACTTTACTTCTGTCGCATTATTCATTAACGAAGTGTATGTTTCTGTCGCCGCATACGCCTTCAAACTCATCCCCGGCATCAGTCCCAACACCATC
>JAILNV010000272.1 GCA_024691125.1 Lachnospiraceae bacterium | reverse complement strand
GAATGGCTTTGAACTCTTGAATATATTACCGGTTGGATTGATTTCCGTTGACTGGTTATTCCGATATATTCTCTCCCCTGTATCTTGCTATGGCGGCGCAATCCTTGTCACCGCGTCCCGACAGGGTTATGACTATTATCTGATCCTTATCCATTGATGGCGCTATCTGTCTTGCGTATGCAACGGCATGAGCCGACTCTATGGCAGGTATTATTCCTTCTGTTTTAGCCAGATACTCGAAGGCCTGTACCGCTTCTTCATCGGTAACCGGAACATACTCTGCACGGCCGATGTCGTGAAGATAGGCATGCTCGGGTCCGATTCCGGGATAATCAAGTCCTGCTGATATGGAATACACCGGCGCTATCTGTCCGAACTCATCCTGACAGAAGTATGATTTCATTCCGTGGAAAATTCCTTCACGCCCTGTTGCGATGGTTGCAGCTGTTTCGGGTGTATCAACGCCCCGTCCTGCGGCTTCGCATCCTATAAGGCGTATGCTTTTGTCCTCTATGAAATGGTAGAAGCTTCCGATCGCGTTGGAGCCTCCGCCGACGCAGGCTATGACTGCATCCGGGAGCTTACCTTCCTTTTCCATAAGCTGTGCTTTAATCTCTGACGATATAACAGCCTGGAAATCTCTTACTATGGTAGGGAAGGGATGAGGTCCCATGACCGAACCGAGACAGTAATGCGTATCGTCTATCCTCTTGGTCCATTCCCTCATAGCCTCAGATACTGCATCCTTAAGAGTAGCTGTGCCGGTCTTAACAGGAATGACCTCTGCTCCGAGAAGACGCATCCTGTATACGTTAAGAGCCTGACGCTTCGTATCCTCTTCACCCATGAAAACGACACAGTCCATTCCCATAAGAGCGGCGGCTGTGGCTGTTGCGACACCATGCTGTCCGGCACCTGTTTCCGCAATGAGTCTTGTCTTGCCCATTTTCTTTGCAAGCAGTGCCTGTCCGAGAACGTTGTTTATCTTATGAGCGCCTGTATGGTTCAGATCCTCTCTCTTAAGGTATATCTTTGCCCCACCAAGATCTTCTGTCATCTTCTGTGCGAAATACAGCCTTGACGGGCGTCCTGCGTAATCATTGAACAGCTCATTAAGCTCTTTCTTGAAATCAGCATCATCCTTGAACCTGTTATAAGCCTCCTCCAGCTCTATAACGGCATTCATAAGCGTTTCCGGCATATACTGCCCGCCGTGTATTCCGAATCTTCCCTTGGGATTGGTCATTTCGTTGCTCCTCTCTTATTTTCTACTGTTATTACTCTCTGTTTTACGCTGATGTAATCAGTTTTTCCGGTCTTTTCATACCGATATTATGTTTAACCGGATATGGTTATTAAATACAATGCCACTATTTTTCTATGTGATAAATCTCCGGACTGTATCGCAGAACTCTCTCATTTTAATGGGATCCTTCAACCCATCCGTTTCTATGCCGGAGCTTACATCCACGGCATACGGGTGCAGCCTTTTGATCGCTTCCCCAACATTTGAAGGATCAAGTCCGCCTGCCAGGAAATATGGTCTGCTATATCCGCTGAGCAGATCCCAATCAAAGACTGCTCCGTCTCCTGCACCTGCATCAAGGAGGATATGATCTGCGCTGCAGCCTTGGGCATTTATTAAATCATCTTTTGATTTTATACGGAAGGCTTTGATTATCGGCTTATCCGTCAGTCCTCGCATCATATGTATATAAGTTTCATCCTCATGTCCGTGAAGCTGTGCCAGATCGATCACGCCTTTATTCAGGAGTTCAGCTACTATTGAGGGCGTTTCATCCACGAATACGCCGACCGTTTGAACTGTGAGGCTAAGCTGCTTTTTAAGTGCTGCTGCCGTTTCTTCATTAACATATCGTTTGCTGGCCGGTGCAAAAACGAAACCTATATAATCAGGATTTATTTTATTTATTACTTCAATGTCCTGCGGTCTTGTTATTCCGCAGAGCTTGATCCGGGTCATTGATCCTCTACCTTCCTGTTGATTTATTAACATCCGCAAAGCTCGGCGAGCATCCGTGTTTTATCCTCTGCCCGCATAAGTGCCTCTCCGACAAGTACGGCATC
>JAILNV010000268.1 GCA_024691125.1 Lachnospiraceae bacterium | reverse complement strand
GCAGCATCCTCCTCACAGGCATTGGACGGATCACTGCTGATCCTTAAAGAAGCATGTAAGTACAATGATATCAAACAGGTTTATCTTGATCTTTTCTATAATAACTCTTATGACATTCACAAAGAACGTACGCAGATGACCAATGCCTATATAATAAGTGATTATCTCAAGCCGTCTGTCGATAAGTATATTTATCTCTTAAATGCTTCCGGAAGCGAACATTATGCCAACAGCTTTATCGTGGCAAGACGGAGCTGGAAGAAAATGTTTGAACCGGAATATATATGGGCGCTGCTAAAGAAGAAGAATACGAAAGCGTACAGGAATTATGAATACATTATTCATGAGAATGCAGTATATGCCGGCAAAGGCTATATAAAGAATCTTCCTACGGTAAAGGGTTGGGATTTCTTTGATACCTGGGGATGGGTTCCTGCAGCACCTGAAACCTTTTCCGAAGATTATAAGAATGATCTGATGA
This sequence comes from Lachnospiraceae bacterium, assembly GCA_024691125.1. GTDB lineage: Bacteria > Bacillota > Clostridia > Lachnospirales > Lachnospiraceae > UBA2868. Next base: position 1,816 of record JAILNV010000268.1, on the reverse strand, counting down.
GTATAATAGATTACTGCAAAGAGCATAATATTAGGCTTACTCTTATAAGTGCCCCTACCTCCGATTTCTGCCTTACGGCTATCGGTGATTATGATGACTACATTGCCTGGGTTCGTTCTGTCGCGAAAGAAAACGGAATTGATTACTATGACTTTAATCTATGCAGAGAGCAGTATTTTCCATCCACATCAGAAGTGTTTATAGATCCCGTCCACCTGAATTACCTAGGTGCCGAAAAGCTTGCAGATACATTTTCGGAGCTTGTGAAAGGTGAAGTATCATATGATGATATGTTCTATGACAGCTACGGCGAAAAGCTTAAAAGCTTAGAGCCTACTGTCTTTGGTGTAACCTTTATGAACGAATACGCCGATAATGGCGAAATAATAAAGAACTGCCGGCTAGTCAGCAGCTCACCCGAAACATTGGAATACAGAATATCCGTCTCCCCGGATAACTCTGATGAATACCTGCTTCGCGACTACTCGTCCGACCCATCATTTATCATGGATCCTGATGTGACCGGAACTATTACGGTTGAATACCGCAGTTCTGATGGCAGCGGCAGAATAAATAAAGTCACAATCCTTACCATAAGATAGCTTACCTGGCGTGTTTTTGTTACCTCAATCTATATATCACGACTCCGCAATAATCAGCAATCTTCTCCGCACCGCGTTCGGCAAATCTCAATTCCGTATCCGATCCGGAAGCGGCTGCAAGATACTTTGATGAAAGGTTTTCATATTCATCGAACCATGTATCCTTAAAGACCAGATTAAAGGCATATCCGGACGGAATGGCATACAACGCTCTCCATGGAACTATTACCTTCTCTCCGTCAACTGTATCTTCGTAAACCCACAGTACCGTATTATCCCATGACAGACCGTCTGACTCATTGAGCGGCATTTCCTTTGCAATCGTTTCCCTTGCCTCTTCTACCTGTACGATGAAATCTTCACTCACATATTCACGCTCTCTGTTCGGAACCATTATCACGGAAAAGATCAGTCCTGCTTCGACCAGCACTGCCAGCCATTTATTATTCTTATCCTCTCCCGCTTCCATCGCTGTCACTGCTATTCCCATCACTACGAATTCGGCAAGATGCCTGTCCGCAGCCCAGCCTGTGAAATACAGGGCTACGGCAATGATCATCAGGCAATAATATACAAACCAGAACAGCCTTCTTATAAATCTGTCGGTTTCCGACTTCCTGTCTGTCCGGATGACCAGAACAAATAAGAGCAGAAACAGATAGAAAAACATGAAATAATTCCGTCCCCATACTCTTGTTGTAAAGAAGACCACAAGCTGCTGGAACATGGAGTACAGACCCTTGGCAAGCCTTAGCAGGAACTGTCCGATACCCGAAAGCAGCGCCACGGTATACTGACTGCACAGATAGTAATTGTCTTTATTATGTATTACCTTAACAATTAATCCCGAAAACCTTCCGCTCATCGGATTACCGGCGCAGAAATTCTCTCCTATAAAGAAGAAAGCATAGAAAGTCGCCAATGAAAACGGCACCGAACATAACAGGCTCTTCTTTCCGGATCTTTTATATAGAAAATAAGCTGCAGGTATAAGCAGTCCTGCATAATACGGACGCATAAGAGTCAGAAGAGCTGCTATTGCAAACATGAGCACGATCTTATATAATCTGTTATCCTTAAGGCACGAATATATAAGCCCCACTGCGACAATAGCATACGAATAACAGGTTATCTCAGGGTCTATCGAGAATACTCCATACATCAGAAAGGTGTACGATGCAAGAAAAACCATAAGCAAAACGGTCTGCTTCCTG
>JAILNV010000254.1 GCA_024691125.1 Lachnospiraceae bacterium | reverse complement strand
CACACTACCTCGTAGGGAAGTATCCCCGATCTGTTGAGCTCGTCCACGATCTCCTTCGAATGAGCCGCAACATGCCTTAATACCTCTTCTCCGTACAGATCCTGAGAACCTGTGCAGAACCAAAACTTGTACTCTTTTTTCCTGATCATCTGTAAACCCTCCGCTTGAAATAAAAGATATAGATCACGCTACTCCTTTATTCTCAAACTTGTATGTACAAGTAGTCAAGTTGTATATTCCGGCTTAATTCTTTTTTTCATAAGTTCATTACCCGTGCTTTATTTACGTAACTTTTCAGAACAGGAATTCCCCCATATTATTTCAGGTTCAATGATCACTCTTTTCTCCACCTTTTCCCCACGTATCATCTTAAGAAGGATCTGGGCAGCGATCCTTCCAAGTTCCTCCTGCGGATGGGCCACGGTTGTAAGTGATATACCCGTACCGGTTTCAGTCTGTGAATTGTCATAGCCCGTTATCGAGATATCACCCGGAACATCAAGTCCCATTTCTTTTATTGCCTTAATCAGATGATGAGCTACCTGGTCATTATATGCCACTATTGCATCTATCGCTTTTCCGCTTCTTATCATATCCTGAATGAGCACATACGGGTGTACAGCCCTGTCCTCAGTATAGAACCAGATAACATTCTCCGGATCATAGGCAATTCCACCCTCAGCCAGAGCCTTCGCATAACCCTTGTGCCTGTTCTGTCCCTGCGAATCATCACTTTTAAACACACCTATGATGTTCTTATGGCCAAGGCCGATCAGATATTCAGTCAGAAGATAGGCACCTTTCTCGTCATACATAAGCACGTGGGTCTTATCCTCCATCACCGAATAAACACCCTGGATGAAAACATACGGGATTCCGTATTTGTCCAATCTGTTGTACAGATCCTTATGCTTACAGAAGACATTGCTCTTGCTCGGCTCTATGATTATTCCGTCGATATTTTTCTCAATAAGCTCCTCAAGGCACTTTATCTCGCGGCTGCGTGAATTGTTGGTATTCTTGAGGATAATGCTGTATCCGTTCTCAGTAAGCACCGAATCTATTCCGCTTATAACCTTCGGGAAGATATAATCGGACAGATAGGTCATAACAACGGCTATATCCTTTGAATCTTTTTTAAATCTTGATGTTATCGAACAGAAGGTACCGCTTCCGTGAACCGCATAAACATAGCCTTCGTTTTCAAGATCTGACAGGGCTTTCCTCACTGTCTGCCTGCTTACCGAGTACCGCCCGGAAAGGACATTTTCGGACGGAAGCCTGTCTCCCGGTCTGATCTCCTCAGACAGGATCATATTTTTCAAATCTTCTTCTATCTGTAAATATTTAAGCGCCATATCATTCCCGGCAGGTTTGTCTATTGCTGCCAATTAGTTTCAAGTAATTTATCAGTCGTTCTCCTGCCTCACATGCCGGCCTGACTGCCTTTGAGCCGGTACTGCACATATTGAAGCATTGTCTACATATTTTAAGTTTAACACATTTATCATATGAAAACCAACAGTATCCCACAGCATCGGCGATTTGAATTGACACGTGTAACGTAACGGGTTATTATTTGAGTATGATAAAATCATTTGCACACAAAGGCTTAAAAGAATTTTACGAAACAGACTCAAAAAAAGGGATACAAGCAGAACATGCCCCTAAGTTGGAAAGAATGCTTGATAGATTAGATGCAAGCACAGACCCACAAGATATAAATCTGCCCGGATACAGATTACATCCGCTAAAAGGTGATAAACAGGATTTGTGGTCTGTTTGGGTTAATGGCAACTGGCGGATGACTTTCTACTTTGAAGCTCAGGATGCATATCTTGTAGATTATTTGGATTATCATTGAGAAAGGAGAGATTTTATATGGCCAGAAAACCGACACACCCGGGATCAGTCTTTTTAGAAGATGTAATGAAACCGTTGGGTATTAATGTTACAGAAGCCGCACATATGCTTGGCGTAAGCAGAAAGGCATTATCCGAATTTATAAATGAAAAATCATCATTAAGTCCGGAAATGGCGCTAAGAATTAGCAAAGCAACGAATACTTCTGTTGAAAGCTGGATGAATATGCAGCAGAAACTTACTTTGTGGAATGCTCGTATGCACGAACCCACTAATGTTATTCCTTTTCCGGTTAGTGTTGCGAAAGAAGGATAGATATTTTAAAGGTTCCGAAATTACTTGATTTTTCGAAAATTTAAACCCGGGGTGTCCCCGGGCTTTGGTATGTATACTTGATGACCCTGGTGCCGCCGTAGCTGCCAAGACCGCGCAAAGTCACACTCGCAGTTCCCTTCTTTATATCATTTGAATAATTCACGATCTTGAAGTCTGTTCCGGGTACAAGGTATGTCGTTTCCTTTGTCTTTTTACCGGATCGGTACGATGTTGTATGTGTAGAAAGCCTCAACATGAGAGCCATGTCAAACAAAGGTTTTGGCAACGGCAAAGCCACCATGGATAACGGATACGGCATGTTCTTAAACATGCTCCAGTACAAGCTTAATGACCGCGGCAAGTATTTCGTTAAGGTCGATAAATGGTATCCCAGTACACAGACCTGCTGCAGTTGAGGATGTACCCATAAGCTGGGGCTTAATGAACGTATCTTCAACTGTGGATGCGGGCTTACCATTGACCGTGACCTTAATGCCGCAATAAACATACGTAATGAAGGATTAAAGCTGCTATATGAGCAGTATCAAAAGGTAGGCTAGGAACTAGCCGAACCGGTCTTAAGACCAAAAGCCTGTGGACACCGTATAAGACGTCAGTTAAGTATATCTTAGTTAACGCAGTGGTGGCTGAAGCAGGAAGCCCTTTCCTAAGCGAAGCGCAGGTTGGGGTAGTTCACAGTGTGAAATTACTGATCAACTTATCATTTATCATTGTGAGTGTGCAGGCATTAATCACATATTCGTCAATACTGTCATATTCGTTACTGATATCCGTAATACTATCTCTCAGACTTTTGATTTTTCGTAAATCATTATCATTCATTTCCAATAGTTCTGAGCATGCAATATATTTATATAGTTTTCCAAGAATCTCATCTTTTTCATTATCTATGTACTCTTTAAGATTTATGATCATGTCATCTACATTATTAT
>JAILNV010000197.1 GCA_024691125.1 Lachnospiraceae bacterium | reverse complement strand
TCGGGAATCGGAAGCCTTCAGGGTATCGAAAGAGAATACGACAGATTAAAAGAAAAGGGGCCGGGCAAGGTTAATCCTCTGTTTATTCCCCTGATCATAGGAAACATGGCCGTGGGAAATGTATCGATCGCCTTCGGTCTTAAGGGAAAGAGCATAGATGTGGTTACAGCCTGTGCAACAGGAACAAACAGTATAGGAGAGGCTTACAGGACGATACAGTACGGAGACGCCGACATTATGATCGCAGGAGGCTGCGAGGCATCGGTTGCACCCACGGGAGTGGCAGGCTTTATCGCGCTGACTGCATTATCAAATGAAGATGATCCCGAGAAATGCTCACTTCCGTTTGATAAAAGAAGGAGCGGCTTCGTAATGGGCGAGGGAGCCGGTATAGTGGTCCTTGAAGAATTAGAGCACGCAAAAGCACGCGGAGCCAGAATATATGCAGAGTTAACTGGCTATGGCTGTTCATCGGATGCATTCCACATAACTTCACCCGCAGAAGACGGTTCAGGTGCAGCGAAGGCAATGCTTAATGCCCTAAACGACGGTGGAGTAGATCCTTCAGAGCTGACCTATATCAATGCACACGGAACAGGCACCCACCATAATGACCTCTTCGAAACAAGGGCAATAAAGCTTGCGTTCGGAGACCATGCTAAGGATATGAAGATCAATTCGACGAAATCAATGATCGGACACCTCTTGGGAGCAGCCGGAGCTGTAGAGTTCATTACCTGTGTAAAAGAGATACAGGAGGGCTATATTCATAAGACTGCAGGCTACAGTGAGCAGGATGAAGAAATGGATCTTGATTACTGTAAAGAAGCATACGAAAATGTCGACCTTAAGTACGCGCTGTCGAATTCGCTCGGCTTCGGAGGACATAACGCTTCATTACTTGTAAGCCGTTATAGTGAATAAAGACAGATATCCGGTGCCGGGACAGCATTGGCGGGCATACGAAAACATTGATACAGAAACAGAATACGTAAAGTGGCGATAACAGTATTAGAAAGACAGTACGAACAGGTTATAACAAACAGGAAACACAAATAGGGAATAACAAACAGGAAATAACAAATGGAGAAAAAAGATTTACTGACAGCAAAGGAAATAATGGATATAATACCCCATCGTCAGCCATTCATGCTGATCGATGCGATAGAAGAGATGGAAGAAGGCAAGTCGGTAAGGGCAAGAAAATGCATAAGCTATAACGAGCCCTTCTTCGGCGGACACTTTCCGGGAGAACCTGTAATGCCCGGCGTACTCATAGTAGAAGCCATGGCACAGGCAGGAGCAGTAGCAGTACTCTCAATGCCCGAGATGAAAGGTAAGACAGCATACTTTGCAGGAATAGACAAGGCACGCTTCAAACGCAAGGTCGTACCCGGCGACGTACTTACCCTCGAGGTAGAGATAACCAAATTAAAGGGACCTATCGGAATCGGACAGGGACGCGCAACCGTAGGCGGTGAGCTCGCATGTTCCGCAGAGATCATGTTCGCAATTGGGAAGTAAATATTGAGTGAACTAAGCAGGACTAATTGTGATTAGTCTGTGAGAAGAGCCTTGAAGCTTTCACAGAAATAACCGGGCAAGAAATTAAATCAGGACTAATTGTGATTAGTCTGTGAGCGAAGACGCGACATTACCACAGCAAATTGCTAGGAAAGAAATTAAATCAGGATCAATAGTGATTAGTATGTCAGCGGAGGCTTGAAGCTTTCACAGCAAACAGTAAGGCAAGGAACGAAGTTGAAATCCACAGCTTACGCAGACTTAACACACGAGATATGAATGAATCGTTAGATGAATATCTCGTGTGGTTAGTCGGAGTTAGCTGTTAGTTCAACGTAGTGGTGCCGTTTGCAGGGGAAGGTTCAAGCCGGCGCGGATTAGAGTGGTAAGTAGCGACGGAGCGGAAGCAGAGAAATTACGATCATAAATGCTTTGCAGGAAGGTTCAAGCCGGAGCGGAAGATAGCATTAAGGAGAACATCATGTGGCAGGGAATAAAAAAAGCCAAGAACTACTTTACATTAAAGAAACAGGTATCTGACAAAGAAGAAACAGTAACCTGTAAGCTCTGCGGTGCAGTGCTTAACAAGCAGGAAACCATAGAGAATAAGTACATCTGCTGTAAATGCGGATACTACTTCAGGGTCAGAACACACAACAGGATCAAGATGGTAGCCGATCCCGATTCATTCGAGGAATGGTTCACGGATATTGAAGATTCGAACCCTCTTGATTTTCCGGGCTATGAAGAGAAATTAAAGGAAGTTCAGGAGAAGACAGGCCAGAAGGAAGGCATGACCATAGGTCGGGCGACAATAAACGGACTGCCCGTAGTGCTCGGCATATGCGATTCCAGATTCCTCATGGGATCCATGGGCCACGTATACGGAGAAAAGGTAACGGCAGCCGTTGAGAGAGCCACAAAGGAAAGGCTTCCCGTAGTACTGTTCTGCTGTTCGGGTGGAGCCAGAATGCAGGAAGGAATAATGTCATTAATGCAGATGGAGAAGACCTCGGCTGCACTTAAGCGACACAGCGACGCAGGACTTCTGTATATCCCGGTGCTGACAGATCCTACAACAGGCGGTGTGACGGCCAGCTTCGCAATGCTCGGAGACGTGATACTCGCCGAACCCGGAGCACTCATAGGATTCGCAGGACCGAGAGTCATAGAAAAGACAATAGGTGAGAAGCTCCCGGCAGGCTTCCAGAGCGCCGAGTTCCAGTTAGAGCACGGCTTTGTGGATGCCATAGTCGAGAGAAAGCATTTAAGGAAAACGCTGTACAGGATATTAAAGCTATATACCGGAGTACACGGATATGCTGATTTTACCGAAAGCGATGCAGATACGGCAGAACCCGAAGAAGTGGCGAGAGAGCAGGAAGTAAAATCACTGCCTCTAACCGCATGGGAGAAGGTTAAGGCAGCAAGAAACGTAGACAGACCGTCAGCCATGGATTACATGGATATAATTTTCGATGATTTCTTCGAGCTTCATGGCGACAGACTGTTCAGGGACGACCATGCAGTTGTAGGCGGAATAGCATATCTGGACGGACAGCCTGTGACCGTAATAGGAATACAGAAGGGCAAGAGCTTCGAGGAATGCGCATACAGAAATTACGGTATGTGCTCACCAGAAGGCTACAGAAAGGCACTCAGGCTTATGAAGCTTGCGGAGAAGTTCGGAATGCCCGTTATCACCTTCGTAAATACAGCAGGAGCATATCCCGGAAAGGAAGCTGAGGAGAACGGACAGGGCGAGGCTATCGCACGTAATCTGTACGAAATGTCGGCTCTTGCCACGCCGGTCATCTGCCTAATGATAGGAGAAGGCGGAAGCGGCGGAGCACTGGGGCTTGCTGTTGGAAATGAAGTATGGATGATGGAGAATGCTACTTATTCGATACTTTCACCGGAAGGCTTCTCATCAATCCTCTGGAAGTCATCAGACCGGGTGGAAGAGGCAGCAGGCGTAATGAAGCTTACCGCGGCTGACCTTAAGGAGCTTGGGATAATCGAGAAGATAATTCCCGAGTACGGCGGAGCCAATGAGTGGACACTAAGGTCTATAGCAATGTATATGAAGAAGAACCTTAAGGAATATCTCAAGGCAGGCGCTAACAAGAGCGGTGCAAGATGGGCTGAAGAGAGATACGAGAGATTCCGCAGATTCTAAGTGGTTATTACTATACTTTATATCCCTGCTTCAGTCTGTCGGATTTCGGTATCCGGCAGGGCTAAAAATACAGGCAGGGAGTATCAGATAAATAGAAGAAGAAACATAATTAGCAGGAGAATGAAATGTTAGCACGTATAATGGGAACGGGAATGTCTATTCCCGAGTTAAGGGTAACAAATGACGATCTGGCGAAGATCATGGACACCTCGGATGAGTGGATCACAGAAAGAACGGGTGTGAAAGCAAGACACCTTGCAGTAAACGAGGGAACGACCTCACTTGCTATAGAAGCATGTAAGAAGGCGCTTGACAATGCGGGAATGGATGCTCATGAGCTGGATCTTATCATAGCTGCGACTGTAACACCCGATCACCTGCTTCCCTTCCTTTCTGGAGAGGTACAGGCAGGACTTGATGCCATGCAGGCGGCAGCCTTTGACATGGTAGTGGGATGTTCAGGTTATCTGTATGCGATAAGCGTTGCCAATGCATATGTTAAATCAGGCATGTATAAGAACATCCTTGTATTCGGAGCTGAGACGCTCAGCCGTATAATGAACTGGGAAGACAGGGCTTCATGTATCCTCTTCGGAGACGGAGCCGGCGCAACGGTAATAAAGGCAGATGAGGAAGGTATCATATGCTCGGTGCTTGGAACTGACGGTAAGGCAGGTCCGGCGCTTGGATGTGAGGCAAGACCTCTTCAGAATCCCTATGTTCATAATGAATGGGATTATCCTTATGTGAAGATGGCAGGCCAGGAGGTATATAAGTTCGCAGTGCGTACTGTGCCAAGAAGCATAAATGAGGTGCTTGACAAGGCAGGAATATCAGCGGATGAGATTAAGTATTTCGTTATACATCAGGCTAACTTAAGGATGATAGAGGCTATAGCAAAGAGGCTGGGACAGCCGATGGATAAGTTCCCGGCATGTATTCAGGAGACGGGAAATGTTTCCGCGGCTTCGATTCCGATGGTACTTGATAAGATAAACAGGGCAGGACAGCTTACAAGAGGAGATAAGCTGGTATTCGCAGGCTTCGGAGCAGGACTTACATGGGGAGCCAGCGTACTTACATGGTAAGATCCGACTGTATTTCAGATCGGGAAGATATAAGAGATAAAGAATAAAATACCCTGGATAATGGTCAGTGAACAGACTATAAATATGTCCCGGGTAATGCTACGGCATGGAGAAGGAAGGCTAAACAACAGACAGGAAAAGTTACAGGGGGATACAGCACATGATCGATAATCTCAGACCATTGTCGTTTCCACATCTGATGAAGTGGATATTGAATGAACAGAAGAAGTCGGGTTCCATATTCGGGGTGCGTGATTTCTATCAGGCCAATCCGTTTAAGACGCTTGAAATAATCGGAGAGAAGATGGAGACACCCTTCGGTCCGGCTGCCGGACCGCATACCCAGTATGCGCAGAGTATAATCGCCGCATATGCCGCAGGATGCCGCTTCTTCGAGCTTCGTACTGTATGTCCGAGAAAGCTTAACCAGGATCCTGAAATAACGGCAGGCTCCGAAGGGTATAACGTAGAAGGCGCGGCCAATCTGACCTTTGATCAGTCCTATGCCGAGTACTGCAAGGCATGGGTAGCCATCAAGGTTCTGTCTGTTGAATACGAGATGGGCGGCATAGACGGATTCATTTTCAATATGTCCGCCGGATACACATATGATGATTTCACGTCTCCCGAGATGAAGTTATTCTTTGAGCATATGAGGGATGCCACCCAATCGAAGATATTCGGTGAATGTCTTGATTTCTTAAGAGAGAATATCGATATGTTCGAGAATTTTACACTCGAGGACATAGATGATATTTCACCGATGATATCATCCTCTGTATCTGTATGCACACCACTGGATATTCCGCTTAAGGAGCTTGAAAATATAGCAAGATACCTTATGGTCGATCTTAAGCTTAATATAGGCATCAGGATAAACGCCACGCTTCTTGGATACGAATACTGCCGTAATACACTGGATTCAATGGGATATTACGATATCGAGATAAACCGTGAGGCGGTGGAGAAGAGTGCCAGGTATTACGATATGATCCCGCTTATCAATAAGCTTATGGGGATGGCAGGCAAGGAAGGAAGGCTCTTCGGAGTGAAGCTTACCGGATCGTTCCCCGTTATCAGCAGAGGTGACAGGAGCAAGGAATTAAAGCTTTCAGGTAAAGCGCTCTTCCCTCTGTCCGTGGCTCTGGCAGCACGTATCAGCGAGGACTTCGATGGACGTTTAAGGATAGGATTCTCCGGAGGAGCAGACGCCAATAACGTAGAGGATATCTTCGAAGCAGGCGTATGGCCTATAACGATGAATACGACCATATTAAAGCCCGGCGGATTTAACAGGTTCAAGCAGTTCTCATACACCTTTAACGAATGGTCCTACAGTGATTTCTACGGAACAAGAACCGGACTTTTAAGACGTATGTCTGAGAGGGTAAGGCTTAACAACCATTATACGAAACCGCTTAAATCGGATATCCAGATAAGACGCAAGGGCAGGATACCGCTCAATGACTGCTTTATTGCACCCTGCGTTGAGGGCTGTCCGATAGGTCAGGACATAACAGGGTATTTAAGCCTTATAGATGAGGAAAAATACACACGTGCTCTTAAGGTCATAATCAAGAATAATCCGCTTCCCTTTACCACGGGTTCGATATGTACACATGAGTGCATGAACAACTGCACAAGGATATTTTATGAAAAATCAGTCAAGATAAGAGAGGCTAAGCTTATTGCGGCGCAGAATGGTTTTGATGGAGTCCTCGAAGAGCTTCATCCGGGACTTCCCGTAGGCAGGAGGCTTAATATAGCTGTTATCGGAGGAGGTCCGGCAGGAATGTCCGCAGCCTTCTTCCTTGCAAGAGAAGGTCATAAGGTTACCATGTTCTGCAATAAGGATAAGCTGGGCGGAGTAGTAAGGCATACAATTCCCGATTTCCGTATTCCGGGAGAAAGGGTGGATAAGGATGCCGCACTGCTTAAGAAGCTTAATGTTGAAATCATACGTGAGCGTAACATAGAGCGTCTTGATGAGCTTGAAGGCTTCGACAAGACCATAATTGCGATCGGTTCGCCGGAGACGAAGCTTAAGGAACTGCCGGGCATACAAATAAGATCGGCAATTGATTTTCTTACAGATTACAAGAAGAACAGGGGCAAGCTTCCGCTGACCGGAAGCCTGGCTGTTATCGGCGGCAATAATGCGGCTGTGGATGCTGCAAGAGCTGCCAAGAGGATCAAGGGCGTTGAGAATGTATATATCATATACAGACGTACCAGGCAGTACATGATGGCTAATGACGAAGAGCTGCAGATTGCTTTAAGTGAAGGGATAGAACTCCTCGAGCTTCTCAGTCCTTTTGAATATGTATCGGGTCATCTTAAATGTTATGTAAATGAACTCGGCGACAGAGGTGAGGACGGACGCAGACTCCCTGTTAATACAAATGAGATAATGACGGTTCCGGTAGATCATTTATTGGCAGCTGTCGGAATAGAGGTGGTTTCCGATTTCTATGAGCATAACGGAATAGAAGTAAATGAAAAGGGATATCCTGTACTCAATCCCGATACCTATGAAACGTGTATTCATAATGTATTCGTTGTCGGTGACGCGAGAGAGGGTATGCATTCTGTTGTTGATGCGATAGCGGATGCGAAGAAGGTAAGCGAAGCCATACTCAGGGAATTCAAGGATATGGTTGCAGAGGAGCCGGGCGGAGAATATCCGGGTGTGGGATATGGTTCGGCAGGCTATCATAACCTTAAGCGTATTGAGGAGAGAAGGAGCGCCGGAAGAAGGAGCAGCGATAACAGACTGAGCGGTCTGTACGCAAGGAAGGGAATCTTAAGGGAGCCTCATTACAGGAACGACGGTAGCCGCTGTCTTGACTGTGCGAAGCTGTGTGAGAACTGTGTAGACGTATGTCCCAACAGGGCTAATGTAGAGATCAAGGTTCCGCACAATCCTGTTCCGCAGGTCATTCATCTTGACAGACTGTGCAATGAATGCGGTAACTGTGATACCTTCTGTCCGTATGAAGGAGCACCTTATAAGGAGAAATTCACTCTGTATGATACTCTGGAGGATTTCCGCGCCGGAACCAATGAGGGACTGGTGTTCACTCATGACGGTTCGGCATTTACGATAAGGTTAAGAAAGAAGAAGAGGGTATTTGATACTGTTACCAACAGGGTGGAGACCATCGAAACCGATGAGATGAGCGTATTCAGCGTAAGCCGTATAGAGGCTGCCGAGTTCAACGGGATCAGTACGGATCTGTGTAACCTGATAGCCACTATTTACCAGCATTACAAGTACCTGATCCTGTGATAAATACTCAGTTTGGGAGATTAAATAACTGTAATCATTCAGAACAGAAAATATATCAATATGAGAATGTGAAGCCTGCGATAACGAAGTTCCCGTTTACGAACCATACGGCGCCGACCTGTGTGTACTCGGGATGCATCATGATATTGCGGGCTTCTCTTATTTCCATAAGTCCCTCTACTATGACCTTGGGACTGTAGGTGTCTGTCGGGTGGGAGAAGTTCTCACTGTTCCAGTATCCGGGTCTTGCTTCCCATACGGGAATGACCGAATTCCTGACAGGAATACAGTAATATTCGTTCTCTACATAACCCTGAGGGCTGACTGTTGTGAAGGGACGGCCGTCAGGCCTTACTTTGTATACGGGGTATACAGCATATTCCTTGGCGCGTACTTCGGCAGCGACGCAGAGACTTGAGTTCTTGGTAAGATTACCTGTTGCGAAGCTCGTTCTGTTCTCATTAAGAGCTGCTATAAGCTCATCGCACATATCCACATCACAGTATCCCATAACAGGTTCAACGGAATCCTCCACGTCAAAGAACTGAGGCGCGGCTTCAAAGGGATCTTCGCTGTCCGGAAATGGAGTGGGAGTGGGAATGACGGTAGGCTCGGGCGTGGGAAAGGCATCGGGCTCATATTCGCTCCTTATAATATTGAGCTGGCGACCGCCGACTGCATTTCCGCTTACGGATATTGTATTAGTGGTATCATTTGAAGTCATTGTAGGTGCATTATCGGCTGCTCCTTCAGCTTCATTCGCAGCCTCTGCAGCTGCACCGGCATTTCTGTTACAGCCCGACATTATTACGGAAGCACCTATCAGTATGGCGGTTAACAGCCGCAATTGTCTTGTTTTCATAATGTATTTACACTCCCCGTATTATTCCCTCTTCCGAAACGGAATTTATTTAATGCAATCTGTTATAAGCAAAAGTGACAAACTTAAACAGCGGATTCTCGAAGCGTCTTTTGACGCGCTTTAATTCATTCCTGATGGGTATTCCCTGAGGACAGTGCTGCTCGCATCTGCCGCATTCCTTGCACAGGGAAGCCATGCTCTGCTGTGTCTTCAGGGATGTACACATCGCATACTCCTTAATTCCTACGAAATAATTATCCGTATATGAGGTATTAAGGCAGTGGAAGGATCCCGGAATATCAATCCCGAAAGGACAGGGCATGCAGTAAGCACAGCCTGTGCAGGGAACCTTTATCTTTTGGTTTATAGCCTTTCTGACTTTCGCGATGGTCTTGAAATCCTCATCCGTGAAAGAACCCTCGGTAACCTCCGATGCGATCCGGATATTTTCATCAACCATTTCCATGGAATTCATGCCTGAGAGTATAACGGATATACCGGGCTGATCCCAGAGCCATCTCAGTCCCCATTCGGCAGGTGAATACCCACGTGAAGATGCCTTGAAGGCTGCTAAAGCTTCCTTTGGCAGGTTGTTTACCAGACGTCCGCCCTTAAGAGGTTCCATTATTATAACCGGAATACCCTTTTCATATGCGGCTTCGACACCGCGGCGTCCGGCTTGTGAATGCTCATCCACATAATTATACTGAACCTGACAGAAATCCCAGCTGTATGCGTTGAGGAGCTCGAGGAAGAGAGTGGTATTTCCATGGAAGGAAAATCCCAGCTTCCTTATTTTTCCTTCTTTCTTAAGCTTATTAAGCCAGTCAAGAGCTCCGTGTTCTATAAGCGTGTTCCAGGTCTTAAGATCCGGAAGCATATGCATGAGATAGTAATCAACGTGGTCTGTTCTTAAGCGCCTTAACTGCTCGTCAAAGTGCTTCTGCATATCGGCTGTATCCTTCATCATATAATGAGGAAGCTTGGTGGCGATATTGATCTTATCGCGGAAGCCGCACTGCTCCATGACACGGCCGAATACTTCCTCCACTCCCGGATAGATGTAGGCCATGTCAAAGTAATTAATCCCCGAATCTATTGCATGCAGAAGCTCCCGTTTGATTTCTTCTTCATCAAACGAGTTGCCTTTTTTGGGGAAACGCATGCATCCGAAGCCAAGTATTGACAGGTTATCCTCTGTTCTGTAATTCATCGTGTCTCCTTAGGTATAGAATAGCGAATTTCATCAGAAATTCGGCATTCGTACTGGACCAGGCTCTGCTGAAAGCAGAGACGTGTCATACACAGCATTTAAGGCAGGCTGCTCTGCCGGTATTCATTAACCGCATTGATGTTGCCCTGCTCGATCGAGTATGCGCCCACCTGTCCTATTATACCATTATAAGCGGCCTGATTGACAAGTTCCGAATGTGAGTATGACCTTTCCTTCCAGGCATTGTCATATTTGGACTTGTTGGTAAACATTGCCCAGCTGGTCGGCTCGGTCATAAGAGACGGATCCTTCGGGATCAGGTTGTCGATATACTTAGTGGGATTACCGGATGCTATGGCTCTGTTCATAAGATCGGTAGCCTGAGACTGGGCCCATATGCGGTTGTTCGCTGCTGCGACACACTCATTCCATGCATTGGCTATGGCCTTCTGGGATGCTCCCTTGTTAACAAGGTCACGCCATTTGTTGATCGCTGCGGCATGAACCTGATCGTAGTAGTCTATCCTGTAGAAATCCCAGATTATCTGTCTTACCACAGCCTGATCGTATTGGGAATTGGCTGCCTTGACCTCGGCTGTCGGAATGATCATGATCGCGGAAGCGAGCGCTATTGCCATACATAAGGATATGATTTTTCTTCCTTTCATTATAAAATCCCCCTAAATTAGTGTTTTGCAATGTTGCAAATATATCCACATACGTTATCGGACAGGTGCGGGAAAATATTTAGAAAAAAAAGAAAAATCACGATATTTTGTGAAATTTCTACTTATTCTGAAACGGATCATCGTGGGGAATACAGACTGACGGCATACTGACACGGTGTGTTTTCCTTGTAGTAAGGGCATCGTAGTGATACAATACTTGTATCTGTCCGGAACAGTTGCCGTAGCTTTAAGAATACACAGGATATAAAGGTTACACGTACCGGACGGATTGGTAAAGAGAAAGAATCAGTAAAAGAAAAGTCAGTAAAAGAAAAGTCAGTAAAAAAGGCGGCAAGAGAGGAAGACATTAATGGCGGGAAAACCGGGCGACGGGGTAAAGCTCAGTATAATCATACCCTGCTACAGAGTAGAGAAATATCTTGCAAGATGTCTTGATTCCCTGCTTGCTCAGACAATTGAAGGAATCGAGCTTGTATGTATAAATGACGGATCTGATGATAGCTGCCCGGAAATACTTAAAGAATACGGGGAACGTTACCCCGACAGGTTTCTGATCATCAATAAGGAAAATGAAGGGGTATGGAAAGCACGCAAAGACGGAATATCGGCAGCGCATGGCGAATATATAGGTTTTATCGATCCGGATGATCATGTACATAAGGATTACGCACAGAAGCTGTATCAGGCAGCCTTGGATCATGATGCTGATGCAGCCTGCTGCGGATTTGAACGCATAGAGGATGAAACCGGAAGGATTTTTTCAACGGAGATGACAGGATTTAAGTATGAAACTGTTGACATCCGAAAAGATCCGGGGCTTCTTCTTGAAGTAAATGCCGCAATCTGGAATAAGATATACAGAGCGGATGTATTAAAGAACATGAAGGATGCCGCGAGCATTCCAAGAGCCATGGATGACCTGATCTTTGGCCATATCATCTATCTTAACATAAAACGGATTGCCTTTGTCAGGGAACCGCTGATCTTTTATACGGTGAGGGCGGACTCAATAGTCAGCAGCATAAGGCAGGAGTACGTTCCGGGCATATACAGAGCCATGACAGAGCTTCGCAGTATATATGAGACAGACGCGCCCGGCATGCTGGCTTATCTTGATTCGGCAGCCTTTCTGCATCTTGGAATAGCACTGATGCACAGGCTGTATTCCAATCCCGACACGGATATTGCAAGGACTGTTGCCAATAATACATCTTTCCTTGATGAGAGATTCCCGTTATGGAGAAACAGTCCGTATATAAGTCTGTCTTATGTACTGAGTCACAGGAGAGCCAATCTTAAGGTATACATAGTCCGCAGGATGTACAGTCTGCACCTGTTCAGATTATTTCTGTATGTTTACGGAAGGATGATTAAGCGTTTGGGTATCGATATCAAATGGTAGAGCATAAGAAGCTTGTGATAATACCTGCATTCAATGAAGAGCAGAGCATTATCGGACAATACAATGAGGTAAGGGATAAAGCGGGGACGTTTGATGTACTTGTGATCAATGACTGCTCGAAGGATCTGACACACAGGCTCTGTGTGGATAACCGGGTAAAAGTACTGGATCTTGCGGTGAACCTTGGCATAGGCGGTGCCATGCAGACAGGATACAGATATGCGTGGCTGAACGGATATGATATTGCAGTACAGATTGACGGGGACGGGCAACATGATCCGGCTTATTTAAATATGATGTATGATATGCTTGTGTCTAATGAAGCAGACATGGTCATAGGCTCCCGTTTTATCGACAAAGAAGGATATCAGTCGACACCCTTAAGGAGGCTGGGCATAGGTTATTTCAGCGCACTCATACGTCTGCTTACCGGACATATGGTTACAGATCCCACTTCGGGACTGCGAATGGTGGGAAGGAAGCTGATAGAAGAGTTCGCGTCGGATTATCCGCAGGACTATCCGGAACCGGAGAGCACAGTGAGACTGCTGCTGCACGGATATAAGACGGTAGAGGTACCTGTGAGAATGAGAAGAAGAAGCGGGGGAAGATCATCGATCCACCCTGTAGCTTCGGTTTATTACATGATAAAGGTTACGATAGCGATAGTATTGGAGAGGATGAGAAAGTGAGCATACGGCTTAAGATTTTCCTGTTTGTAATATGGATACTCATATTCCTGTTTCTGATAATGAAATTAAAGTCCAAAAAAGCGGACATTAAATACATACTCCCATGGCTTTTTGTGGATATGGGTCTGATGGTGATAACAGTTTTCCCGGGGATCCTTACCTTCTTCTGCAGGCTGTTCGGGATAGAGACTCCGAGCAACATGCTCTTCTTCTTCGGACTTGTATTTCTTGCCATGATAGTTTTTTCGATGACGCTCGTGATCTCAAAGCAGAACAGTCAGATAAGGGATCTTGCGCAGCGGCTTGCGCTGTATGATGACAAGGAAAAGGATATGGATACAGTTACGGAGACAGGGAGCTGATGACCGCGAATATTTTTAAAAGAGGAAAGGGACTGTACTCGGAATGGTTTCCGGAATACAGGCTTACGGATGAAGCGCTTAAGAGCCTTCAGGACTGTCTGCTCAAGATGCTTATTGATTTCAGGGATCTGTGCAATGAAAACGGAATAGGATATATGGTCTGCGGCGCAACATTACTGGGTGCAGTTCGTCATAAGGGCTTCGTTCCGTGGGATGATGACATAGATATCATGATGCTCCGGGAGGATTATGAGAAGCTTAAGAAGGTATTTGACAGAGAGCATCAGAAAGGCAGCCTCCGGGAGTATTTTATTGCAGAGCCCCTTAAGTCAGAGGATTACTATTTCAAGATCCCGAGGATATACAACAGGAATACAGAGTATTATGCCATAAACTATATGGGCAATCCCAAATACAACATGGTTTGCCTTGATATATTTCCGGCTGAAAGAATCCCGGAAAACAGAGTGCTGAGAAGTATCAGGTCTGCTGCATATGATTTTGCCTTCTATGCTTCGTCCTTCTGTCTGGATTACATTTTCCCTTCGCCTGTTATTGAGGAAAAATGCAGGGAAAATGAAGAGGTAAGGAGGTTCTACAGTCTGAGAAGAAGGCTGGGTGCAGTGTTTGCTCATCTTGGCGGGATCAGGTTCTATCTTGGGATCTGTGAGCGCCTGGGCAGATATTCCGGTGAATCCGGCCTGGCAGGACTGCCCTCCGGGATTTCTTATTCAAGAGAGATATTTGACCGGTCACTGTTTACCGAAACCTGTGAGGGGGATTTCTGCGGGTATACAGTCAGTATTCCGAAGGATTATGACAGGTATCTGACCAATCTGTACGGAGATTACATGAAGATACCGCCAAAGGAGAAGCAGGAGATCCATGTGGCCTATAAGATAAGGGTGTAGGTGCAGACAGAATTTTAAGGAGTATGGAATGGGGTATAGGAGAGAAAAAGGCTGATGGGGAAGGACAGTATACCGGCTATAGATTTCGTTGTACCGTTTGTCGATGGAAGTGATCCTGTGTGGCAGGCGGAGAAGCAGAGGTATTTAAAGGATTATTCATCTGATATGTCGGATCATTCGGATTACAGATACCGTGACTGGGGAACTCTTAAGTATTTCTTCAGGGGAGTGGAGAGCTGTGTTCCGTGGATACGTAAGCTGTTCTTTATTGTTTCGGAAAGACCGCAGATCCCGGAGTGGCTTGATGAATCCAATCCGAAGCTTGAGATTGTCCTGCACAGGGATTTCATTCCGAAGGAATATCTGCCGACGTTTTCATCTCATTGCATAGAAATGAATCTGCACAGGATACGGGGACTTTCGGAGCAGTTTGTATATTTCAATGATGATGTGTTCCTGATCAGGCATGTCAGCCCTGATTTTTTCTTCAAAAAAGGTCTGCCCTGTGATACGGCAATATTAAGGCCCTGGCCATATATCGACGTTGAACCGGACAGGAAGCCACTCCTTGCGGCACTTCACTGTGTTGCCGCGATCAACAGGAATTTCAGCAAGCCTGCCTGCATGCGTCGGTATTTTTACAAATGGTTCAGTCCCGTAATGGGCATCCGTATCATAAGCACCTTATGGCTTGTTCCGGCGAGGGAATTCACGGGCTTTACGAATCTTCATTTAATGAATCCCTTTCTTAAGTCAACCTTCAGTGAGGTATGGGAAAAGGAAGGTGTTACACTTAAGAAGGCGTGTCTTCACAGATTCAGGGAACCCAATGATGTCAATCAGTATATTTTTCAATACTGGCAGTTTGCTTCAGGAAAATTCATACCAAGGCCGCACGAGGTGGGAAGAAGCAGGTCGATCAAGCGTGAAAACATTAAGGATATACAACGTATAATGGCAAATAAAAAATATAGGGCGATCGCGCTTAATGACGCAGATATGCCGGAGAATGAGTTTGAGCTGTTAAGAAATGAGATCAACAGTATTTTCTCGGAAAGATTTCCGGACAAATCATCATTTGAAAAATGAAAACAGTTTTTTCTGCCATTCCAACAGTGGACTGAGAGCTGTGCTGGCAGTTCCGCATCAGGATGATGAAATACTCACTGCCTGTGCCATGTTACGCTATCTGGTTATGAGTGGAGCAGAGGTTTCCGTTATCTATACAACCAGAGGGGACATGAAATATCCTGAAAAGACCAGATGCAGGGAAGCTTTAAGGTCACTGTCCCTTTTCGGAATAGAAGAAAAGAATATTTATTTTCTTGGATATGATGATTCCTATTTCAGTATGGATCACTCTCATATTTTCTATAACAGAGATATTTCATCACGGTATCTTGATGATCTTATTAAGCTTCTTGGACGGCTTCGTCCGGATTTTATTATATGCACAGATTTTGATGAGCATCCTGATCACAGAATGCTTACGCTTTATCTTGACAGGGCGGTGGGAATACTGCACGGAGAAGACCCTAAGTTTTCTCCGGTGGTCTGGAAGAGATTTGCCTATTCACTGGCTTATAAAGCAGTGAGTGATTTTTCGGCAGTTAATAATCCTGAGACAAGGAGACCGGTGGCTGGTAAAACGGGAAAATACCACTGGGATTTTATTGACAGATTTATCTATTCATGGGATCAGCGGATCCGAATACCTGTCCCTGAGGATTTCAGGAACCGGGACATAAGCAGGAATTTCGTTTCTAAAGCTCTTATGATGCACAGGTCTCAGAATATCATTGTTAATGCTGCAGGGATAATCAACAGTGATGAGGTGTATTGGGAAAGACGTTCCGATAATCTTGTTTCAAAATCACAAATTACGGTATCGAGCGGTAACAGTGTCCCGCTGTCAGGTTATGGCCTGTTTGAAGCAGAAGACATAGATTCGGTAATCCCTGTGTTTTCAGATTTCTGCTGGAAGCCGGAGGATGATGACCCTGAAAAGAAGGCACGTTTTACGTGGGATAAGCCGGTATTCGTTAACAGAATAGTGTTATACGGAGCACTATCCGAAGGCTCGAGGATTGGAAGGCTTTCTGTTACCTTAAGCGACGGATATGAAAAAATCATAGACGGACTGCCTTCGAACGCTGCTCCGGTAGTGATCATTCCGGATAAGAACAGAGAGATTAAATACTGCGAATTGAGGATACTTGAATACGAAGGTAATGATTATGGCATAATCAGATGCGAGATATTTAAGGATGCTGTTCCCTGCCGCGTTGTCAGGCCATTTTGCAAGCTTACGATAAATGATAATTTCGTATATGATCATTTTATAGATGAAAATCAGCGCGAGTGTGCTATCGGAATATATACTTATGGGGAAACAGGCAGCATCAGCCTTTCTGTCATCAAAGGGAATGCTTCATTAAGGGATAGCATTCTTGTAATGGATAAAGAAGAAAAAGAAGCTGTCATAAGGGGAGAGAATGCGGACGGATCTGTATATGATCAGATAACAGTCCGGCGTATGGACACCAAAACATCAAAAGCCATACAAAGAGCAGAGATATCAAACAGATGGTTCCTGATGAGGAAGAGACAGGTTCAGATAATACATAACATGTCGTATATTCTGAGACACGAAGGACTGATAAGCTTTGGTAAAAGAGTTGTTTTATTCTACATTGATAAGCTGAGAGAGGTTTTTCATGATTCTGATCGAAAATGATAAATATCTTGAAGACATACATTATATTGCTTCGCTTCCGGTTTCATGGGACAGGCTTAAGGACAGCTCGATACTTATATCCGGAGCATCCGGACTTATAGGCAGCTGTCTTATCGATACCCTGATGGAAAAGAACAGAACCGACGGTCTTAACTGCAGGGTCTGTGCAGTAGCAAGAAATGCTGACAGGCTCCGCCACAGGTTTGGAAACTGGCTTGATAACAGGTGCTTTTCCTATATATGTCAGGATGTGAATGAGGATGTGATCAGCATATCGGATGATTTTGACAATGTTGTACACCTTGCAAGCAACACACACCCGGTGGCATATGCTTCCGAGCCGATATCGACCATAATGACCAACATTACAGGGACACGAAACCTGCTGGAGTTCGCA
>JAILNV010000147.1 GCA_024691125.1 Lachnospiraceae bacterium | reverse complement strand
GAAAACGGATAAGGAAAAGAAAGAGCTTTTTGCATCACTGATGCAGAAGCCTGTACTCCATACAGATAACACCAATGCCAGAAGCAATGGAAGCAGTCGATTTGTATTTATTGTTGCTGCTCCGGATGGGACTGCCCAGTATTATTTCAGGGAAAACAAAGGTCATGCAGGAATAAAAGATACTCCTGTCGACCTTAACCAGTCAGCGATATTCATACATGACCATGACACTACCTTTTATAATTATGGAAGTGGCCATCAGGAATGCATCGCTCATATCCTGAGATACTGTAAGGACAGCATACAGAATGAGCCTGACCGCAAATGGAATAAGAAGATGTATAAACTTCTGCGGGAGATGGTTCATTACCGAAATGGTATTGATGAAACCACAGGATTTGATAAAAAAACTGTCATGTCATTTGAAGAAAGATATGACAGCATCCTTGAAGAAGCCCGAGAAGAATACGAATACATTCCACCTAGTAAATACTATCGGGAAGGCTATAACTTATACAGACGCATGTCAAAGTATAGGTCCAGCCATCTGCTGTTTTTACATGATATAAGAATTCCGCACAACAATAACATGGCGGAACGTCTTTTGCGTGCCTATAAACGCAAGCAGCACCAAGTCATGAGTTTCCGCTCGGATGCGAGCATTGATTACCTCTGTCAGAGCATGAGCATGCTTCTATCATTAAGACAGGATCCAGAATCCAGCGTGTATGACAGTGTATCGAAGATCTTCGATAGACAAAAGGCCGGTAGATCGACTTGATGAATCAAGTGTAGTCTACCGGTCTTCTTATCTCAAGCTAGGGTCTGAACTGTAACTGTTGCGTTCGATCAGCTCCCGGTCATGCACATTCTCTTCTATAGTTCCTGTCAACCTCGTACCAGTTCTTTGCGTTTCCA
Organism: Lachnospiraceae bacterium; assembly: GCA_024691125.1. Classification (GTDB taxonomy): domain Bacteria; phylum Bacillota; class Clostridia; order Lachnospirales; family Lachnospiraceae; genus UBA2868. The sequence continues at coordinate 4,349 of JAILNV010000147.1, read as the reverse complement.
AGCGAATGCCATAAACCCCCGTCTCCATTTAACAGCAAATGATCATCACCAATCTCTTCATTACCCATAATAACGTTCAGACTCTCCAATAATATCAGCAAGGCCTGCGCATTCTCCCTTTTGAACGCATCAGTAAAGGGATCGTCATCTTCAGCATCTCCGTTCCATGCGCTCGTATAATGCGAATACATATCTATTACATCGATCTCGTCTCTTGATCCTATATTTTTTAAATACAAGCTGATAAGCTCCGACTGCACACCGTTATGACTCTCCCACGAGTAAAACTCACGGCTTATGCCAAGCTTCTTTCTGTATGCAACAAACGGAAGAGGCGAAAATAAGATCTTATCATATTTAATGATATAGTCTTCAAGCAGGAAAAAATCCTCCCTTCCGATCCACAGGCATATGTGATCGTTTCTTGGCATTCTCGACACTTTCGCATGAAACAAATGCTTTCCATTATCTATGAGAAATCTCAGGACATCCTCAAAAACTACAGTTATCTGCTTTGTATCCGCTACAGACAGATATATCTTTACAAGCGCAAGATCACCATAGCCTTCCTCTCGCTCGACCCTTTCAAGATCAAACTTCCCCCAATAGCTGTCCTCTGTATCAATCCAGCATCTGTGAAAGCATTTCTTTGAATCCGCATATGCCTTTAATGATTCGATCACAGATGAGACATCTATTGTTTTCATTTCTTTACGGTCGATTCCCTGAATGAAGTCATACACACTTTGCTGTTTGATGTCGCTTCCGTAATCATCATACAATTTTCTGAGAATATTGTTTAATTTTTCATGCCTCTTTTCATCCGCAGCTTCTATTTGCAGCCTTCTTACCCCGGCAAACACAGACGGAATATGGCATTCACTGTTCAGATCCATCGCATATTCCTTCCGTTCCCTCTCAACCCTCTTCTTCTCAGCCTCAAAAAATGCCTTTTCCTCCTGTGCTATCCATTTCCTTTTATCACTGACAAACTGCTTAAGCTCCGGAACAAGCACGATATCATAATCCGGTTTTCTCACAAGTGACGATCCGTCATATTCTTTGATCATATTCTCGTAGCACGAACGCAGATCGATCTCCGTACCAAAATAATACCGGTGATTCCAATAGCAATCCGTCTCATAGTCTGTTTTGATTTTTATCCCTCTTCTTATACAAAGTTCCCTCAGCGGTTCAACATCGTTTACCGGCTTATTGGTAATGAATTTAAGGTCATAGCATACATCCACATTTACAGGCGCATAGGATGTTGTGATGATACCTGCCGTAAACTCATAATGATCTATGTTAAGAAGTTCATCCAGAAACTCCTGTACCTTCTGTTCAAATCCATGCCCGGCACCGTACAGAAGCGGACGTGACACTTCATCAATAAGTATCATCGGGCGTTCGCTGGTTCCGTCATTTCTGTATATTCGCCTTACATAATGAACCATACGCCTGAGACTATCCGCAAGACTTCTGTCATCGCTTGTACCCTCTATTACATTCAGATAATCATTCCACGAATCGTAATACCTGAGCTCCTTTTCACACTCTGCCAGCTTGGAAATATAGAGATCCGACATCTTTTTTCTCATAAAAGCCCTGAATTCACCTTATCCGGTGCCGCAAAAATCAGAAAAGTCAATAAATATGACCGGATGTCTGTCACGCTTGATTATCGTCATTTCGTCATGGTCTTCCATGCCACAGCCGGCACCACAATCCCAATAATCCTTCGCAGCACTTAGAAATAACGATTTACCCGAATGAACCGGTCCACATATGTTAATACATTTAAAATACATGTGATCAAAGTATTCCGAAAAATCAACCTCAGTATTATCCTCTTGTCTCAATGCTTTTTCGTTCATCATCCAAACCTCCTCTTAATATATAAGAAACCAATATATATCCCTTTGGGCTTCCCGTTGGGATTATTTTTATTATATTTCAATTTTGCCGTCAAGAGTATATAATTAGATAGAAAATATTTATAATACGTTTGGAGAGAATAAGATGAAACTCACTCTTGATACTGAACGTCTTAAAGAAAAAAGAGAAGCAATGGGATGGAATAAATCGGATGCGGCTTATGAAATGGGAATTGCGCAAAACTCCTATGTAAGATATGAAAACGGAGATCGAACCCCCACTTATTCGGTCATAAAAAATATGGCTATCACCCTTGGAACATCAGTAGATTACCTCACCGGAAAAAGCAATAACGATGCACGTGCCGAAATGCTTGTTACCTGCAACGATAAGAAGCTTGAATACATAATAGAGTCCTACTACGATCTTCCTGAAGACAAAAAGAAAAGACTATATACATATACCAGAAAGTTGATGAATCTGAAAAAGGACTAATATATTCCCTTATTTTTTTTCGAGAACAACCCTTATTCATATCATCCCCATCGGTTCACTATCTCCGCGAATCTCGGAAGCATGATTTCACACTTGCCCTCTCCCTCTCGTATGCTTTCTTTCCATCATCGTAATAGATATGGAATATTCATTCCCTTTACCATTATGGTTCAATCTTACCTGTTCTCATCCATGAAGCAGATGTTTTCCTTACAGACATCCCGTTCTTTTGTTGCTTCTTTATCTCCAGTCCTGCAAAACCGGAAACTCCGCTGTGCTGCAAGGCGAGGCATTCACGGCTCAAAATCTATATCACCCGACCCTGTAAATTCAACCGGCTCTAATCCCCATGACCTCCATTTATTCTCCGATTCGTATGTCCCCTCTCCCACAAACTCTTCCCAATATGGTTCATAGTAATCATCGGCATTGCAATACTCGTCCATATCATTATCCAGGTCGTCTTCAATCTGTTTCATAAGAATCCCATATATATCATCTGCTGACAGAAACGGGTTAGACTTAAGTTCCGATGCCAGATGACTGTGCAGCTTCTCTTTATCCTCTACAATAAAAGTAAGGCTTGCCTGAGCACTGCATGGATAGCTTCCTCCATTCTTTGTATGCCAGTCACAGCTTCCGTCCCATTCTACAGTCCACTCCGCCTCACAGAATTCCTCAAACCCAATCTCTTTTGCATCGTTCCACGATTTCCTGTTTTCATCATTGAAAAGTTCAAGATAAACGAAAGCTATGTCTCTCGCAGCCTTCTTGTTCAGGTAATGCTCGGACTGGATGTGGCTGATAACCGCATCAGCCGAAGCGCCCTCTCTTGCCATTTCATGTGCTTTTGACATCAGAGTAATCATCACAAGCCTGGCTGTCTTTGGAGCAAATCTCTGCTTATTCCTGCCACCCTTAACCATATCCTTGTAAACAGCAAAAGGATCATCAGACATTTTCTCAAATCCGTTCTTCCAAATATAATCCTTTAGAAATTCAATCACATCGTTCATAAAAATTATCTCCCTTTGCAATACTTCTCTATAACACAGGTGTCACGTGGACATGGCTGACATCAAGAGCGGCGGCGACTGCCTCTTCATTACCCGGATTCAAATAAGTTCCCATACCCCTTTACCCTCTCAAGATACGTATGTGTCTTGTGAATTTCCCACTCATCACGTCCTTCAAACAATTCCTTTGCCCTGATCGTAAGGAAGTATATCGCGCAGATACATGGGAAGCTACACATACTCATTTATAAACTCACATATCCTGCCAGCTATCTCAATTTGCGAAGATCCTCGATAGCCATCTCATACGACATAACATGAAGGCCTGTGAACATTTGCGCCAGTATTTCCATGGGAGCCCGCTCATATATGACATTAGGTCTGTCATCATATGTAAGACTCCAGACACGATAGAGATAACCCGCCCAGTACATTAAATCATCCGGAAGAGTAATCCCCTGCTCAATATCCATCTCATGCTCAAGGCTTGACATCACATATGATTCTCCAAGCCACAATGCGTTATCACACTTATTGAAAAGATGTTCGGCAAGCTCGGAATTCATTAATTTTTCCCAAAATCATAAGACGAATATCCTTTACTGTTAGCCCGCACGAAAAGCCTTGCGCACATATCGCAATATCCAACGTTTGTAGGTGTCCTATCCATCCCACTCCTCCAATAATTCATCGTAGAACCTAACATCCGATGCCCTTCTGTATCTTGTCTGAAGCTGCGTCAGGATCCCGTCTGACTGTGCTGCCCTGTTCCTGTCATCCGCAAATGCATGTGATTTTTCATTATCATTAAGCTTGCGCTCAGATACTATACTGATATGTTTACTGTAACAGCTTTTCTCGGTCTTAAAAACATATTGATTCCCCAGCTTGATCTGTGTAAGACCTGATATAAGAGCCTTATCGCACAGATCTCCAATATAAAATCTCTCAAGGAGCTGG
>JAILNV010000146.1 GCA_024691125.1 Lachnospiraceae bacterium | reverse complement strand
GAAGCGTAACGAATAAGCCTGGCGTCCCCTTGCCATTACCCATAGGATTTGCTACAATCAGCTTTAGTCAGGGTGAAAGGACAAGTAAAAGATGCTTTTTAATTCATTGGCCTACGGGATTTTCCTGCCGGTTGTCTTTATTATATACTGGATGATTCCCAATAAATACAGATGGATACTGCTGCTTATTTCCAGCTATTATTTCTATATGAGCTGGAATCCCAAATATGTAGTCCTGATTCTCCTGACTACAGGTGTTTCATACCTGGCGGCAATAATGGTAGAAGGAACCGAATCTTTGAAAAGAAAGAAAACCGTTTTGACAGCAGCTTTGATCATATGCCTCGGGATACTCTTTATTTTTAAATACTTTAATTTCTTTTCAACCACGGTTATCGGGATACTTCAAAAGTTCTCCATTCAGCTGCATCCGGTAACCCTGAAGCTGATACTTCCCGTCGGAATATCTTTCTATACGTTTCAGACTCTAAGTTATGTTATTGACGTTTATAGGGGTAAGACCAAAGCGTGCAGGAATTTCGGAGTATATGCAGCCTTCATTTCCTTCTTCCCGCAGCTGGTTGCAGGACCCATTGAAAGAACGGATAATCTTCTCCCACAGATAACAAGTGAGAAGAGCTTTGACTATGAAGAAGCAACGTACGGTCTTAAGCTTATGGCATGGGGATTCTTTAAAAAGCTTGTTATCGCGGATGTCACGGCCGGCTATGTGGATCAGGCCTTTGCTTCTATAGAAGGCTGTACGGGACTGGATCTGTTTCTCTCGATAATATTTTTTTCATTTCAGATCTATTGTGATTTTTCGGGATACTCGGATATAGCCATAGGTAGCGCGAGACTTTTGGGAATAAAGCTGATGCCTAATTTCAACAGTCCGTATTTTTCTCACTCCATAAGAGAGGTGTGGACAAGATGGCACATATCATTATCCACCTGGTTCAGGGATTATGTTTATATTCCACTCGGAGGAAGCAGGTGCTCGAAGCTTAGAAGAAATGTGAATCTTGTGATCACATTTTTGTTGAGCGGTCTATGGCATGGGGCTGCATGGACCTATGTGTTATGGGGCGGTATAAACGGAGCGGGCCAGACCATAGAAGAGAAGCTCTTCGGTAGGAAAGAGTATAGAGGGATCGGAAAGATCGTATCATGTTTGTGCGTGTTTGCCTTTTGGAATTTCTCTTTGGTATTCTTCAGGGCTGATACAGTCGCAGCGGCACTTCTGTATATTAAGAAATTTATTATGTGTTTAAGATATCCTTCGCAGTTTAAGCAGACAGCATTGGGCTTTGACAAGCCGGAGAGCTTTTACTGTATTTTCTTTATCATCATACTATTGATATTTGATTATGCTTCCCTTAAGACTGATGTTATTAAGTGGATATCCGCAAGAAAGCCGGTGGTAAGATGGACGGTTTATCTGTTGACGATATGGGTGATACTTGCCTTCATGCCTCCCGTAAATACATCGGAATTTGTGTATTTTCAATTTTAGGTAACTATTCAGGACAGCACATATGTTTTAAAATATGAACTTAAAGCTTGCGATGCGAAGGCAGTCCTTAACAATAAACAGTCTGACCATTTTAAGGATATTGTTATGAAGAAGTTTATAAAAAATATTATTATATTTTCAGGATTATTCATATTGTCCGCTGTGATCATAGTTCTCATCGACTTTTTTCTGCTCGGGAATCAGCATCTTGGCAACTATCAGGCATCGATACTTGACAAGACCGAAAGGTTCAGAACTTTAACCGGTTCAAAGATAGTGCTGATAGGTAATTCGAACCTTGCATTTGGCATGGATTCGGAAATGCTTTCGGAAGCAACAGGCATGGAAGTCGTGAACATGGGTCTGCACGGAGGGCTGGGAAGTGCCTTTAATGAAAATATGGTCAGACTGGGCAGGCTTAATGAAGGGGATATTGTGATACTCAGCCTGCATACATATGCGGATGACGATACAATAGAGGATCCGTCGCTTGCTCTTATAACAGTAGAGAAGCACAGAGATCTGTGGAAGCTTATTCGTTTAAAGGATCTGTACGGTATTGCCAAGGCATATCCCGATTATTTCAAGGACTGTATAATGTATAAATGTACAAAAGAGGATGATAATACGCCCGAAGAGACCACCTGCTATTCGAGAAGTGCATTCAACAAATACGGTGATAATGTGCGCAGGCTGGAGGGTGATGATACATTCATGTTCTATCCCGGAAGTGTTGAGGTTCCGTCAGTCAACGATACCTGTGTAAACAGAATAAATGGTCTCAATGAGTATATAGAGAGCTGCGGTGCCACGCTGCTTATTGCCGGATATCCTATCGGATACGGAGAGTTCACTCCCGAGCCATCCTTGTATGATGAATTCGAGAAAACGCTAAGGGAAAGAATGGACTGCGATGTGATCTCACATTTTACGGATTATTTCATACCGTATGATCTGTTTTATGACACGAAATTCCACCTTGATGAAGAGGGGGCGAAGGTAAGAACCCGTCAGCTTATTAAGGATATAGAGAACTGGCAGGCAGGAAGACCGTAAAACAGACGGCAGTATAAATGCTAACAGAAATGTTTGCCGGAAACAGTAAACATCTGAAACAGAAACCGGCAGAAAATTACAGTGAGGGACCCGATCATGAAGGATTGCTGTATAATTATTCCCATATATAATACAGAGCCTACGGACAGTGAGATTAAATCCATAAGCAGGAATCTGACTGTTCTTAAGAATTATGATACGTTTTTTATACATCCTTTTCTTATGGATATATCCGCTTATGAAGAGATCATCATGAGTGTTTTTGAGAGTGATGTGAAGAGCAGGGCAGAAGGATCGGTTTCCGGACTGTTTAAAGATAATGTTCATTTCAAACCGTTCGGTAAGAAGTATTTTAAGTCGAACAAGACCTACAGCCGTCTTCTGCTGTCTGACAGATTCTACAGGCAATTCCTCGAATATGAGTATATGCTGATAGCACAGACGGATACATATATACTTAATACAGAACATACTCTTGAAGAATTCCTTTCCGTATCCAGAGAAAAGTCATACGATTATTGGGGAGCTCCATGGGTTAACGGTCCGTTTGTGAAGCCATATACATTAAAAGACAGGCTGAAGCTTGCGGTTGTAAAACACCCGGAGAAGGTCAGGGTAGGTAACGGAGG
>JAILNV010000134.1 GCA_024691125.1 Lachnospiraceae bacterium | reverse complement strand
CATGCCTTGACAAGGTTGAAGGACTTGGTGATTTTCTTGAACTTGAGACCATAACCAACAGGGACACTAAGAATGTTGCCCTTGATCGGTTATGGGAGATGCTTGAAGCACTTGGCTACGACAGGAAAGATACAACAACGGCGTCATATCTTGCTATGCTACAAAACAGGTTATTAAAATAGCGTCATTTATAAACAGGAATACTAACATAATACTAAGGAATCTTGCAAGATATCAAAGGTAGCACATATCCTTTCATCCCTTAAGAAAGGCTCTAAGCCCGTCCTCATCCATCTTTGGCAATACTTTTCTGATATGCTTAATAATCCTGTCCAAAGATTCCTCCGGGTTTCTTTTATACGCTGACCTGCACAGCTTATCGCCCCAATAATTCTCGGCAATATCATATCGGCAGTTGCCCCATCCATATTCGTCGCCATTTTTACGTTTACTGTATTCATAGTTCACCGGAACAACATAGGTCTCCATCTGAAGTCTGGTGATCACTGTTTCAAATCCCTTATTCCCGTCCTTCTTATAATTGAGGTTATCCTTGATATCCCTGGTCAGCGTAGCCCCTGCACCAGTGATATAGTCCACAATCCCTTTATCTTTATATGATGCAAGACCATCATCAAATCTGGCATCAAAATCATATCCATCCCGACGATAATTACAGAAGTCAGGCCACAGCTTCAAACATATAAATCCGGCCTTCTTCTCAAAAAACTTTCCATAGATAAGCTCTTTATTCCGGAGTATCTGTCCTTTCCAGTCCCATGCATCCCAGTGTATCTTGCCACTCCACCGTCCCCGGTACCATGCATCATACGAAATGTTCTCTTCGAGAGAAAAGCCTTCTATCCTGCCGGAAAAGAAAGGTAGGAATCCTATTTCATTTACAAGCTTTACCAAGTCCTCCCTGATACTGATTTCATCTATCATTTCATTTACCGACTATCTCAAGTCTCTCCTTCTATATCAGCTGACTGCAACCTGCTACAGTTATCATGTATATAATACATGTTTACATTTTATCACGTGCGAAGATACAAAAACAGACCGTTCGCATAAGGAAATCGGCCTGTTTTATACTTGCTTATCCTAAATGAACCGGGGAACCGTCCCCCATTTCACTGACCGTCACAGAAATGTCACTGATCGGTCGGTTTTTTGCGAACCATCCTTTAAAATATCATTCGATTGTATAAAAGTTCCATATATCAAATACTTTTAACAGTAGTTATGTATCATTCCCCTTCTCCAAATTCCATATACAACTATACTTGATTCTTCTCCTTATAATATGCATCCGCAATCGCAGACGGGCCATCCCACCAGAGTTTACTTTCTTCATTATATAGTAACTCTGCAGTTTTCGAAGCCAGCAGTTCCGGCAGAACCTCATCCGGTTCCTTACCTTCCTGCTCCGCAACCTCTTCTGCAACCATTGCAAGTAACAGATCGATAGAGGCATTTATTCTTTCCACATTATTTACATCCATACCTGCACACTCTCTTCGAATTCAAGTTGACCAAATGCTTTCTCTGTCCGAAAACAGTATTGATCCTTCAGACGCTCAGGAAGGAGCAGGCTTATACATATCTCATCAGACCTCTCCGATCCAACTTCACCCAACGTTCCGGACATATACGTCAGAATTGTTGCGTTCGTAGCATCATTTGCTATCTTCCCTCCGATTACATCATATTGTTCCAATGATTTTAAAACATTTTCAAACGTATTCTTCTTTCTATGCCCAACTATACAATGCAGCCACGATGCATCGGCCTCCGGAAAAATCTTGACCGAAATCCGATTCCGTTCTGTATATTTAAAGTTGGAAACTATCCCATATCCCTGCCCCGCATCCACTATTCCGTTAACTTTTGCTTTTCTTGTAGATATCAATGCAAATTGCCGTGCCTGTTCAGCATCCGTCGTCAGATAAAATCCACGTCCAAAATCTTTATATCGTGCACACATTTCCAAATCAGGATTACGGACTTCACAGTAGCTTCCATGATAAAGCATCATACCATCGTGTAATTCTTCTATCATACAGCCACCTCTTTGCTTCGCAGATAATTCCTTATATCGTATAGCACAGCCATATCACCCTCAACATGAAAGATTCCCCAGCAATCTGAAATATACCGGTATATGCCATACTTTTCAAACAGCTCATTTACCTCACTCAGTGTCATATGCCATTCCTCCGATGCAGCCCTCACCAAACGAGTCTGCATAAACAGAATCTGTAACCTCTCACTCACCGTTTATATCTCCTGATTTCTTTCACATATCAATTATACCAACCCTGTTTAACATTATAGCATTATAAACATAAAAAAAGAAGCTAGCCGCCGTAACATAAAAGGAAGCCTTACCTCACTACGTTCGGTAAGCCCTTCATTAGTGCAAAGCCAACCGTGTTGACTGATAATTCCTTGATCTTGCTTAATTGCTTTTTGTTACATTTTGTTAGCAAAAATACTTATCGTTATGATTTGCTTTCTCGATCAATCTTTTCAAGAGTGTCATTAAGAATTTCTTTTCTCAAATCTGTCAGCCATTCCGAGAAAGCCACAGTATCGAATGCGTATGTCTTGTTAAGGTCGAATTCATTATCTGCCCATGTATTGAGGGGCGATTCATTATGCTGTATCAGCGCCTCCAGTTTATCCAGCGACTTATAAATCTTTGCCTCTTTTGTATCCTGGGCATCCATCTCCTTATATAATGCAGAAATATCCTCAGATAATTCCTTCGGAAGTGACTTAACCCACTGATCAAGCAGTGAATCTTCCACTTCCCTATCTGAAGCTGTTTTTACAAAAGTCGGAATATCTCCTGTAAAGCATTCCCCAAGATCATGGATCAGACACATATCAACAACCTTATCAATGTCTACATCCGTAAACTCATGTTTAAGCAGGAAAGCCATTAATGATATTCTCCAACTATGCTCAGCTACGCTTTCTGTTCTCCCCTTTGTAGTCGTGCAGTGACGTGGTGTATCCTTCAACCTTTCTGCAACGTGCAGTATTTCCAAGTACACCCTTGCATCCATACGCATCCTCCTCGAATCATCTTTTCCTCATTCTAACATAAGCAAGTCACCGAAAAAAAAGAATATTTTATGGTACTATCCTCGTTCTTGAAGGTAACTGCCCTGAACAATATGGGCAACCTTGTCCTTTATATTCTTTCTCAGGTTATCGGTAATCCGCTCGAAAGTGGGACCGCCCCCTGCCAGGCGGCGGGTCACGTCGTTCTTTTTCCCCAGGCCGTCAATGGTTACCTGACAGGTACTGCCCCCCGGCTTCTCCGGCGGTACACTTTCCCGTGATTGTTTCGATTATCGGCTTCCTTGTTTCACTCATGAAAGTACCCTTTCTACGGTGTCTTCTCCGATCCACAGGACCGGAAGTTTTAATTGATGATATACGTAGATTCCTGTATAATCTCCATTTAAGATATTGTTTAGTAACATAAATATATTTTACCTCAAAAACCAGACTTATCGTAGTCTGGCTTTTGTGTTTTTTGTATAAAAAAAGAACTGCCATTGTTTTATGACAATATTCATAATATAATACACCGTGTGGAGTCACAAGTGTGATACGTTAGAATTCAGAAGAGAAAAAGAAATGATCACGATAACATATTGGCACATGATCTGCTTTATAACCCTAATTTGGATAATATCCAGAATCATTGTCTGTACCATTAATAAGAAATTCACTTTAAAGCGTGAACTTAAACTTCTCATGGTTTATGTATGCATTGTTGTTATATGCAGAATGGTTTATTTCCCGCTTCATCAAGTGGACGGACACATAGGAACTCTGACCTTTGACAAAAACAGAGTTTTTCCGTTTTGGACGAACATAAAACCTTTTACATTTATTTGGGAAAGATACGACGGATGGAAAGTAAATATTGTCGGAAACATTACCATGTTCATTCCGGTAGGGATAGTTTGGCCTGTCTGCTTTAAGAAATTAAATAATTTCCAGAATACCTTACTTGCCGGAACTGCTTTTTCGCTGCTCATCGAAATATCACAGCTGCCGTTTTCCGACCACTGTTCAGATATAGATGACATTCTCCTTAATACTACGGGATTTGCGATCGGCGCATTGATATACTTTGCCGTTTCACGTATGTCAAAAAACGCGAATATTAATGTTCCTAACTACACCGCCAAAGGTGGATCCGGCTCTTCTACCAGCCCATAAATCATCTTATTTACACCGGCTATGATATAAGTCGCGGTAAGGTTTAGAATCTTTTGCACATCATCGGCGGTCATTCCATGAACGGTACCGTTTTCAATAATCTCTTCGGTTTGCGGAAATGTTGTAGCAACACCTTCCAGAACTGCCTGATCATATATGTTGGATTTTATATTGGCTCTTGCAAAATCAAGATTAGTGATGATATCTGCAGACAGTTCATCATAACTTCACTTTATCACCTTACAATTCTTTCGTCTGAGTTCCTTTTCAAGGCTCTTTTCCAAAGCTTCCGCTACAGGACTTTTGATTTTGCTGATTATTTCATACTCCTTTTCTTCCGCTCTTATGATCGTCAACGGAACAGGCATTCTAGAAATTCGCTGCTCTTATTATCCATCTTTTTTTCATATCTACATATAATCCCAAACAAAGCAATCTGCACACCTATTTTTCTTCGTTCTATTATTGGACTCAATTCCGATTTTGTAAAGTCCGGGATTGTGTGACGCTTTTATGACTTTCTGTATGATATGATCATACCATCAAAAGAAAACAGTACCGCTACAGCAAACACACGGATATAAGAAAGGATATCCGGTATCATTTCAGAAGATGCGGCAGGTACAGTTCAGGTATAGAT
>JAILNV010000138.1 GCA_024691125.1 Lachnospiraceae bacterium | reverse complement strand
ACAGGAGTGTCAGGTTTATTCCCAATGAAAAATTCGATATGCAGGACTGGCAGAAGAAAAGGAACAGGGAAACCGAGGAACGGATCAATGAAGACCGCAGGAGGTTATCCGCAATAGGAGTTACGGAAAAGAGTAATAAAGACGAAGTCTTCAGACCAAGGATCCAGAAGGTTGATGAGGATGAAAACGATAATAACAGATCTGAATTCGGTGATGAAGATTATATCCTCGGTATCAGACCCGAATTTATAAAGATAGATGATAGGGGAGTGATCGATACAAAGGTTTACGGAGCAATGCCCACCGGTATGGAATCCACCCTGAAGCTTGAAACTTCAGGATATCTGCTTACATCGGTGGTGTTCGGAGGAGTGACTTTCCCCATAGGATCCACTGCAAAAATAAGTATAGACGGGGACAATATTCTTCTGTACGATCGTAAATCGGGCGGACTGATATGCTCGGGAAGTCTGGAATTCTAGAATGCGGAGCGATTGCCTATAAGACTTGATCTAACAATTTTTCGGTAACCGTAAGCAATTCCTTCTGATCAACAGGCTTGCTGATGTATTCGGTAAAACCTTCTTCAAGATAAGTTGACTTCATCCCTACGATGGCATTGGCGGTCAGAACTACTACAGGTGTGTTCCTGTTAATGTTATTTTCATTGTCCCTTATCTTGTGGAAGGTTTCAATGCCGTCCATTTTAGGCATAAGATGATCCATAAAAATAATATCGTATTTTGTATTGGCGGACATTTCCAACGCTTCCGGTCCGGAGGTGGCACTGTCTATTGTTAATTCCGTTCCTTTGAGAAGCCCTTTAAATACAAGAATATTTACCTTAACATCATCTACCACAAGTATCCTTTTGCCGGGTGCTTTAAAGGAGCCGGCTATGCCGGTGACGATGTTTACGTGTTCATTAAGCCTTAAGTCAAAAGCACCAACGGGGGTGCGGTTCACGATTTTTTGAGGGATAGTTACGGTGAAAGCAGAGCCGGTATTATATTCGCTTTCCACATTGATCGTACCCTTCATCATATAAACGAGCTCATGTGTGATATGAAGTCCGAGACCGGTTCCTTCGATATTTCTGTTTCGGCTCTGTTCAAGTCTTCCGAAGCTTTTAAAGAGGCTGCCAAGGTCTTCCTTTTTTATTCCTATACCGGTATCTATGACAGAAATTATCAGAGTTCCGTATTCTTCCGTATCGGCATTTTGTATTTCGCCGTTTTCTTTAAAACCTATCTTCATTTTAACCGATCCCTTATGGGTATATTTTATACCGTTGGATATGAGATTGTTCATAATCTGTCGGATCCTCACCTCATCACCGAAATATTCGGACGGCATATCGGGATCGTTTTCAATTGTGAAGGCAAGCCCCTTATCGGTTGCCCGCATCCGGTTCATCTGATAACAATCGTTCATGATCGAAAAAAGATCATAGTTGTCCGGAACCAGTTCCATCTTTCCCGATTCTATCTTGGTAAGATCAAGTATATCATTGATTATGGAAAGCAGTGTATTTCCGGAGAGACGGATATTTTCGGCATATTCGATAATCCGGGGATCTTCGCTGTCGCGCAGGATCATTGTGTTCATGCCGAGTATTCCGTTTATGGGAGTTCTTATCTCGTGAGACATGCTTGCAAGAAAATCACTTTTACTCATGTTAGCGTTATTTGCTTCTTCACGGGCTATTTCAAGTTCATTCATGGTTTTCATAAGCTTGCGGTAATCGGGGGTCTCAAGTGCAAAAAGCATTATTAAGGCTGAAAATGCTTCTCCGAAGGCTATAAGGAGAATATTTTTAAAAATCATCTGTATAACGGTAAAAATAGTGGGTAAAAACAGAAACAATATGATGATCCTTGAAATGGTCGCCGGTCTGTCACTCCGGTTTTTAAGTACAACATAAAGTGTATGAAAAACAATAACAAGTAACAGCACATATGAAATGTAGTATAATTTATTATGGATATATTCTCCGTTTTCGAACCGGAACATCCAGCCCGTAAACAGATTGAGTGTTACGATGGCAGTAAGAAGCAGCAGTATGCTCCTGTTTATGATCATGGAATTTCTGCCTGAACTCGGATAGTAATTAAGAATGGTTCTCATGGCCACGGCAACACATAATATTGATGAGTATTGATAAAGAGTATTTAAGATGAGGTTAAGGGCGTCGGGAACCATATTTCCGTAACAGATGGTATATGCTGTTATCATATCCAGAACAGAAACCAGCAGAACAGAGTAAATATAAGTACACACCAGCTTATGCCCGTGTGTATCCGTATACAGTACGGTATTCATTCCGACTGCGAGAACTATTAATATAAGAATTGCCGCTATATCAAATGAAATATTGTAGTACATATCGTCAGTATATCATACGAAAATGATGATTTCCATCGGTTCCGTGAAAATCGGATCTACATTGTCCTTTAGTGGTGTGAGGCTTCACAATAAAGTGCAAGTGAATTATAATAGTTAGAATAAATATAAATATAAATAAGGGAGAGAATTATGAAAAAATTCAAAAAAACATGTATTCTGCTGGTTTTCGGACTGGCATTGACGGGTTGCGGTACGCAAAAGGATAATGCACCTGTTGACGGGACTGCCGATGAAACACCTGTGATAAGCTTCGAGGAAAAAAACGATATGCCCACCGCTACGGCTGAAGGAGATAATAATACAACGGTCATGGATGAAGGGGATGAACTAACCGATGTTTCGGAAGAAGACAATAAAATAACGGATGAAGCCGCTCTTGCCGCAATTAAGAACTACTGCTATAAGAACAATCCCGATCTAAAGGAAATGGTTGATTCGGGTGAGTATGAAGTATATTGGGAGATAGGTTCGGGAGATGAAAACGAAGTAGTGGTTTTATATCGTTCATATACAGCTGCAATTGTCCGTTATTATATAGATCGTACTTCGGGTGATACATACGTTACGGAATTTGTTGAGGGAATAACTCCCAATGAAGAGCGAACGGATGAGACCTTCAACGTTAAGGACTATATGTAAGAAAGAGAAGTATACTTAATGCTAAATGAAGGAATTGGTTTATGAAAACATTATTTAAAAACGGAAATGTTGTAAATGTATTTACCGATACAGTTGAAAAGGTTGATGTTCTGATCGAGGGTGAAAAGATAATCGGTCTGGATCATTATGAGGACGGGGATGCCGATAAGGTGGTAGACCTGGCAGGTAAACTGGTATGTCCGGGTTTTATTGATGGTCATATACATATTGAAAGTACTATGCTTACTCCTGCCGGAATGGCTGAGATATGTTTGCTGCACGGTACAACAACCATTGTGGCGGATCCGCATGAGATTGCCAATGTGTCCGGCATAGACGGTATAAATTATATGCTTGAGGCAAGCGAAGGACTGCCAATGAATGTATATATCATGGCATCGTCCTGTGTTCCGGCAACTATGTTTGATGAAACCGGAGCTGTTCTTAAGGGTGAGGATATACTTCCGTTATATAATAGTGACCGGGTTCTGGGTCTTGCCGAGATGATGAATTATCCCGGAGTGTTAACCGGAGATAAGGAAGTATTAAAGAAGATAGAAGATGCTCTGTGTGCAGGTAAGGTTGTGGACGGGCATGCGCCTCTTTTATCAGGCAGGGACCTGGATACATATATATCAAAGGGAGTTTCTTCCGATCATGAGTGTTCGGGCCGGGAAGAAGGTATGGAGAGAATACGTAAGGGACAGTGGCTGATGATAAGAGAAGGAACTGCGGCAAAAAATCTTGAAGGTCTGGCATTTGCTTTTGATGAACCTTACAGCAGAAGATGTCTTCTTGTAACTGATGACAAGCACCCGGCTGATCTGATAAGCGAAGGACATATAGACGGGATCATTAAGAAGGCTGCAGGCCTTGGTAAATCACCGATTACCGCTATCCGTATGGCAACGATCCAAGCGGCTGAAAGGTTTAATATTCCGTATCTTGGAGCGATAGCCCCCGGATATACAGCTGATATGGTCATTGCCGATAATCTGAAGGAGCTTAACATAATCGATGTTTTCATAAAAGGAAAGAAGGTTGTGGAGTCCGGAAAGGTGTTAAGTTATAAAATCCCTACAGTTGACAAAGCACTCCTGGATAAGGTATGTAATTCCTTTAATCTAAGGGAACTATCACCGGAAAGCTTTGCGGTACAGGCTTTGGGTAAATCCATGGCCCGTATAATAAAGGTGCTCCCCGGTCAGATAATCACGGAACAGGAAATAGACAGTATAGACATTAATAAAAACAGCGGTATAGATATTGAAAGAGATATCCTTAAGCTCGCTGTGATCGAAAGACATTGTAATACCGGCCATATCGGAATTGGTTATATAAAGGGTATCGGGCTTAAGAAGGGTGCAATAGCCTCAAGTGTATCTCATGACAGTCATAACCTGATAGTTATTGGAACTAATGACGAAGATATGGCTCTCGCTGCCAATGAGATCAGAAAACACCGGGGTGGTAATGCAGTTGTCTCTGATGGCAAGGTTCTGGGTATTATGCCCCTGCCCATAGCAGGTCTTATGTCGGATAAGGATGTGTATGAGACGGCAAGGCTCAACGCTGATATACGTAAAGCAGCACTAAGCCTTGGTGCCAATGAAGGCGTGGAGCCGTTTATGAATATGGCATTTGTCTCACTTGCGGTCATTCCGCATCTTAAGATGACCACTACCGGCCTTGTTGAGGTGGATGAATTTAAGCAGGTACCGCTTTTCGTTTAAACTGCATACACCAACGATCAAGACTGATATAACGATATCCTTGTAAGAGTTACAGGTTTTCGAAAAGCGCAAGATAACTGTATTTAATTTTCAAATACAGTTATTTTTTTTTTATATACACCTATGATATTATAATTTTATCAAATGAGGAGTGATGGATAAATGTCCATCGGAAAAGGAGGATATTATGGGTTTTACCAACGTGATCACTATTGTTGTTATAATTATTTTGATTATTGTTATTGCAGCCGGATATGTTAAGGCTCCGCCGGATAAGGCGTATATCATATCGGGGCTTCGTGCGAAACCTCGCATTCTTATCGGCCGGGCAGGTATTAAGATACCTTTTCTTGAAAGAGTTGACCGTCTGTATCTTGGGCAGATGACGGTTGATATCAAAACGGAACAATCGGTTCCCACGAATGATTTTATCAATGTTAATGTGGATGCGGTAGCTAAGGTAAGGATAGGGACTGATACGGAAGCCATTCAGCTTGCAGCCAAGAACTTTCTTAATAAAACATCCGAACAGATAACTCAGGATCTTCAGGATTCCCTTCAGGGTAATATGCGAGAGATCATCGGTACACTGGCGCTTAAGACTATTAATACCGACAGGGATTCCTTCTCCGATCAGGTTATGGAAAAGGCTTCAAGAGATATGAATAAACTGGGGATCGAGATTCTGTCCTGTAATATTCAGAATGTCACCGATGAGAATGGTCTTATAAGTGATCTGGGTATGGATAATACTGCCAAGATCAAGAAGGATGCAGCCATAGCCAAAGCACAGGCAGACAGGGACGTGGCCATAGCACAGGCCGAAGCGGATAAGGCGGCTAATGATGCAAGGGTACTTGCACAGACAGAGATTGCCGAGAAGAATAATGCCCTTGCCATTAAACAGGCAGAGCTTAAGAAAGAAGCCGATACCAAAAATGCCGAAGCGGATGCGGCGTATGAGATTCAGAAACAGGAGCAGGAGAAATCGATTCAGACGGCAACGGTTAACGCTCAGATCGCCAAGGCAGAACGAGAGGCTGAACTTAAACAGCGGGAGGTTGATGTAAAACAGCAGGAACTTGCCGCTCAGATTGAAAAACAGGCGGATGCCGAAAAATACCGGGCTCAGAAAGCAGCCGAAGCGGAGCTTATAAAACGTCAGAGAAATGCCGAAGCCGAGAAGTACGAGCAGGAGAAGAATGCCGAAGCCAAGAAGGCTCAGGCAGAGGCTCAGAAATATGCTGCCGAGCAGGAAGCTGCGGGAATCAAGGCTAAATATGATGCCGAAGCCGCCGGTATAGCAGCTAAGGGTCTTGCCGAAGCGGAAGCGATAAAGGCCAAGGGTCTTGCCGAAGCGGAAGCGATGGAGAAGAAGGCTGAGGCATACAAGAAGTATAACGGAGCTGCCATGGCTGAGATGATGATCAAAATAATGCCTCAGATGGCTGCCGAGATTGCTAAACCTCTTTCGCAGATCGATAAGATCAATATATATGGGACCGGTGACGGTTCAAACGGAGCCGGTCAGATTTCCGGAAATATGCCGATAGTGATGAAACAGGTATTTGATACCATGAGTGAAGCAACAGGTGTGGATTTCACGGAAATTATGAAAGCCGGAACTTATGACGCCAAGGTCAACAGAAATGTAAATTTAACAGGTGACGGAATGAGCGTTCAGGTTAACGGAAATGCTAAAACTGAATCCTGATTTATTTAAAAAATTAAAATGTCACTGACGTAAGTCAGTGACATTTTATAATAAAATCAATTGATTTTTCTATTACCATTACGCTGTCCTGTCCTTCGAATCCGTGACCGGCCCCGTGTATGGTCAGTAAATCGGAATTGGCATATGTATCATTTGCTCTTATTGAGTATTCTATGGGAACCACATCATCCAGATCTCCGTGAATAATATATACCGGACCGCTATAATCTTTTATTTTTGCGTAGATATCGATTCGGGCTGCGGCTTTATCATATTCCGGTGAAAGTTCTATTCCAAAGACTTTATTATCTCCACAAGCAAGTCTTTTGACAGAATCATCCGGAATAACGAAAGCCGGATACCAAAGGATAAGGCTCTTTATTTTCTCTTTAAGGATTGCGGCAACATATGCGGATACAAATCCGCCCTGACTTTCTCCTATAAGAAATATATTATTTGCATCAACATATTCGCGGGAGGATACATATTCATACATCTCTAACAGATCGGATACTTCGGTCATAACCGTCATTTCCTGCATATTTCCGTCACTTAAAGATTCCATGCCGCCGCCGCAGAAATCAAAAAAGAAGCATATGATACCTCTGCCTGCTATTGTTTCTCCATGATGCTCAAGACATCTGTAATTACCGCCAAAACCATGTGAAAATATCACCGCAGGGTATTTATGCTCTTCCCTAAGGGGTAGATAAATTTTAACGGCTATTTTTTTACCGTTCTTTCCCATTATGAATAATTCTTCTGTTTTGAATTTATAAGTGTTCATATCGATATTTTAGCACTTAATATTGAGGTTTACAATATGGGGAATGGACCTGGGAGATGGGGTTAGGGCAAAAGCGGGATGCAGGATGGTATCGGTATCTTAGCAGATTATGCTATAATGAGCAGAAGAGAAATGATAACCTCACAAGAGCAAAGGAAGATACCTGTTGTAAGGAACGGGCAGCCGGTGATTTTTGTATAGACGCCGGAAATACGGGAAAATTATGGATCGTCTTATATTTCATGTAGATGTAAATAGTGCATTCCTTTCCTGGGAAGCAACAAGAAGGGTAAAGAATGGAGGAGAAGACCTGCGTCTCATACCGTCGTGTGTGGGAGGTTCGCCCGATTCGCGCCGTTCAGTGGTTGTGGCAAAATCCATCCCTGCGAAAAAATACAACATAATAACGGGGGAACCGGTCTCAACCGCACTTAAGAAATGCCCCGGATTGGTGGTTGTACAGTCTGATTTCAGGCTTTATAAAGCCTGTTCCAAAGCTTTTAAGGATATTTGCCGGGAATATGCTCCTGCTGTAGAAGAATTTTCCATTGATGAATGTTTCATGGATATGAGCGGTACGAAACTTATATATCCTGATCCTATTGCTACTGCATATGAGCTTAAGGATCGTATCAAAAATGAACTGGGATTTACGGTTAATGTAGGTATAGGCAGGAATAAGCTCTGTGCCAAAATGGCCAGTGATTTTGAAAAGCCTGATAAGGTTCATACTTTATTTCCGGAGGAGATACCGGAGAAAATGTGGCCTCTTCCTGTTGGTGATCTTTTGTTTGTGGGCAATTCCACGGCGAAAAAACTTAATGAAATCGGAATAAAGACGATAGGTGAGCTGGCAGGCACCGACCTTAAATACCTCAAAGATCAGTTCGGTGATAAGATGGGTACTCAGGCATACAGATATGCCAATGGACTGGATGATTCACCGGTAAAAGAACAGCCGGATGATCCGAAAGGCTACAGCAATGAAGTTACTCTCGAAGATGATGTTGTTTCTACAGAACAGGCTTACCGGATACTTCTGGCGCTTGCCGACAGTGTTACTTCCCATATGCGTAAGGATAGGGTAAAAGCCTGCTGTGTAGCGGTAAAGATCAGATATCTTGATTTTAAGACACGTTCTCATCAGCGAAAGTTAAGAGAAGCCACTGATGTCAGCGGGGAAATCTATGAAGTAGCTAAAGAGCTCCTTGGGGAACTGTGGAAGGATAAAAGGCCGCTTAGGCTGATGGGAATCGAATTGACCGATCTTTCCGATGGAAGTGAGCCCGTACAGATGACAATGTTCCGGGAAGAAGAACAGTTAAAAAAGGAAAAAGGGCAGAAACTTGATAAAGCAGTTGATTCCCTGCGTGATAAGTACGGATCCGGTATCATAACCCGGGGAAGTCTGATGGACCTGAAGAATGGACCTGGGGGACGGGGTTAGGGGTTCACCTGCCTTTACTGAATTTGTAATCTTGTTTGTGTGTTATCTATATGCTAAAATACGACTTGAAATACATTTATTTGGGAGGTATATATGAGAAAGAGAATATTAAGTATAATGCTGACACTGGTAATGGTAGCTTTGCTACTTGCAGGATGCGGCGCTGATAAAAGTGGGACCGGTTCGGGAAGCGGATTAAAGGTCGCTATCGTAAGCTCGCTCTCAGGTGTTGATGACGGATCTTTTAATCAGAACAATTATGAGGGTATTCAGGCATTTATTGCAAATAATCCCGATGCTTCGGTTACCCCTATTAAGGAGGAGTCCGGTGATGTGGCAGCCGCAATTAAGGCTGTTGCCGATATAGTGGCTGATTACGACGTTATTGTTTGCTGCGGTTTCCAGTTTGCAGGTATCGGTACACTGGCTAATGAGAATCCGGATGTTAAATTCATTCTTGTTGATTCTTATCCTACTGATGCGGATGGCAACGAGGCTGAATTTGACAATGTTTACGCAATGCAGTTTAAGGAGCAGGAGAGCGGTTTCTGTGCAGGTATGGCAGCTGCATTGGAGACTAAGACCGGTAAGGTTGCAGTCGTAAACGGGATTGCTTATCCTTCCAACGTTAATTATCAGTGGGGATTTGAATCGGGTGTTAATTACGCCAACAAGAACTGCGGAGCCGATGCTGAGATAGTTGAGATCGCATCCTATGCAGGAACTGATGTTACGGGAGCCAATGTAGGTGGTAACTATGTGGGTGATTTTGGCGATGAATCCACGGGTAAGATTGTAGGCGAAGCACTTATCGGCCAGGGCGTTGACGTTATCTTTACTGCGGCCGGCAGTTCGGGTAACGGTGTTCTTACGGCAGTTAAGGAAGCAAATGATGTTTACTTCATTGGTTGTGATGTAGATCAGTTTGACGATGGTGTTAAGGGAAGCGGTAATGTTGTCCTTACTTCAGCACTTAAGATCATGGACATGAATGTTGAGAAGCAGCTTAACGAGATAAAGAACGGTACCTTCAAGGGAGCCAATGCACTCCTTGGAGCAGATACCGATTCCACGGGATATGTTAAGATGGAAGGAAGACAGCAACTTTCGGCAGATACGATCAAGGCTATTGATGAAGCGTTTGCAAAGGTTAAGGGTGGGGAAGTAGTTCCCGCAGCCAATTTCAACGGTGAAGCTCCCGAGTCATTTAAGGGGCTCTGATTTAATTAAATACAATGGGGCATAGAGTGATTCTGTGCCCCGTTTTTTTACGGGGATAGCAATGGATAATGAATATATAGTTGAAATGAAAAACATCACAAAACGGTTTCCGGGTATTGTTGCCAATGATGATGTTACCATACAGATAAAAAAGGGTGAGATATTCGCCATTCTGGGTGAGAACGGAGCCGGCAAGAGTACTCTTATGAGCATGCTTTTCGGTATGTACGAGCCGGACGGGGGCGAGATCATCATAAGGGGCAGAAAAGAGAAGATCATAAGCCCCAGTTATGCCTCCGACCTTAATATAGGAATGGTCCACCAGCATTTCAAGCTTGTTTCCAATTATACGATTACCGAGAATATTATCATGGGAAGGGAACCTAAGGGCAGATATTTAGGGTTTCTTCCGTGTGTAGATATAAAGAGTGCCAATAAACAGATTGCCAAGCTGTCAGAGGAATACGGTCTTGAGGTCAATCCCACAGACGTGATAAGCGATATTAATGTTTCGACCAGGCAGAGAGTCGAAATACTTAAGATGCTTTACCGCGATGCCGAGATACTTATTTTCGATGAGCCTACGGCAGTCCTTACGCCTCAGGAGATAGATTCCCTGCTGAAGATAATAGAGAATCTAAGGAAGGGTGGTAAGACAATAATCCTTATTACCCATAAACTTGATGAGATAAAGCGGATAGCTGACCGATGTGCGATCTTAAGAAGAGGTAAACTTATATCCTTACTGGATGTGAAGAGTTCCGATACAAAAGAGATGGCCAACCTGATGGTGGGCCGTGAGGTATCCTTTAAGACAGATAAAAAAGAAGCCGTATTCGGTAGGGATATTTTGGAGGTATCCGACCTTACGGTACTTAACAGGGACGGATTCCCGGTTGTAAAGAACGCATCCTTTAAGATCCGGGCGGGTGAGATACTTGCCATTGCGGGTGTATCCGGAAACGGACAGGTGGAAATAGCGGATGCCATTTACGGTCTTGCAAAGATTGAGAGCGGAGATATTTTGATAGATGGGAAGAGCGTTAAGGATCTGTCCATAAGGGAGAGGATCGAAGCCGGAATTGCTTATATTCCCGAGGACAGGCAGGAAAGAGGCCTTGTGCTTGATTATGACTTAAGGGATAACCTGATACTTAAGAAATACTATAAGAGCCCCTTTGAAAATAAGGGGATCAGAAATATCAGACAGTCGGATGTATACGGCCATGAGCTTATTGAAAAATATGATGTAAGATGTGCCAATTCAACCGAAACGATCGTCAGGGATATGAGCGGAGGGAACCAGCAGAAGGCCATCATCGGACGGGAGATCGAGCTTAACGGGATGCTGACTATATTTGTGCAGCCGACCAGGGGGCTTGATATCGGAGCCATTGAGCTCATCCACAGGCATATAGTAGAAGAGCGGGACAACGGAAAGGCCGTATTGCTGATCTCACTTGAACTTGATGAGGTAATGGATCTTGCGGATACGATCGCGGTTATCTACAGTGGTGAGATAAGTAGGATAGCTCCGGCTAAGGAGCTAAATGAGAAAGAGGTCGGGGAGTACATGATGGGCGTAGGCAGTTCTAAGGCTGCGGGTGATATGGTATGAACAGAAAGAATGACAGGATAATTGTGGCGATCATTGCAGTGCTTCTTGGGATTCTGGCAGGAGCAGTCATAATACTGATACTTGGGAAGAATCCCTTAAGTGTTTATTACAGCCTCTTGCGTGGAAGCGGGCTTGCTCCAAAGGCAAAATACGCAGGCGGGAAAAATATGTTGTCTGATTTTTCCAACTTCCTTGATTTTATAACCTCTATGATATTTGCGGCATTGGCAGTAGCTGTGGCATTAAAGACGGGACTTTTTAATATTGGCGTTTCGGGGCAGATGCTTGTGGGAGGCTTTATCGCAACCGTTCTCATTGGATACAGCGGACTGCCGGCTTTTGGGGCAAAACCTCTTGTTATACTCGTTGCGGCTGCCGGTGGCGGAGTAATAGGTGCTCTCATAGGTTTCTTAAAATACCGGTTCAATATAAATGAGGTTGTATCCTCGATAATGCTTAATTATATAGCATCCTATATTACAGGTTTTCTGATCAATACAAGATATGTGGATCCTCAGACAAGACAGTCCAAGGATATAAATGCGGCAGCCTGTCTTACCTTGCATGAGGTCAGGATCGGTTCCGCCAAATACGATATACCTCTTGGATTTATACTTGCCGTGATTGTGATCTTTGCAGTTGCTTTTCTGTTTGATAAGACCGTATTCGGATTTGAGTTAAAAGCTGTGGGTTTGAACAGGGAAGCAGCACGGTATATGGGAATTAATGTCAGAAAATCCATGGTTGTTTCAATGCTTATTTCGGGATTGCTCGCCGGAATTGCCGGAGCAACATATTATCTGGGATATATAACAACGATCCAGCCTAAGGTACTTCCTTCAATAGGATTTGATGCAATTGCGGTATGTCTTGTGGGAGGAAGCTCTCCGATAGGCATTTTCTTCTCTGCCTTTTTCCTTATGATCATTTCCAAGGGTTCTACATACATGAGTTCGCAGATGGGTCTTGAAGCCGAGATCTCCTCTGTTATCATGGGACTTATACTTCTGACCTGTGCCTGCAGTACATTTATACTTCCGTTAATGTATAAATTCAGAAGCAGGAAGGAGAAAGGTGAGGTGAAGGCATGAATATGTTAAATAATATAATAATCAATGGAATGATCTTTGCCCTGCCTCTTTTTATAATGGCCGTGGGAGGAATTTATTCTGAAAGGAGCGGCGTGACCAATCTCGCTCTTGAAGGTCTTCAGGGTTTTGGGGCATTTACCGGGGCGCTTGTAGCCTATTCTCTTACCGGGTATTTCGGGTCGGAATCATCCGTTCCCGTATACTTTGCCATGATCTTCGCAATGTTGGGTGGAATGTTGTTTTCCCTCTTGCATGCGGTTCTGTGTAACTATTTTAAGGCGAATATGGTAATAAGTGGTGTTGTGATAAATATCCTGGCAATGGCCCTGACCACTTTCCTTACCAAGACGATCAATAAAAATGTTTTCGGAGCGGCTTCCGATAAGTTCGTGCTGGGTATAATGAAGAGATTCAGTGTGCCGGGACTCTCGGAGATTCCTGTTCTTGGCGCCTTCTTTACGAATATGTATATGTTTGAGATCGTGATCGTTATACTTGCATTTATAACCTGGTATCTTCTCTATAAGTCCTCCTTCGGTCTTCATCTTCGGGCGGCAGGAGATAATCCCGCGGCTGTTGATGCGGCAGGTGTCGATGTTATAAAGGTCCGTTATATTGCAGTTATGATATCAGGTGCCCTTTCGGGACTTGCCGGTATATGTTTTGCTTATTCAATATCTGCCAAGTTCTCAAGCGATATATATATGGGTTTCGGATACCTTTCAATTGCGGCTCTTATTTTCGGAGGATGGAAGATAATGCCCACACTTGGGGCCTGCCTTATCTTTGGTTTTGCAAGATCGGCGGGATATCAACTGGTGCAGAAGATCGGACTGCCCAGTGCCTATTCCGACCTTGTTATGATCCTTCCTTATGTCCTTACTCTTGTCATGCTTATCTTCCTTGCAGGTAATTCGCAAGCGCCAAAAGCTCTGGGGGAAGCCTATGATAAATCGAAACGGTGATGGCCCCGGAATGAACCTTGGGGACGGGGTTAGGGGAGCGGTTCCCCCATATGCTCCAAACGAACAAACAGCGGAATTTAGGGATTTCAGCCTTATACGGAATTTTGAAAGTCGTCCGATTGGACGACTTTTTCTCAGAATCATAAGTGACAAATAATGTCACTTATAGTATAATGATGTCACTTATGAAATGTGAGGTATCATAATGAATCTTGGAAAAGAATCGGAAACTCTTGAATTTAAGAAGACTACTGGCGAATTAAAGGAAGCTATGGTTTCGATAGCTTCCATCCTCAATAAGCATGGCGTTGGTACATTATACTTTGGAGTAAAACCTAATGGCGATGTTATCGGTCAAGATGTATCAGAGTCTTCTTTAAGGGATGTTTCCAGAGTTGTATACGAGAGTATTAAACCACAGATATATCCCGCAATCGAAGAAGAGATCCTCGAAGGACGTCATGTAATTAAAGTCGAGTTCAGTGGAGAAAACGCACCTTATTCTGCGGGAGGAAGATACTATTTACGAACTGCTGATGAAGATCGAGAGGTTTCACCAGAAGAATTAAAGGAATTCTTTGGGGCGAGCAAACACCGTGGGAAATGGGAACGATCGAAATCAGAAGCAACCTCAAATCAAATTGATAAATCCACCATAAAGGCTTTTTGGCAAAAAGCTGTTTCTGTTGGTAGATTGCCGGATGAAAAATATTCGTGTGCGAAAATCTTGAATCGGTTTGGGCTAGTATCAGGTGATTATCTGACGAACGCAGGAGAGATACTATTTGGTAATACGCATCCCGTGACTCTTAAGGTTGCTATATTTGCCACTAATGAGAAACTAACGTTTTTGGATATGAAAACATATGAGGATAACATTTACAATCTTTTACAGATCGCCGAAGCGTATATTTCGAAAAACATTCGCTGGAGAAGCGAAATATCCGGATTTGAAAGAGAAGAGATACCAGAAATCCCAATAGCTGTTATCCGTGAAGTTCTTGCTAACAGCTTTGCTCATGCAATTTATAATGGACGTACTCAGCATGAAATATGCATTCACCCAGATATGATCACGATATATAGCCCTGGTGATTATGCCAGCGAGTATAAACCGGAAGAATATATAAGGCGTAACCTTGAATCCGAACTAAGAAATCCTAATATAGCTAAGCTACTGTATTTGACGAAGTCCATCGAGAAGTTTGGAAGTGGCTTTAAGAGAATTAACAGTCTTTGCAAAGATGCAGGAATTAAGTATTCGTACGAAAGAAGTAATAACGGGTTTAAGTTTGTTCTGTACAGACCATCGATTATAAGTGACATTTCCAATGTCACTACAAATGTCACTTATAGAACAGGAGAGGCATTAAACATTACAGAGCAATCTGTACTTGCCGTATTAAAACAGGATCCTACAATTTCTCGTGAAGAAATATCGGAAAGGGTATCGAAGACCGTGAGAACTGTTCAAAGAGCATTGGTATCTCTGGCAGAAAAAGGATACATCAAGCGTGTTGGAGCAAAGAAAAATTCCACATGGGAAATCCTAAAGTAAAAAATCGAATCCTATAACACCCCATCAGAAAAGAAGAGAGAAACATTATAAAAATATTATAGAGATTTATTCTGAATACAATCCTTCTTAAGTATTCTGTAGATGAACTGAAGGATGATCACATAGGAACAGCAGATAAACCCAGAGAGGATTATGACCTTATTAAGGTCACAATGATTAGAAGGGGTAATAACAAGAAGATAACGGAACCAAAATTTAAGTACCTCAAGAGCATGTATGAAGCAGATATAGATGAGATACTTTTTCAATTATTTATTCGGAAACGAGGCGAATTTGTATGGATGAAAATTTAGAAAGATATTACCATTTACAAAATAAGATCCAAAATTGTTACGAAGAATATCGAGACGCCAGACATCTTCAAATGAATACAGTGACTGTCGGAGCAACGATTTCGGAGTCGAACTGAAGATCAAAAATGATAAGCGAAATGCAAATGGCTTCCATGTTAATAAATTATTATATGATCACTCTTGATGACAACAGGAAATCTCGGCGCCTAAAGACTATTCGTGTCGTTTTACCGCCTGTTCGTGCATTAGGGGTTTAAAACAGAATATGAGTACTCGATATAAGTAGTAAAGGTGATTCTACCCTATTAAAACGGATTTTAATGATATTAACAAGGAGGTAATGATTATGACAGGCATCACAACTAATTATTCATATTCGAGAGGAAATTGCTTTAATGCAGTTGACAAGCTGAAAGGAACAGCCCTTGAAGGCATCGGCAAGAGTT
>JAILNV010000098.1 GCA_024691125.1 Lachnospiraceae bacterium | reverse complement strand
ACTTCAGAAGAGGAGCTTGAACGGCTTATCCCGGTACTTACGGCAATAAAGAAGGAATATGACATACCCGTTTCCATAGATACATACAAGGCTGAAACAGCCGGAGAAGCCATAAGGTACGGAGCAGATCTTATAAATGATATATGGGGTCTTAAATACGATAATGGCGAAATGGCAGAGGTCATAGCAGGCAGCAACCGTCCCTGCGTACTTATGCATAATAAGAAAGAAACCGTGTATGACGATCTTATCGGCGACACGATAACAGAACTGGACGAGACTCTGAGAATAGCACGGGATAAAGGCATAGCATCCGATAAGATAATACTCGATCCCGGAGTGGGTTTCGGGAAGACATATGAAGATAACTTAAGAGTATTGAACAGGCTTAATGACTTTAACGTGCTCGGATATCCGATGCTGCTTGGTGCTTCAAGGAAATCCGTGATAGGAAATGCACTTAACCTTCCGGTTGATGAAAGGCTTGAAGGCACGCTTGTAACCACCATCCTTGCCGCACAGGCAGGATATTCGTTTGTAAGGGTGCATGATATAAAGGAAAACAGGCGTGCACTGGATATGTATTATCATATTTTGAACCTGTTCTGAATGATCAAAAGGCTTGGGATGGCTCCCGGGACTTTTTCAACATACAGACAGCGTCTCATCAAAAGTGGTATAATCCTTCCCGAAGAGCGGGGATACGTAAGTCTTGCGCTTCCAAGGTTCACGAAAGTGGCGAAATATCTTGAACGGGAATAAAGATTCAGGTTAAACAAATATAATTACATAAGAAGGCATACATAAAATGAAAGATTTCGGAATAAAGCATATAGCTGCAATTATCGCAGGAACAATACTGTACTTCATGTTGGGCAGATTCATTACACTCCCAAGTGGAATACCGAATACGAATATTTCATTTCATTTTGGGATTCTTTCACTGATCGCAGCGATATTTGGTCCGATATCAGGACTGATCACCGGATTTGCAGGTCAATTTCTTGTTGACGCTTCGTATGGATGGGGAGTATGGTGGAGCAATGTTATAGCCGCGTCTGTATTCGGCGGCATACACGGAATGATCTCATACAGGTTGAATGTAAAGGAGTGCGGATTCACTAAGGAAGGGATATTGAAATTCAATATAAGCCAGGTTATATCGAATCTGCTTGCGTGGTCAGCAGTCGCACCGCTTCTTGATATTATAATATATGGGGAAGGAGCAGGCACTGCTTTTGTTAAGGACCTTTCAAACACAGGGGCAAATATCATTGCAACAGCTGTATTGGGTACGTTCCTGTATGGACTGTATGTGAAATAATCCTACAGGATATAATTAATTCAAAAATTACACTCATTTATTGAGCCAATATTTGTTGGAGGATAGTCTTTATAGTTAAGATGGGAAATCGCATTTGCTACAATATGTGACAGACAGACAAAAGGATAAATACAATATCTTGTACACTAAGGGGATTAAGAGACTGTTATAGAATCATAGAAATAGAATGTTGGATAGAATAGGTTATGTAAGAATGAAACCGTGCAAATGTCACAAAAGATTATACAAACATCTTGAAATATTGTAATACTTGACAAGACACTAACCTAAGTGCAATAATATTTCTTGTGTGGGAAATAATATGCGCGGGGGCATTTGATGGAACAGCGAACTGTAAAAAGACAGAAATTAAAACTTGGAGATATTCTCGTTCAGCAGAACGTAGTTACGGCCGAGAAGCTGCAGGAAGCGCTTAAGAAGCAGAGAGGCAGCGGTAAGAAGCTCGGCGAAATGATGGTAGAGATGAACCTGACCACTGAGGAGGCCATAGGACAGGCCCTTAGCCGTCAGCTGGGCTATAAGTTCATCAACCTTAACGGTCTTCAGATACCCGATAAGGTGATCAAGCTCATTAAATCGGATATCGTAAAGAAATATACGGCGATCCCTTTGGGTGTCGATGAGAAGAACAACAATGTGCTGTTTGTGGCAATGGCGGATCCGATGGATATGAACTGCATCGATGACTTCGCGATCATCACAAACATGCAGATCATGCCGGTCGTTTCAACGCCCAGGCAGATAAGGCTGCAGATAGATAAGTATTATGCATCTGCCGACGTTAAGAATGCAGCGGATGAATATGCAAAGGAGAGGGAGAAGCTCCTTAGCGGTGGCGAAGAAGGAATGGACGATGTGTCCGATGACATCAATAATTCGCCTATAGTTGTTCTTGTTAAGCAGATGATAGAGCAGGCGGTTCGTCAGAGAACCTCCGATATCCATATAGAACCTATGGAGAATCAGGTTCGTATAAGATACAGGATAGACGGTGCCTTGTATGAAAGGATGACATATAATCCGAGCCTCCTTCCGGCGATAACAGCCAGAATAAAGATCATAGGAGGAATGGATATCTCCGAGAAGAGGAAGCCGCAGGACGGCCGTATAACACAGGTCGTTGACGGTCAGGAATTCGATATCCGTGTTTCGGTCCTTCCCACAGTATATGGTGAGAAGACGGTTATGCGACTTACCTCGAAGACCGGTCTTACAAGACAGAAGAACCAGCTTGGTTTCAGACCCGATGAGGAGAAGAAGTTCGACCATATACTGGCCAATCCCCACGGAATAATCCTGGT
>JAILNV010000090.1 GCA_024691125.1 Lachnospiraceae bacterium | reverse complement strand
GCATCCACTATGTCCCTAAACTCTTCGATACCTTCACACACATTAACTATACCAAACTTATCTGCGAATTCACGTGCATGATTCACATTCGGATTCATAACCGCTGCGATCTTCAGTCCGTCTACTTTCTCTATCTCATTTACAGCCCGTGATGCAATTCTTCCGGTACCTATTATACCAAGCCTTATACTCATCCTAAAATCCCTGCTGCTTACGTCTTATATTCATGAACTTCTCAACGACCTTTGCCATAGCTATTGATTCTTCGGCTGTAAGTTTGTAGTCCTTACCTCCCGTACCGTTAATCTTACCCAGAAACTCGGCTATTTCATATCTGAAACCATCCCGCCCAACAAATGGAGCCTCAAAGTGATCTACTCGGGATGCATCTTCATATCTGACATCAAAACTGCGTATAAGCCACCATGGTGATTGCGCCAAAATATAACCCTTGGTTCCGGAGATAACCAGTTGTCCTTCCGATTTAACACCTGCCCCTGTTCTGGATGTCGCCATGCTGTCCTTATATCTGAAGCCGACCTTGGTAAAGCGATCTATCCCACTTTCTCCAAGAATGGAATCTATGATAACGTCTTCGTAATCAAGGCCAAGCAGCTTAAATATCGGAAGCATGGTATAGCTTCCGTATTCCATAAATGCTCCGCCGTATCTTGCATCGGACATTTCTCTTGAATCAGGTACGCCTATTCTTGTAAAACATGCCTCTACATCACATATCTTTCCTATCGTTCCTTTTTTTGCTACTGTAAGAAGCTGCTGAAATCCCGGAAGATATGCAGCTCTTATACCCTCCATGAGCACTACTCTGTGCTCTCCCGCAAGCTTATACAGCTCGACAGCTTCATCATAAGTAAAAGTCATCGGCTTCTCGCACAGTACATGCTTACCGGCGTTAATGGCTTCTCTTACATAGGCGGCATGTGTTTCATTGGGAGATGCAATATAAACGGCATCAACAGTGGATAGAAAATCACTGTAATCATCAGAAAAAGCTCTTACTGTGAATTCTTTTGCATAGCTTTCCAGACTTGATTTTTCGGGATTATATGCAGCAATCGTTTCTATACCTGAAACATACACTGTCTCAGCCTGAAATCTCCTCGCTATTCTGCCTGTTCCGACTATGCCAAGCTTTACAAGCTGCATCATATCATTTCTTTTTAACGTGGATGAAATATCGGGAGTCCTTTCAAGGTATACCACATTACAGTACTCCTTAAGATAATCAAACATTCCCACCCAGTCTGTTCCAAGTACGAAGGTGTCTATCCCGTATTTCTGGATATCCTCTATCTTCTGGCCCTCATGATCCTCAACTATTATCTCATCGGCGAAACCGGTCTTGCGCACGTTATCTATACGCGTCATTATTGGATCCACAAGGTTAAGCTTGCCACGGCTTCTGTCATAATGTTCGGTAGTAACACCAACTATCAGATAGTCGCCAAGCTCCTTTGCTCTCTTAAGTATGTTGTAATGCCCCTCATGAAACAGATCGAAGGAGCCGTAGGTTATTATTTTTTTCATAATATTTCTTCACCTTACAGGAATGCTCCATTTCCATATTCTTCTATTGCAGCAATGACAGAATTCCTTGTCTGTTTTGGTTTGCCTGGGCCAGCATAGCCTGACCTGCCTGCTCCAAAATGTTATTCTTGGAATACTCTACCATTTCCGATGCCATATCCGCATCCCGAATGCCTGATTCAGCAGCTGTCGAATTTTCCACTACATTGTCAAGATTCCTTATGGTATGCTCAAGGCGGTTCTGCATGGCGCCGTAGTATGAACGTACACCGGATATCTTTAGATCGGCTTTCTGAGATAAGGATATTGTAGCCTTGGCTCCGGCTACGGTAGATACATCCATCCGCATATTATCAAACAGGGAACTGCTCGAGATATTAAACTGCTTTACATATATCTCGTTTTCCTTCTCGCTTCCAACCTGCAGCATCAAACCCTCGCGGTTATTACCTGTCTGTTCACCGCCACCCCCGTTTGAACCCGGCAGATTCCTCGGAAAAGTATAACCGGTACCAAACGCATTGGAATACCAATTGTTATCCCTGTTAACCCTGTAACTGCTATATTCTCCGGAGACGGTACCGAAAACAGTCTCTTCCGGGTCATTTAACTCTCCCAATACAGAA
>JAILNV010000083.1 GCA_024691125.1 Lachnospiraceae bacterium | reverse complement strand
TCAGGGCGCTTATAAACGGAACGACAAGAGTAAATGAACAGATGACCATCCTTCTTAACGATCTTAAATCCTACCGTGAGATGATCGATGCGGACAGCAGCGTCGATACGGTTTTGGTTTTTGAGGTTGATTCGGCGCTTGCAGAACAGATCGGTTCACTGTCGTTGGTTGTAGTGGGAGCGGGAGGCGAGTCCACATTTTCGCTGCTGTAATCTGTAATATTGTAACATAACAGTATAGTAAATGTAACGTTTTGGGGACTAATGCAGATTTATCAGAAAATTTATGAAATTTTTATCTTTTTTGTGTATTTTTGTGATTAACTGTGTTATAATGAACACAGACTTTTTATAACGGTCAATTTTACTGATGAGGTGAAGGTATGGACACAAAGATCTTATTGGAAAACGGTACGAATGAATTGGAAATACTTGAGTTCAAGCTGGGGGAGAACTCTTATGGCATTAATGTAGCCAAGATTACTGAAATTATCAATTATCAGCCGGTCACTCCGGTCCCGAATTCTCATCCGAGTATAGAGGGAATATTCATGCCGCGTGAAACGATGATCACGGCGATAG
Source organism: Lachnospiraceae bacterium (assembly GCA_024691125.1). Classification (GTDB taxonomy): domain Bacteria; phylum Bacillota; class Clostridia; order Lachnospirales; family Lachnospiraceae; genus UBA2868. The sequence continues at coordinate 61,060 of JAILNV010000083.1, read as the reverse complement.
ATTTAAGGAATGCGCTTCAGTTGGGTGAGAGCAAACCGGGCGGGCTTTTTATAATAACCAATTTCAATAAGCTGGATGTTGCCTTCCATGTAGATAAGGTTGTGGGTATTAACAGATATTCATGGCAGCAGATCATCAAGCCGGATGCAACGATCAATAATGATCAGGAGGGTATCTCAACAGGTATCATCAAGATGGCGGACAGGCTTGTTATCATACTTGATTTCGAGAAGATCGTAACCGATATTTCACCTGAGACCGGTCTTAAGATAGCCGAGATCGAAGCTCTCGGGAACAGAGAGAGGAGTGACCTTCCCATACTTATCGCGGAGGATTCGCATCTGCTTAACAAGCTCATCAGTGATGCGCTTACCAAGGCCGGATATGTTAACCAGAAGAGAACAGAGGATGGTCTGGCAGCATGGAACTATGTCAACGAATGCCTTGACAGCGGTAAGCTGGATGAGAAGATCGCCTGTGTTATTACGGATATAGAGATGCCACAGATGGATGGCCACAGGCTTACGAAGCTGATCAAGTCGAATGACAGGACTAAGCATCTGCCGGTTGTTATATTCTCATCACTTGTTAATGAGGAAATGAGACGTAAGGGAGAGGCTCTCGGCGCTAACGCCCAGTTATCAAAGCCTGAGATAGGAAAGCTTGTAGGTGAGATCGACAAGCTGTTGAAGAAAGAATGAACATAAATGAGCAAAAACCTAATATTCCAAACATAATCTTAGCACGTACTAAGTAAACAGTTGGTAAATAAGTGAGTGAGCCGTAGGACTTAAGATCTTACGGCTCACTTATTTTGCGTCTGTCTGAACGGTTACCACAATATATGGTATATTTTCGGCCGGTTTTTCATTCAGTTACTTACATGTTACGTGTATGATTCTTAAATAAAAGTGAAGAATATTTTATTTTTATTTGGTTTTTTCCCTGTTATAGTGTTAAACGTAGGGTCCAGAAGCGGATTTTACAGTTTTCAAAAACATGTATTGACATAAGGAGGGAATGGTCAATGAAAAAGAAATTACTCAGTATTCTTATGAGCGCAGCAGTAGTGGCAACATTGCTTGCAGGATGTGCAGGGGCAGCACCGGCAGCACCCGCACCGGCAGCAGACGCAGCACCCGCAGCAGATGCAGCACCGGCAGCAGAAGCACCTGCAGAGGACGCAGGAGCTAAAGATGAAGCAGCAGCACCCGCAGCAAGCGGAGCAGGCAAGAAGGTTGCAGTTGCAATGCCTACCCAGTCTTCAGAGAGATGGATCAACGATGGTTCAAACATGAAGAAGCAGCTTGAGGCTCTTGGTTATGAAGTAGACCTTCAGTACGCAGAGGACGACGTTCAGGCTCAGGTTTCACAGATCGAGAACATGATCGCTAAGGGCGCTAACTGTCTGGTTATCGCAGCTATCGACTCAGATGCTCTTGTAAACGTAGAGGCACAGGCTAAGGATGCAGGAATCCCGATCATCGCTTACGACAGACTTCTGATGAACACAGATGCAGTTTCATACTACGCAACATTCGATAACAAGGGTGTTGGTACCAAGATCGGTGAGTACATCGTTCAGCATTGCGGAGCTACCAAGGATGATCCCAAGACCATCGAGCTCTTCATGGGTTCACCCGATGATAACAACGCTCATATGCTTTATGCAGGTCTTATGGAGCAGATCCAGCCTTTACTTGATGACGGTTCTCTTGTATGCAAGTCAGGCCAGATCGAGTTCGATGATAACAACACCTTAAGATGGGATCAGCAGACAGCTATGAAGAGATGTGAGGATATCCTTACAAGATACTATGCAGATGAAGATCTTGACATCATCGCATCAGCTTTCGACGGACTTTCATACGGATGTATGTCAGCTCTTGAGGGCGCAGGCTACACAGATGCTAACTGGCCTATGATAACAGGACAGGATGCAGAGCTTATGGCTACAAAGCACATCATCTCAGGTAAGCAGACAATGTCTATCTCTAAGGATACAAGACTCCTTGCTGAGAAGTGCGTTACAATGGTACAGGCAGTTCTTGAAGGTTCAGAGCCTGAGATCAATGATACAGACCAGTACAACAATGGTAAGATCACAGTTCCTTCATACCTTTGCGAGCCTATCCCGGTTGACAAGGACAACTACAAGGAAGTACTTATCGACAGCGGTTACTATACAGAGGATCAGCTTGCTGACTGATAAAGTATAGACCGATAACCTGAAAACCAAATAGGGTGGCGGCATAAGCTGCCACCCGTTTTATAAGAAAGAATAAGGAGCTTAAAATGTCGGATAACATCATCTTGGAAATGAACCACATAACTAAAGAGTTCTCCGGAGTGAAGGCTCTTGATGATGTCAATATCAAGGTAAAGAAGGGCGAGATCCACGCTCTGTGCGGTGAGAACGGTGCCGGTAAGTCAACGCTTATGAATGTTCTTTCGGGCGTTTATCCGCATGGTACTTACGAGGGTGACATCATATACAAGGGTGAAAAATGCGCATTCCATAATCTGAGAGATTCGGAAGCAAAGGGAATAGTTATAATACATCAGGAACTGGCTCTCAGTCCTTTGCTGTCCGTAGCGGAGAATGTTTTCCTGGGCAATGAGCGTACCAGTATGAAGGGCGTTATCGACTGGACGGAGACGAGGCGCCGTGCACAGGAAGTGCTTGCGAGGGTAGGCCTTGAGCATGAGGATGTAAACGTACCCGTAAACAGCCTCGGTGTAGGAAAGCAGCAGCTTATAGAGATAGCCAAGGCAATGGCCAAGAAGGTGGAGCTGCTTATCTTAGACGAGCCTACGGCGGCACTTAACGATGAAGAGAGCCAGAAGCTTCTGGATATCATGCTGGAGCTTAAGAAACAGGGTATAACTTCTATCATCATTTCCCACAAGCTTAATGAGATAGAATATGTATCTGATTCGATCACGATAATCCGTGACGGTAAGAGTATCGAGACTCTGGTAAAGGGTCGGGATGAATATACGGAAGACAGGGTCATTAAGGCTATGGTAGGCCGTGAGATGACCAACCGTTATCCCAAGCGTGAGAATATAATGCTTGGAGATGTTATTTTTGAAGTAAAGAACTGGAACGTATTTCATCCGGACGACGAAAACAGGCAGATGCTTAAGGACATAAATATTAAAGTCCGTGCCGGAGAGGTAGTGGGACTCGCAGGACTCATGGGTGCGGGAAGAACCGAGCTTGCAATGAGTATTTTCGGGCGAAGCTACGGTCAGAAGATATCGGGATCCGTTCTTGTAAACGGAAAAGAGGTTAAGATCAGGAATGTAAAGGATGCCATAGCAGCCAAGCTGGCTTATATTTCCGAGGACCGTAAGACCTACGGGCTTAATCTTATAGCCGATATAAAAGAAAATATGGCAATAGCCGCAAGGCCACAGTTCTTTTCAAAGCATGGCGTTATTAACGCGAATGAAGAGATATTGGCAGCACAGGAATATAAGAAGAGGATAAATGTCAAAGCAAATTCCATCAAACAGGTAGTCGGATCGCTGTCCGGCGGTAACCAGCAGAAGGTTGTCATTGCTAAATGGATGCTGACACAGCCCGATGTGCTTATAATGGATGAGCCTACAAGAGGTATCGATGTAGGCGCCAAATATGAGATTTACTGTGTCATCAATGAACTGGCCAAGGCCGGAAAGGCCATAATAGTAATATCCTCAGAAATGCAGGAGATAATCGGAACCTGTGACAGGCTGTACGTTATAAATGAAGGAGCGATCGCAGGAGAGCTCACCAGCGAAGAGGTAACGCAGGAGAGGATTATGCAGTGTATTATGGCTCATAACAGGAAGGGAGACGAAGATGGAAACTAAGAATAAAAAAATCGTCAAAATGGACATGAAACAGTACGGAATGTTTTTTGCCCTGATAGCAATTTATCTGATTTTTGCTGTGTTAACAAAGGGTGCTAATCTTTCACCCATGAATATCAATAACCTTATAATGCAGAATGGTTACGTTGTAATCCTGGCAATAGGTATGCTGCTGTGCGTACTTACAGGTAACATCGATCTGGGTGTAGGCTCGGTGGTAGCTGTATGCGGTTCGGTAGCCGGTATCATAATGATAGACCTTAAGATGAACATGTGGATCGCCATTATAGCTGCACTTCTTGTAGGTCTTCTTACAGGTATCTTTGCAGGATTCTTTATTGCGTATCTTGGAATACCGCCTTTCGTTGTAACTCTGGCAACAATGCTTATGGGCCGCGGTCTTACCTATACATTGCTTCAGGCACAGACCAAGGGTCCCTTCGACCAGTCGTATAACTTCATAGGAGCGGGCTTCCTGCCTGTTATGAAGATACCGTTCGGAGACGGAACGCTTGATCTTGTAAGTATATTTGTTGCAATAATCGCTTCGGTTATTCTTGTGGTTTCGGAGATGAAGAGCATTGCAACAAAGAAGAAATATAATTTTGCGATAAATCCGACATGGCAGACAGCAACCAAGCTTGGAGTTATGCTTTTTATCATCTGGTTCTTCTTCTATAAGCTGGCAAGATACAACGGACTTCCTTTTGTACTGCTTATCATGGTCATCCTGATCGCAATTTACGGATTTATAACAAGTAAGACTGTTGCGGGCCGTCAGATCTACGCTCTCGGTGGTAACCGTAAGGCAGCCAATCTGTCAGGTATCGATACCAACAAGGTGTTCTTCTGGGTATACGTTAACATGGGCGTTCTTTCAGCACTTGCAGGTATAGTCCTTGCAGCCAGGAACGGTTCGGCAACACCTAAGGCCGGTGACGGTTTCGAGATGGATGCGATCGCATCATGTTACATCGGTGGCGCTGCGGTTGCAGGTGGTGCAGGTACAATAGTCGGTGCTGTAGTCGGAGCCTTCGTAATGGGTATTCTTAACAACGGTATGTCCCTCTTCGGATGGTCTACAGATATCCAGAAGATAGTAAAAGGTGCGGTTCTTCTCGGTGCCGTAACTATGGACGTACTTTCAAAGCGTAAAAAAGGTTAATATATATTAAACTGTTTAAGCATTAAAGCTGTCTCTTCTGGTGAAAAGACAGCTTTTTTGTGCTATTATAGTATTTATGAAGACAAGGCTTATTACTATATTAAATATACTTATTCTTATTCTGTCATGCACGGGATGCGCATCCTTGCAGGGCGTAAATGAAAATTCCGGTAAAACGTCGTCTGCTGCGGGATATGAAACGGATGCATATACAGGAGGAGAGATTGAGGGCCTGGGCTCTGTATATGAAGGAAGAGATGAAGACAGCACCCCTGTCAAGAGGGTGGGAGTTGCTATGCCTACAAGGACTTCCGAACGCTGGATAAATGACGGCATGAGCATAAAGGCAAGGCTTGAGACTCTTGGATATGAAGTGGATCTGCAGTATGCAGATGATGATATAGAGCTTCAGATCAGCCAGATAGAATCAATGATCCGCAATGAGGCGGACTGTCTGGTGATCTCTTCGATAGATTCGACGAAGCTTGTGGATGTTCTGAAAAAAGCCAGGGATAACGGAATATCAGTAATAGCTTACGACAGGTTGTTGATGGATACGGATGCGGTATCATATTATGCTTCCTTCGACAACAAGAAGGTTGGAACCCTTATCGGAGAATATATAAGCGAACATATGGGGCTTAAGAAGGCTTCGGAGTCCGGAAGATCGTATACAATTGAGTTTTTTATGGGCTCTCCGGATGATAACAATGCCCTGTTTCTGTATAAGGGACTTATGGAGGTGCTTAAGCCTTATCTTGATGACGGTACGCTTGTATGCAGATCGGGAAGGACATCGTTCTATGAAACGTGTATTTTAAGATGGTCTGAGGATACCGCGCAGGGGAAGTGTTCTGATCTTATAAAGGAATATTACAGAGACGGTGATCTTGATATCGCCTGCTCGGCTTTCGACGGATTCGCATACGGTATCCTTAAGGCATGGAAGAATGCCGGATTGTCAGAGGACAGCCTTCCGCTTATAACCGGTCAGGATGCCGAGAAAAATGCGATAAAGAATATAGCAGAGGGCAGGCAGGGAATGACCATATATAAAGATACGAGGATACTTGCAGCCAAGTGCGTCACAATGGTCCAGGCACTGCTTGAGAACAGTGAACCTGAGATCAATGACACGTTTCAATACAATAATAACGTGCTTACGGTACCGGCGTATCTGTGTGATCCCGTGATCATAGATGAGGAGAATTATGAGGAAATACTTATCGGGGGAGGGTATTATACAAAAGAGCAGCTCTTTCAGTAATATATTTTGAGCCTGTTCTGAACAGTTACTGTTTTGAGCGGGCTTCTAAGCAGGAGGATAAGAAATGAACCTGTATAAGGTTATGCTTGTTGATGATGAGGAAGAAGCCAGAGAAGCCATTGCGGGATGTATCAACTGGGATGAGATAGGATATAGCGTGGTTGCTAAGGCTGACAATGGTGAGGATGCTCTGGAAAAGGCGGAACAGTACGCTCCGGATGTGGTGCTTACGGATATCCATATGCCTTTTATGGACGGTCTTACCTTCTGCCGCAGGCTTAAGGAAACCATGCCGGACGTAAGGATAATCATTTTCTCGGGATATGATGAGTTTGAATATGCCCAGGAAGCTGTCAGGCTGGGCGCAGAGGAATATATTCTGAAACCGATCAATTCAGAAGAGCTTATAAAGGTCTTTCTTAAGATCAAGGAAAGGCTGGATGAGGATTTCGACAGGCGCCATAACATAGAAAGACTTAAGAAATTCTATGATGAGAGCCTCCCGGTCCTTAAGGAACAGTTCATGGTGAGCCTTCTGGAGGGACATCTTAACAACGAACAGATACAGAGGGGACTGCTGGATTACAGTATAACGATGGATGATGCCTTCTATACGGTCAGTGTACTGGGGATGGAGGAGGATACACAGAACACGCAGCCCCTTAATCCCGGACTTCTGGGAATATCTCTTAAGAATCTTACGCAGGAACGTCTGGAGGGATACGGAAATAGTATCTTTATTAATTATCTTGGTACGGTTGTTGTTATTACAGGCTTAAAGAGTACACAGGAGCATAAGGGCTTTATTGCCAGAATGGATCAGATATGTAAGCTGGCAGCAAAGCAGTACGGTCTTAATACATCGGCCGGTGTAGGCAGGGTATACGGTAATGTCCGGGATATCCCACGTTCATTTGCGGAGGCAAGGGAAGCGGTGGGATACAGGCTCCTTATGCCCGGAGATCAGGCAATCTATATTGATGATGTGGAACCGAGAAACAATGACGTCCTTACGATAGATGAGGATCTGATGAGAAGGCTGATAACGGAGATAAAGGTAGGTGACAGTGCGTCTCTTGAAGGAGTTGTAAATGAGGTTACGGGTCATCTTAAGAAGCTGTCCGCATCCATGCCCCAGCTTCGGCTGTACTGTACGGAGCTTATCATAGAACTGACCCGTGTGGCGGTGACCTACAGGCTTGAATCCAACTGGGAGAGTACCAGGGTGCTGCTTGATAAGATAGACAGATTCCATTCCTTTGATGAGATTACGGAGTGGTTAAGCGAACTGTGCAGTGGATTGCAGAAAGCGATCGGTGCGGAACGTTTGGGTGCAAGCAGACTGCTTGGAGAAAAGGCCGAGGCGTTTATAAAGGAGCATTATGCCGATTCTTCTCTGAATGTCGATATGCTCTGTTCTCACCTTGGTGTAGGTACCACGTACTTCTCAACGGTATTTAAGAAGGAAACGGGAATGAATTTTGTCTCGTACCTTACGAAGGTACGTATGGACGAAGCGGTGAGGCTGCTTCAGGAAACGGATGAAAAGAGCTATGTTATCGCAGGGATGGTAGGGTATGAAGAGCCCACGTATTTCAGTTATGTTTTCAAAAAACAGTTTGGCACGTCGCCGGCTAAGTATCGTCAGAAGAAAGCATGAATAAAAGACTAAACCGGCTGGTTTCGGCAGTAAAAAATACATATAAACGCAGAAGTATCCAGTTTATCATATCGATATCCTTTTCTCTGATCGCCGTTCTCGGAGTGCTGATGACTGGATTTGCGATGTATTCCAGGTTTTCTGAGCGACTTAGGGAGAATGCCATTGAGAAGGATAAGCAGGTGCTTGAACAGGTTGCCTGGAATCTTAACACATATATCCGGAATATGATGAGTGTTTCGGATTCGTTCTATTATTCGGTTGTTAAAAGGACTGATCTGTCCAAGGATTCATTTATAGGCGAAATGGATCTTCTGTATGAGGCAAATAAGAGCAATATCGTCAGTATCGCATGCGTAACGAAGGATGGCGCTCTGATCGGCGCATCCCCGGTTTCGGGAAGAAAAGAGGGCGTTGATTTCAGTAAGCAGGAGTGGTTTAAGAGCGCCGATGAAAAGATAGCTGATATCCATTTTTCCACCCCGCATGTGCAGAACATGTTTGAGAACAGCAACTACCGCTATTACTGGGTAGTATCCTTAAGCAGAAGCGTAGAGCTTACCAGAGGAGCGAATATCCAGAGAGGTATTCTTCTGGTTGATATGGATTTCTCCGCCATAGAGCAGATGTTTATGAAGGCTAATGAAGGCGGAAGGGGTTATATGTATCTCATGGACAGAAACGGAGAGATAATATATCACCCGAGACAGCGTGCTATTTATTCGGGACTTATAAGTGAAAACAACAGGGCGGCACTTGGGTATGAGGACGGCAGCCATATAGAGAATTATAACGGTGAGGAGAGATCCGTTATCGTTAAGACCATCGGATATACGGGATGGCGGATAGTAAGTGTAACTCCTACGAAGGATCTGACACTGAGTCTGTCACAGACCAGGATATTTATGGTAATGATACTGACAGGGATGATCTTTGTGGTCCTGTCGGGTAATATGTTCATTTCTTCAAGGGTTACCGATCCGCTCAGACAATTGGACGAGAGTGTTAAGAAGCTTGAGGAGGGAGATCTGAGTGAGGAGCATATTTATGTCGGCGGCACACATGAGATCATGCATCTTGGACGCACCATAAGATCAATGGTTGTACAGATGAGAAAGCTCATGGAGGATATGGTTAAGGAGCAGAGGGATAAGCGCAGAAGTGAGCTTGATGCCCTGCAGTCGCAGATAAATCCCCATTTCCTGTATAATACGCTCGATTCGGTTATCTGGATGATCGAGAGCAGCAGGTACAGAGACGCTATAGATATGGTGACCTCTCTGGCATCGCTGTTCCGTATCAGCTTAAGCCGGGGTGACAATATCATACCTATAAGGGACGAGATCAGACATGCCCAGAATTATCTCAGTATTCAGAAGGTTCGTTATAAAAACAAATTCACTTCAAACATAGATATAGATCCTGCAATAGAGGACTTCTGTACTATCAAGCTCATCGTGCAGCCGCTTATTGAGAATGCAATTTACTACGGTTCACTGGATGAGGATTCGGAGATAAGCGTTAAGGGATATGAGAAGGATGGGGATATTTATATAGAGGTTACCGATAACGGTATGGGTATTCCCGAAGAAACGCTTAAGACCCTTCTGACGGAAAAGTCAAGAACCAGGGGAAAAGGATCGGGAATAGGCCTGTGGAACGTCAATCAGCGTATTCAGCTGTATTTTAAGGGAAATTACGGTCTGGAGATCGAGAGTGAACTGGATGAGGGTACTACTGTAAGGATCCATCTGCCTAAGATCACATATGAGGATTATAAGAAGGGGGGAGAACTGTCATGAAGATAAAAAGAACCCCTATGTTCTATGTGGTCATTGTGATTTTCCTGCTCATGCTCATAGAAGTGGGATATTATGTAAATCTAATGAGGAAAACGGAGCCGATAATCCAGGTCTCACTCATTGTATACGGTTCGGACAACAGAAGATGGGATAATCTTAAACAGGGAGCCGATACTGCGGCAGCAGATATGAATGCGGAGGTTACTCTTATAACCATGTCTTCGGATGATGATCCTGAGGAACAGACGGCGCTAATAAGACGTGAAGCCTTGAACGGGGCTGATGCGCTTCTCATAGCGGCATGTGATGCCAAAGCTATAGGCAGTTATATTAAGAATAATCCGCCCGGTATTCCATATGCTTTTGTTGAATCGGGAACGGGAGATCCTGATGTGCCCGTAACCGGTGCAGATGACGCGGAAATGGCTCAGGCTCTCGCCGGGACTATAGATGATAACGAAAAAGACTGGATAAAGGCTGCTGTGATCTGCGATCATATACAGCGTGACAGTGTCAGGAAAAGACTGGATGCACTGCTTAACACGGATATTCATTATGCGGATGATGTTGTAATATGGGAACGTGATGAGCAGGAGATAGACAAGAAGGCGCAGTTCTTCCTTCAGAGAAAGCTTACCGAGGAGGCGGTGGATGTCATAATCGCGCTTGATTCAGGCTCCGTGGAAGAGCTTATGGATGCTACACTTAACCTTAACAAGGATATTAAGATATACGGGATAGCTAACAGCAGCAAGAGCGTGTATTACGTAGATAACCGGCTGATAAAGTCTCTTATTTATCAGGATGAATTCAGCATGGGATATATAGGGCTTAAGAGGCTTCTTTCGGAACGTGAGGGAGACAGGGAAGAAGCGGATAAGTATGCTGCTTATCCGATAGCTTACGGTGTGGTTGATCATCAGAATATGTATGATGAGTCTAACCAGAGACTGCTGTTCCCGACTGCGCGGTAAAATGAGAGCTGATGTGCTGAAAACACACAGAGCCGCAGCCTGCCTGTAAAGATACCATATAACCGATAAAAACGACGGATGATCAGTAAAGATACCGGATTATCGATATAAACGGCGGATGCTCAGAAAATAAAACAGTAAACAGAAACAGGAAGCATAAAATGAAACGATATATGATAACCACCCTTCTCTTTGCGGCGGTCCTCTGCATCCTCTGCGGATGCGGAAGTGACGGACGGGCCGGAAACGAGCCGTTGAAGAACCGAAACATCCGTATAGGAGTAAGCGTAAATGATGTCTATGATACTTTCATAGTAGAGCTCTGCGCAAGGATGAACACCTGGGCAAGAGAGATCGAGAAGGAAACGGGAGATGTTATTCTGGTTGACATAGTGAGTGCCGGAGGAAGCCAGCTGGCGCAGAATGATCAGGTGAACGGTTTCATAGATAAAGGCTATGATGTTGTCTGTGTTAATCTGGTAGACAGGACAGATGCAACTGTGATCATAGATAAGGCAAGGAGCGCAGATGTGCCCGTGGTGTTTTTTAACAGGGAGCCGGTAGCCGAGGATCTGGAGAGGTGGGATAAGCTCTTTTATGTCGGAGCCAATGCCGAACAGTCGGGCCTTCTCCAGGCTGCGATCGTAATCGATGCTCTATCGGACAAGGAACGTTTCGAACAGGTGGACAGAAATGATGACGGTGTGATACAGTTCGTTATACTGGAAGGGGAAATAGGGCATCAGGATGCACTGATCCGGACCCAGATATCCATAGAGGCGATACAGCAGGCAGGAATTCCGATAGAGAGGATAGGAGATGAGCTTGCCAACTGGAACAGGGATCAGGCTGAGAGTAAGATGGCTGCGCTTATTGATGAGCATCCCAAAGGAATAGAGATGGTCATATCGAATAACGATGAGATGGCAATAGGTGCGCTTGAGGCTGTTAAACACAGAGGAGAAGACCAGCCTCTGGTAGTGGGTGTGGATGGTATAAGAGAAGCCCTCGAACTGGTTCAGATGAAGAAAATGGAAGGTACGGTTTACAATGATGCCATAGGTCAGGCTGAAAAGATAATCCGTCTGTCATATGAGCTGTCCACATCCGGAAACTATTCATCGGTGACGGGAAATGCCGGCTCACGATCGGTATATGTTGATTACAGACGGATAGACTATGTGAATGTACAGGACTTTATCAGAATGCAGTAATATGCAGTTGCTATTCAGGACTGTTCTGATTTGTAACTATTCAAAACAATATGATAACAGGAGAATTCCAATGGAGGAAAGACGTATTTTTTCACGGATCAGATCCGGTATATTGTGTCTTATATATTCTGAGAACAGCGAAACGGTAGGCGTAGTGGAAAATATAAGCGAAAGCGGTATAGCGCTCCGGATAAAGCGGGAGGAAGCAAAGCATGATTTCAGATCCGGTGATATGATAATGGCCACGGGGCTGGATACCTCGGAGGTTGTTCAGTTCGAGCTGGAGATCAGGCGTATCGAGGAATTCGAAGATCACATCATAATAGGTGCACATATAATCAACAGTCACGATGTGGAACCGTATGTACATGAGAAGAGGATGGAACTGTTGAAAGAGATATGTATGAATAACTAACTGTTCATGACAGACATAAGGAGGCATTATGGCGGCTGTAAAAACCGAATTCAGCGAGTTCGTTGCTAATGACATCAAGAAATATGAGGGGGTATGGTTTCCTCTTAAATCAGGACTTTTAAGGCGCCTGCTCGTAAGAAAAACAAGATGTACAAACATGCACCCCAATCCGGATGATGAATTCACCTTTCCGGATGTAGGACCCAGTTATACCATCATTTCAGATTATGAGAAAAGAATGAAGGAAGAGATGTCCCGAGGATACAGTGCCTGGGAGGGAATGGATGACCGTATTATGGTGGAAAGAATGCATCCCGAGGGATATATGATCATAAACGGACATCACAGATGGGCAGCGGCTATAAGACTTGGGGTAAAGAGAGCGCCTATCAAGATCCTTAATCTGACTCATGAAGGGGATATTGTCAATATAATTGAGAAATCAAGGAATACCAAGAGGGTAACGATCGATCTTAATGAGCTTATTTTTGTAAATGAAGCGGAGTATCCGATAGAAAAGAAGCTTACTTTTCCTTCAAACATAAGATATAAAGAGAATATAAGGCTGGGATTCCCTGCTCTTTGCCGTTTCCTTCAGGCTAAGGGCTATGATGTATGGGTCTTTACCTCTGACTACTGCTCGGTTGATTATATTGAAGGACTTCTCGGAAAGCATAGGATAAAGCCTGACGGAATCATAACGGCTTCGGGAAGGCTTCAAAAGACAAGCGAGGCCAGGAAAAAACATATTAAAGAGATAATGAAGAAGAAATACAAAACTACCCTGAACCTGTATAACGATATGGTTATAGCGATCGACGGGCAGTCGGGTGAATATGATCAGATAGATATAAAAGGTCCGGCGCATGACTGGTCGGCAGCTGTTGAGGATGCGGTAAAGAAGATAGAAGCCAATGATAAAGAAGAGAAAAACTGAAAATATAAATAATAAAATGCGTGTTTCCTTTGATCTGGATGAGGTTCTGTTCGTATATCCCGAAACACATAAGACTGAACCACCTCTTATGTTTCCTTTAAACAGGATATTTAAGGAGAGGCTTCGCCTTGGTACACCACGTCTTATAAACCGCCTTCAGGACATGGGTTATGAGGTATGGGTATACACTTCATCCTTTCGTACTGAGGCATATATAAGAAGTCTGTTTTTTCTTTACGGGATCCATTTTGACGGTATAGTAAACGGGACGAGACATCTTAAAGAGGTGCAGAGGGATAATAAGGAAACGCTTCCCCAGAAGGTTCCGAGCAGATACAGGATATCACTTCATATTGATGATGAAACGGTCATATGTACATTGGGAAGACAGTATGGATTCAATACCTATCAGCTCGATGCACAGGATGACGACTGGGAAGAGAAAATAGTAGAGCGGGCCGAACAGATCAAAAAGAGAGAATTCTCATCATAAGTGATCCGCCGGTCATCAAAGGAAGGGCAGGAGAGGTGCGACAGAACGGGAAAGTATGCCGTTCATGAAAGCAATAGCCGTTCCATAGTTGGTAAATGGTACTGATGCAGCCTGAGCTTCTGACATACGGCTGCTTACCTCCCGGTCATTGAGCATGCAGGCACCGCAGTGTATGATAAGATCATACGGAGACAGATCTTCGGGGAATCCGTGCCCTGAAGTAAATGAAAGCTTAAGCTCCCTGCCGGTGTATTCTTTAAGCCATTTCGGAAGCTTGACCGTTCCTATATCTTCACATTGTCTGTGATGAGTACAGCCTTCACATATAAGGATATTGGCTCCGTCTTCAAGCCTTCCTATAGTTTCGGCGCCCTTAAGGGCTTCCTTCAGGAATCCTTTGTATCTTGCCATGAGAATGGAGAATGATGTAATAGGGATGGTTTCGGGAACCATCTTCATTACTCTTCCGAAGGCCTGAGAATCCGTAATTACAAGAGCGGGCTCCTTCTTAAGCGAAACCAGCGTATCAGGAAGATCATTAACTCCCGTGACCATGCTTACAGCGCCTGCATCAAGGATATCTCTGATCACCTGCTGCTGGGGAAGTATCAGTCTGCCTTTGGGTGCTGAAGTGTCTATGGGGATCACGAGAACTACTGTATCATGAGGATGCAGCAGATCCGCAACCAATCGTACTGATTTGATCATATCTTTTGTAAGCAGGGCAATACGCTCTTTAAGTTCTTCGATACCGGCACCCGTTAGGGCACTTACACGGATGTCGGAGAAATCCTCCTGATCATTTATATCGCTCTTCACGGCTTTATTGCCTACATTATCGGTATCGCATTTGTTTTTGACGATAATGTAGGGGATTGAACGGCTTTTTATCAGATCTATGAGCTCATTCTCAGCAGACTCCGGTGTATGATGTTCGGTAACAAGTATGGCAATATCACATGTTTTAAGAATATCTTTGGTCTTTTTAACCCTCAGTTCTCCGAGGCTGCCCGTATCATCGCAGCCCGGTGTATCTATAATGGTAACGGGGCCGAGGGGCAGCAGTTCCATACTTTTCTTCACCGGATCGGTAGTTGTGCCCTTGATATCGCTGACAAGGGACATTTCCTGGTTGGTTATCCTGTTTACAAGGCTGCTTTTCCCGGCATTTCGAAGACCGAAGAATCCGATATGAGTGCGTTCGGCCGTAGGTGTATCGTTAAGACTCATGTAATTGACGTTCTCCTGTATTGGCATCTGAATAGTTACAAATCTGTCCGGTTTATGCTAAAACCGGAAGTCTCTTTCTCCGGCAGCTATCTTAACAAGGCGTTCTCTTACTATTTCCCTTACTTTTTGTGCAGGAATGTTATTGATCTCTCTGTCTATCATTGCTTCACCAAGCTTAGCCGTATCCTCTGAGGCGTAATCTATAAGGAATTCCTTGAGCGTCATAAGGGCGTTGGGGTGGCAGCAGTTCTGAATCTGTCCTGATTTGCACAGCTCCATGAAACGGTCTCCGGTTCGGCCTTCGCGGTAGCAGGCTGTGCAGAATGAGGGAATGTATCCTGCCCGCATAAGCCAGTTTACCACCTCATCAAGGGTCCGGTTATCCGAGACATCGAACTGTTCCGTATCATGAGGACGCTCAGCTTCGGTGTAACCGCCTACGGATGTTCTTGAGCCGCCGCTTATCTGGCTTACGCCGAGACGGATGATCTTCTCGCGAACCTCGGGTGTCTCGCGGGTCGATATTATCATACCGGTATAGGGAACCGCTATACGTATGCAGGCGGCTATCTTACAGAACATTTCATCGCTAAGTGAATTATCGAAATCTCCGGGATCAATGTCATCGGCTTTCTTTACTCTGGGAACGCTGATGGTATGCGGTCCTACTCCGTGAACAGCTTCAAGGTGTTCGGCATGCATGAGCAGAGCGGCGAATTCATATGCGTAGTTATCAAGACCAAACAGTACACCCACACCCACATCATCGATACCACCTTCCATGGCACGATCCATCGCCTCGGTGTGGTATGCGTAATCATGCTTGGGTCCGGTGGGGTGGAGCGTCTCATAATTCTTCTTATTATATGTTTCCTGAAACAGAATATAGGTTCCGATGCCTGCATCCTTAAGCTTACGGTAATTCTCTACGTTGGTAGCGGCAATGTTTACATTTACTCTCCGTATTGCTCCGTTCTTATGCTTGACTGAGTAGATAGTGTTTATACAGTCAAGGATATATTCGATGGGATTATTGACGGGATCTTCGCCGGATTCGATGGCAAGGCGTTTATGTCCCATATCCTGTAGAGCTGTAATCTCCCTGGCTACCTCCTCCTGAGTCAGCTTCTTTCTCGGGATATGCCTGTTCTTAAGATGGTATGGACAGTAGAGACAGCCATTAACGCAGTAGTTCGAAAGATACAGCGGAGCAAACAATACAATACGGTTTCCGTAGAAATCCTTCTTGATCTGTTCGGCAAGATCATATATTTCCCTTATCTTATCCGGATCCTCGCAGGCTAAGAGCACACTGGCGTCGCGATGGTTTAAGCCCTTGCGGTCTTTGGCTTTTCTGATTATTTCATCTATCAGCGAGATGTCATTCTTATGCTCGCCCGCATATTCCAGAGTCTGGCGGATTTCCTCGTCATTAATGAATTCCTCTGCCTTCATGGAATGTGCATCATATTTGATCATTTATAATCGCCCCTTTCAGTAACTATCATACAACCGGTTTTTGTAATCCGGGTTTTCAAGCATTCTATACATTGCGCGGTTTCATCGCCGGTACATATCTTATTATCATATAGAAGGTATTTATTTCTGACACCGGCAGGAGAGAGGTTAGGCATAAGTACATTGGCGCCGGCCATGATTCCTCTTTCACGTCCCAGGGGATCTATGGTCCCGAGAGCGGTAGTAGCGGGAAGAAGAACCCTGGGCAGAGTCAGGCGTATGAGGGAGAGAAGAAAAGTCGTCATTTCCGCGCTTCCCGGTTCCTCTGTACTAAATGGTGTATCCTTATGCGGAATAAAAGGGCCTATCCCGACCATCTGGGGATCAAGCTCCTTTAAAAACAGCATTTCATCTGCAAGATCTTCATCGGTCTGCCCGGGCGATCCGACCATAAAACCGGCTCCTGTCTGATAACCGAGTTCCTTTAGAGCATAAAGACATTTCAGCCTGTTGTCATGACTCATGTTCTGCGGATGAAGCATTCCGTAATGCGATGGATTTACGGTTTCATGACGAAGCAGATATCTGTCTGCGCCGGCTTCTCTGAGCAGCCGGTAACTTTCAAAGGATCGTTCGCCGACAGATAAGGTTACTGCACAGTCGGGATGCCGTTTCTTTATTTCTGAGATTATGTAAACCAGCAAATCGTCCGTGAAGTGTTTGTCTTCGCCACCCTGCAGTACAAAGGTCCTGAATCCAAGCTCATAGCCCGAGTCAGCGCATGAGAGTATTTCCTCAGGACTGAGCCGGTATCTTTCGACACATTTGTTTCCGGCTCTTATACCGCAGTAGTAGCAGTTATTCCTGCAATAATTGGTAAATTCTATAAGACCGCGGATGAAAATGCGGTCGCCGTAATGATGTCTTCGTGTTTCTGTTGCAAGCTGTGCGGTATATTCTCTGACTGAGTCTCTGTTTCGTATAAGTGTGAGATATTCATTTCTGTCAAGAACAGAGTTTTTTGCCAGCTTGTCTGCTAATTTTCTGTACATATCTTAAGTTCCTGAAGGAATTATAAGAGTTTCCAACATATTTTATATCTCTATCATTTGGCTGTCAACAACCGTACAGGGCTCAAAATGCATTGTATGTACCGGTGGCTCATGATAAAATTGAACATGGGAGACGGTTCTTTTGCATCGCTTATGATCATCTATATGATGTTTGAGGTTCCTGGTTTATGAAAACAATAAATATTTATGCACTGACAAGGGTAGGGAAGAGCAGTGATCTGGCAAGACTCGAACGCCAGATGTCGAAAAGAGAATACTTCCTTAAGATAAAGGGCTGGGAAATAGAAGGGCTGACAGCGCTTTGCGACAGGCTTATGGAGTGCGGAGCATCTATAGGGAAGCTGGATTTCTTCTATTCATATACGATTCCAAAGCTTGGAAAGGAGTTTGACCTGCTGAGTATCAACAGTGATACGGTGATCAATATTGAGCTTAAAAGCCATAACGTGGAAGATGACCGTATTAAGCGGCAGCTTATGCTGAACCGGAGTTATCTGGCTTCGCTTAACAGGTCTATCCGTTCATACACATATTTAAGCAGTGAAGACAGACTGGTCCGTCTGAGCAACAGCGGAAACCTTATCGATGAGAGCTTCGAAACGCTGTATAGGGATATTGCGGCTCAGAACGGATGTGTAGAAGATAATATAGACAGCTTTTTTAAAGAGGAAAGCTATCTTATTTCACCGCTTACCGATCCGGATCGTTTCCTTAAAGGAAATTATTTTCTTACCTCACAGCAGAAGGATATTAAAAAACATATCATTAAAGGTCTGTCACGACCGTTGCCTCAAGCTCAGCCGCGTGTTCAGGGATTTACCGGATTACCGGGTACCGGGAAGACTCTGCTGCTCTATGATCTTGCGATGGAGCTGACATCTTCTGCGAAAAGGGTGATAGTCCTTCATTTCGGATCTTTCCCGGAGGAGATGGATAAATTGGATAAAAGGCTCAAGAGAATTGATTTCTATCCGGCGCATGGAATTGACACATTGCCGGAACTTGAGGGTTATGACTATATATTTGTTGATGAAGGGCACAGAATGAAGCCTGATGTCCTGAAGGAGCTGATCGGATACAGCAGCAGATCGGGTAGAAACGTTATTATATCCTATGACCATGAAGCAGTTATCTGCCCAAAGGAACGTCCTCTCGATACAGGTGAAGCCGTAAATGCGAATAAGGATATAGTGAAATACAGGCTTACCAACAGAATAAGGATGAACAGTGAGCTTTCTTCGTTTATAAGCTGTATAATGCGATGCACGGGAAATCATAAAATGAAGAGGTATCCGGCAGTGATGCTGTATTATGCCAATGACGAGGAAGAGGAGAGGCGCCTTCTTGAGGCCTGCATTGAATACGGATATACGTATATTGATGATAATATTAAAGCAACCTGCCGTGAGTTCGATAAGGTGGTAATGCTCATGGACGAGACTTTCGGATACGATGAGGACGGATACTTAAGATGCGGCGCAGAAGGAGAATACCGGGTTCGCCGTCTGTTTCATGGTCTTAACAGAGCAAAATCATCATTGGGCATAATAGTAAGGAACAATCCTGAAGTATTCGAGGTTTTACTGTCGGTTCTTCAGAGCCACTGACAGAGAATCTTTAATGAATACGCAAATGCGGATAGCAAATATAAAAGCTTCCGGACATAGGAGAGATGTCCGGGCAGCTTGAGAAACGGAGGGGCGGCCGGATGGCAGATAACGGAAAGATCATTAAGTTCCCGAGGGATTGTATGATCCTCAGAGAGGGAGAGAAGAGTACAGATATGTATAAGATAATAAAGGGGCATGCAGAACTGTATACCGGATACGGTACGGAAAATGAAGTCCTGCTCGGACTCATTGGAGCGCCTGCGTGCTTCGGGGAATTCGGTCTGCTTCTTCATCAGCCGTCAATATATACGGTGGTAGCGTTTGACAACGTGTATGCATTGCGGATATCCGAGGGAGAAATAGGGGATTTCGTACAGGAAAATCACAGGAATATCATAGATATAATGAAAAATATGGCAAATATGATGTTAGTGATGCAACGACAGATAGATATACTGGCAAAAGAAATTAAGAAGGGTTCGACAGGAGATGTTGATGTTATACGGCAGGCGAAGCGAAACCTCAGGAGTTACGCGGTATATGGCAGTGGTTTTCCGCCGGGCGGACCATACAATAAGATAAACGTGATGAATTATAAAGTATAAAACAGTACAAAAACAACAGGAAGCTCCGTCTTCCTGTTGTTTTTGCGCGTGTTAGTGTTTTTTATATCATTTAAACTTTATAACCCAATCAAACCCGATTTGTATTTTCGTATTTCTTAGGGTGCTCCTACTGTAGCATGTATTGCCTGTAAGTAAGCCCAACCTCTTGTAAGTCCGTCAGCAGCTTGTCTTTTGGTTTCAGCCATAGCGTTGGCAGTTGCAACGTTTATGGAGTTCAGATAGGCGAGGCCTGCCTCGCCTCCTGCCACAGCCTGTGCATCCCTTGCAGCTGCGGCCTTGGCAGTAGCCTCATTTATTGAGTTAAGGTAAGCAAGACCTTTCTCGGCACCTGCAGCAGCCTCGGCATCTCTTGCATTGGCAGCAACAACGGTAGCCCTGTTAATGGAATCCAGATATTCATAACCTCTCTGGATATCCTTCGTTGCCTCCGGAACCAAAGAAGGATTTACAGACCACAGATAAGCCAATCCTCTTTCGGCGCCGCTTACGGCTTCGGCATCCCTTGCAGCAACAGCCTTGGCAGTAGCTTCATTAATAGACTGCAGATACTGTCTGCCGCGCTCTAAACCGCTTATAGCTTCGGCATCTCTTGCAGCAGCAGCCTTGGCGGTAGCTTCATTAATAGACTGCAGATACTGATAACCACGCTCTAATCCACTCTTAGCCTCAGCATCTCTTGCAGCGGCAGCCTGTGCGGTAGCTGCTTCGATCGCATCCAGATAAGCCTGTCCGGCAACAGCGCCTGCGCTTGCCTGACGATCTGTTTCGATCGCTGCTGCTATTGTAGACTGCTGTATTGACTGAAGATAAGCCATGCCTCTTTCGTATCCGCTCTGTGCTTCCTTTATGACAGAAGAATCTGGAGAAAGCTGTGTTGACTGAAGATAAGCCATACCCTTTTCATATCCGCTCTGCGCTTCCGAAATAACGTCAGCCTGTACGGGTGCTGTTGTAACAAATACTGTGAGCGCCAATGTGGCAGCTGCTCCGATTAACTTACCAATCTTGTTTATAACCTCAGTTTTCTTCATAATAAAAATCTCCTTTCATAAATAAGCAAAATCATGCAAATAAATAGATAAATTATACTTTTTGTATTGGGCCCAATCTATTATTTTTCTTGAATGCATCAGTCACATTATAAACTATCGGGACGGGATTGTAAAGCTAATTTGCTGACTTTTTGTAACATTTGAGAATATTTACCTAATTGTCAGTATATTTTGTATGACCGGTTCAGTCAGTATACAAGATGTGGTAGAATAAGTTCATTTTTTAGCTTACCAATATTGATATAAAAGAGGTATAATGTCTAATATAACATTTTATATGAGATTATGGAGATGGATGATTATATAAGACCTGTAGACAGTGCATATTCGGTAAGAACTGACAGGATCGTGACTCTGTTGTTTGCGTTCCTGTGTTTTGTGTGCTTTCTTCCTGTTTTGCTTGTTTTCATAGTATCTTTTTCTTCACAGCAAAGCGTGACACAGGAAGGGTACAGCTTCTTTCCGAATTCATTCTCTCTTGAAGCTTACAGGTATCTGGTTGCTTCGGGCGTGTATCTGGCCGGAGCCTTGGGCAATTCGGTCCTGATAACCTTATCTGCGACGATTGTCGGGCTTATACTGATGTGTCCGATGGCATATTCTCTTTCGAGAACGGAATACCGTTTAAGGAATGCTCTTCTCGTATTTATCATGATTCCCATGCTGTTTTCGGGCGGCCTGGTGTCTAACTACATGGTATATACGCAGATATTTCATCTTCAAAACACATATATTGCGCTGATAGTGCCGGGACTGTGCTCGACCTGGTATATCCTTATTATGAGAAATTATTTCAGGGAATCTGTTCCCGATTCACTGATTGAAGCGGCGAAACTGGACGGATGTTCACATTTTAAGATACTTACACGAATTGTACTTCCGCTCTCCAAGCCGGTAATTATGACGGTTGCAGTATTTCAGATATTTCTGTACTGGAACAGCTGGTATCCTTCTCTTCTGTATATAGACAGTAATCATACGGAACTGTATCCGCTTCAGTATGTACTTGTAAACATGAACAGGAGCATAGATACCATTACAAGGGATGCACAGTATTTCTCGGGCATGCAGTCTTATACGCCGCCTGCCGTAACGATAAGAATGGCAATGGTTGTTGTGGTGATATTGCCTGTGATGCTGTTGTTCCCGTTTTTCCAGCGTTTCTTAAAGACCGGAATGGCTGTGGGATCGGTAAAGGGATGAAGGATATGAAAAATAGACGGTTTATATACTATGTTACGGTCTGTTCAATAATCATGCTTGCATGTCTTGATGCGCTTATGCTTGGGGGATGCTCGGAAAATACGGCATCAGATAATGATGGAGACGGCATAAGACTGAGGGTTGTCACTTATGATAACGGAAATGTGCCCCTTGATGCAAAGAAGGTTATTGCTGCAGCAAACGAAGTTTCGCAACAAAAGATAGGGGTGACGGTTGATCTTGAATTCCAGCCATCCGATAAGATCGATCTTATGATGGCTTCCGGTGAATATTATGATATGGTATTTACAAGCTCATTTGTGAACAGATTCGATAAAAACGCGTCGGAAGAGCTCTACTATGACATCACGGAGCTTGTAAGGGAAGAAACTCCCGACCTGTACCGGATCATAGGCGATTACTGGGACTGTGCGAAGATAGACGGACATATTTACGGTGTTCCCACCCTTAAGGATATGGGTTCTGAAAACATGTTCAGACTGAACTCGGATTATTTTGAGAGGGAGAAAGGGATGAAGATCCCGGAGAGGATGGATTTCGCCGATATTGAGCCATATCTTAAGGCCTACAAGGAGGATCATCCTTCGGAATATCCTCTGGAAATGAGTAAGGGCGGAGCTGCGGGTTATCTTAATTTCCTTGAAAGGATCGTGAACCCGATCGTGGTCATCCCTTATACCGCGGAGGGTGAAAAACCCCGGGCGATAGCTTTCTGGGACAGTGAAGAGCTTATGAACAGATTCAGGCTGCTTCATAAATGGTATATGGCCGGATATATACATCCGGATGCCGCCACAATCGATTCGACGGCTGCGGACAAAACGATACCTGTACGATGGGGTGTTGCATGGAAGGGATATCAGGGATATTCGAATCCGTCAGATTGGGGATTTAATGTAAAAACTTCAATATATGACGGCCCTTATATTTCGAGAACAAGTGAGCAGGGAGCCATGTTCGGAATCTGTGCGGCCTGTGATGAAGAACATGCAAAGGCCTGTCTGAAGTACCTTGAACTTCTCGGCACAGACAGGAAATTCAGGGATATACTGGGTTACGGTATAGAAGGCACCCATTTTGAATATCTGCCGAACGGAACTGTATTAAGGCTTAAGACAGGGCAGGACAGGTATAATACCAGACTGTATCTTACAGGTTCCGTGGTGAATGCTTCGGTTGAGTCGGTAAGCACCGATTTCCTGGCGGATCCCAACCAGTGGGAGGGTGTTTATGAAGAATACAGGACTGATGGTATATACAGCAGGACCAATGGATTTACTTATGACCAGACACCCAAGGAGGATATAATCACGGCGCTTCAGGCAATATACAGTGATTATGCAGCCGAGCTACGCACAGGAACCAGTGATCCCGACGAGGTCATCCCGAAGATGCGGAAGAGAATGAAGGCAGCGGGGATGGACGAGCTGCTTGAAGACATAAACAGTAAACTGGATGAATGGATTGAGTGATGTTTAAGAGAAAAAAACCAAAACAGCATGCGGGCTTCAGGAAGGAAACATGGCAGCTTACCCTGTTGGCAGTGCCGGCAGCGGTATGGTACTGCCTGTTCTGCTATCTGCCGATGTTCGGCGTAGTCTTTGCGTTTAAGAATTTTAAGGCCAGACCCGGTGAGGGACTTTTTAAGAACCTCTTTGTCAACAGCCCGTGGGTGGGGCTTGATAATTTTTCCTTCCTTATAAGATCTTCCGATATGCCGGACATCATGTTTAATACGCTTTTTTACAATGTGGTATTCCTGATAACGGGAATCGTTATACCGGTATTTCTGGCCATATTACTTACGGAGGTGCATGGCAGGACATTCTCCGGAATGGTGCAGATGATCCTGCTTCTTCCGTATTTTCTCTCCTGGGTAATAGTGGGTTATTGCCTTTACGGCTTTCTGGCCACAGATGAGGGACAGATAAATCATGTTCTTAAGATATTTGGCGCGCAGGCGGTGCAGTGGTATCAGTCGCCGCAGTATTGGAGAGGGATACTTATAGGCATCGGAATCTGGAAATCCATGGGATATTCAATGATCATATATATGTGCGCGATAACCGCAATAGACCGCAGCCTCTATGAAAGCGCAGCGCTGGACGGCGCGGGATTCTTCGACAGAGTGTTCAATATTACTTTACCTCAGCTCAGAACTACGATAACTACAATATTCATATTAAATATAGGAAGCATTCTCACCTCGGATTTCGGCCTGTTCTATCAGGTCCCGCTTGATTCGAACTCGCTTCAGCCTGTAACACAGACGCTGGATGTTTATGTATATAAGGCTCTCATGCAGCAGGCTAACTTCAGCTATTCATCGGCTGCTTCCTTTCTGCAGAGCTCGGTCGGATGTTTGCTGCTTATTATTTCATATCTTATCATAAACCGGATGAACAGAGATGATGCCTGATTGTTTGGATTGACAATACAATTGAAATCGTATACTTTAGTATGGTGGTCTGATAAAAGGTATGACAATTATATTTTTAAGGAGAATATTATGAAAAAATCAGTAATACTTATACTTTTGGCAGCAGTATCGGTTATGGCTCTTGCGGGCTGCACCAAATCGGAAGCATCAAAGGACGGAAAGAGCTTCACCGTAGGCTTCGATGCGGAATTCCCACCCTACGGATATATGGATGACAAGGGAGAATATGTCGGCTTCGATCTTGATCTTGCGCAGGAGGTCTGCAACAGAAAGGGCTGGACATTAAAAAAACAGCCGATAGACTGGGATGCCAAGGATATGGAGCTCTCATCGGGAGCGATCGACTGTATCTGGAACGGCTTCACCATTCAGGGACGTGAAGATTCATATGAGTGGACGATCCCGTATGTTGACAATTCGCAGGTGTTTGTTACCAAATCCGATTCGGGTATAACGAAGTTATCCGATCTGGCAGATAAGAGTGTGGGCGTACAGAAGGATTCATCTGCCCTGGCTGCGCTTGAGGGCGACAGTGCCGATCTTGCAGATACGTTTAAGGAGCTTATACAGTATGCGGATTACAATACCGGATTTATGGATCTGGAGGCCGGTGCCCTTGATGCGCTTGCCATAGATATAGGAGTGGCCAATTATCAGATAGCTCATAAGGGAGACAGTTTCATTATACTTGATGAGCAGCTTGCCTCCGAGCAGTACGGTGTGGGCTTCCTTAAGGGAAATACCGAACTGAGGGATGAGGTTGAGGCAGTCCTTAAAGAAATGGCTGACGATGGTACAATACTTAAGATAGCTAAGAATTATTCTGATTTTGGAATGGAAGAGTCGATCTGTATAGGTAAGTAATAGGAAGAGTATTATGTCATTTGGAGTTATGCTTATAGACCTTGCCGAGGGGATGGTGACGTCGGTTGAGATTTTTTTACTGACACTGTTGTTTGCGCTGCCTCTCGGACTGGCAGTTGCCGTCGGCAGAATGTCTAAGAATCGGATAGTATCCGCTGTGATAAAGTTCTACATAGCGATAATGAGGGGAACTCCCCTTATGCTTCAGCTTATTGTGGTATATTTTTCACCATATTATATCTTCGGATTCGATCTTACCGGCTTCAGGTTTCCTGCGATCATCATCGCATTTTCTATAAACTATGCCGCGTATTTTGCAGAGATATACAGAAGCGGCATAGAGGCCGTTCCCAGGTCGCAGAATGAAGCTGCAGAGGTTCTCGGGTATTCAAGAAGCCAGACCTTCTTCCGTATCATTATGCCTCAGGTTGTAAAGATAATACTTCCAAGCATTACCAATGAGACGATCACGCTTGTTAAGGATACTTCTCTTGCATTTGTGCTTGCCCAGGCAGAGATGTTTACCATAGCAAAGCAGATTGCTGCAAAGGATGCGAGCGTGGGACCGCTTATGGTTGCCGGAGTTTTCTATTTTGTTTTTAATTTTATTGTTGCCTTTGTAATGGACAGGATAGAGAAGAAGCTCGATTATTATTAAGAAACGGTTATGGGTAAAGAATCAATACTTGAAATAAAAAACATACGTAAATCATTTAAAGATCATGAAGTTCTTAAAAATGTGTCACTAAACGTCGACCGGGGAGAGGTTGTTTCAATAATCGGGCCTTCGGGGTCCGGAAAGTCAACCATACTGAGATGTGCTACACTTCTGGAGAGGATGGATGGCGGTACCCTTAAGTATAAGGGTGATATTGCCGCATCGGACGAGAGCGGTACAATGGTGTATGCTGACAGAAATGAGCTTAAGAGAATAAGACGCTGTTTCGGCCTTGTATTTCAGAGCTTTAATCTGTTTCCGCATTATACGGTGCTTAAGAATATAGTTGAGCCTGTAGTGCTGTCAGGCCAGTGTGACGCTGATGAAGCAAAAGAAAGGGCGATGGGGCTGCTTGAGAGGCTGGGGCTTGAAGAAAAAGCAGAAGCTTATCCGGGGAAGCTTTCGGGAGGTCAGAAGCAGAGGGTTTCCATAGCAAGAGCTCTTGCAATGAAGCCTGAGATACTGTTTTTTGATGAGCCGACGTCTGCGCTCGACCCTGAGCTTACCGGTGAAGTCCTTAAGGTAATAAAGAGTCTCGCTGCCGAGCATATGACAATGGTAATAGTGACACATGAAATGAAGTTTGCGAGAGAGGTTTCGGACAGGGTCATTTTTCTTGAGAACGGTGAGATACATTCCCAGGGAACGTCCGAAGAACTGTTTGCTTCCGACAATGAGAGGCTTAATGCTTTCATCGGTAAGCTGGAACAGCGATAAATTATAAGGAGTAAGGATAATGGCGCAATGGTGGGCAGGCGTTTCGGAAACGTTTGCAAGATGTTTTATAAATGAAGGCAGGTATAAGCTGCTCATAAGCGGTATCGGGGTGACAATAAAGGTTTCGCTACTGGCGATCGTGTTGGGAATGGTCATAGGATTCCTGATCGCACTGTGTAACCTTTCCAAAAAGAAGCCTCTTAAGATCATAGGTAAGGTGTATACAGATGTTATAAGAGGCACTCCCTCTGTAACCCAGCTTATGATCATTTATTTCGTTGTGTTTGCGACGATCAACTGGGCTAAATGGATAATAGCTGCGATAGCCTTCGGGATAAATTCGGGAGCATATGTATCTGAGATAATCAGGGCAGGTATCCTGTCAATAGACCGGGGACAGACAGAGGCGGGCAGATCCCTGGGACTTACCGCCAAACAGACAATGATGTACATTGTGATACCGCAGGCAGTAAAGAATATTTTCCCTGCAATGGGCAATGAGTTTATTACGCTTATCAAAGAAACAGCCATTGTCGGATATGTAGGTCTTATGGATATCCAGAAGGCAGGTGATTTTATAAAAAGCGCTACTTATGAGGCTTTTATGCCCCTGGTTGGCACGGCGATCATCTATTTCGTACTGATCAAGCTGCTTACCATAGCTCTTACGAAGTATGAGGCATATCTGAGAAAGTCGGAGAAACGCTGAGAAAGCTTATTCATACCTGAAGGCTCACTGAAGTCTGTGGGTACGTGGGACGGACTGAGGATGATCAGTAGGATATTACGCGAAAACAGGGTTATAGATTGGAGAGCTTAAGTGGAAAAGAATGTAATAATAAAAGTAAATGATCTTCATAAGAGCTTTGAAAATGTGAACGTTCTTAATGGGATCACAGAAGAGATAGATGAAGGTGAAGTGGTGGTTGTGATAGGTCCTTCGGGTTCGGGTAAGAGCACCTTCTTAAGATGCCTTAATCTGCTTGAAAAACCGGATTCGGGAGAGATCATAATAGACGGAGAGCAGATTAATCTGCCGGGGGTTGATGTTGACTTGGTCCGCAGAAAGATGGGCATGGTGTTCCAGCATTTTAACCTGTTTCCGCATCTGACCGTGCTCGATAATATTACACTGGCTCCTATGAAGGTGAACGGGATTGACGAAGTTGCAGCCAAGGCAAAGGCAATGGAACTGCTCGAGAGAGTCGGGCTTACCGAGAAGGCTGATGACTATCCGTCATCGCTTTCAGGCGGACAGAAGCAGCGTATAGCAATAGCCAGAGCGCTTGCGATGGATCCTGAGATCATCCTGTTTGATGAACCGACATCTGCGCTTGATCCTGAGATGGTTGGCGAAGTGCTTGATGTTATGAAGGAGCTTGCGGCGAATGGAATGACAATGGTTGTCGTTACACATGAGATGGGTTTTGCAAGGGAAGTGGGCACTAGGCTTATGTTTATTGATGAAGGAAAAGTACTGGAAAAGGGTACTCCCGATGAGGTGCTTAACCATCCGAAACAGGAGAGGACAAAAACCTTCCTGAGTATGGTGCTGTAGATAACGTGTGAAACCAAGACAGCGGAAAATACCGAGTATTTAACCTGTTCTGAATAGATATATAAAATACAATTTAAGGAGAGTTTATTATGAAGAAAGTAACAGCAGCATTATTAACAGCAGTGGCATCTGCTATGATCCTGGCAGGATGCGGATCCAAGGGTTCTGCATCAAATGTGATCAAATTTGGTACGAATGCGGAGTTTCCGCCGTTTGAATTCATATCAGCCGAAGGCGTTATAGAGGAATATGACGGAATCGATATGGCGCTTGCAAAGGATATAGGAGAACAGACGGGCAAGGAGATAAAGATAGAAAACATGGAATTCGATTCCCTGCTTATAGCATTGGCTAACGGACAGATCGATGCTGTTATCTCCGGAATGACCATAACAGAGGAAAGAGCCAAGTCAGTAGACTTCTCAACCCCTTATTATGAAGCAACTCAGGTTATGATCGTGCCTAAGGACTCTGATATCGCCAAGGCATCTGATATGGCAGACAAGAGGATAGTGGTTATTCAGGGCTATACCGGGGAGCAGTGTGTTCAGGAACTCGGATATAAATATGAAGCCTTCAAGAAGGGAACTGAAGCAATCCTTGAGCTTAATAACGGTAAATGCGATGTCGTGGTTCTTGATTCGGCAACAGCCCAGAAGTACGTAAAGGATAATCCGGATCTTAAGATAGTATCGGATTCGGAGGCATTCGAGGCAGAGCAGTACGGAATAGCTGTAAAGAAGGGTAATCAGGAACTTCTTGATGAGATAAACAAGGCTATTGAAACAAGACTTAAGGACGGCACTATTTCAGAGTGGAGCGCAAGCTATACGGAAAACAACTGATTACAGCGGCATTATAAGCTTCGAAGAAAAGACAATAAAAGCATAACAAAAGACTCTGACGGATAAGCCCGGTCAGAGTCTTTTGTTATGTTTGAAACCGGAGCCGGCTGCCTGCCAATTATTGTTTGATAAAAGAATACAGGCATAGTATACTATCTGTAAATATACATAAATATTCACAACTATTCAGAATAGAAAAACAATGTGCTGTTTTTAATAGTTACTGCAAAATATCACAAGGAGACAATTATATGAAATTCCGTAAAAAAGATATCAGACGGCATGGAAAGTTGTATTTTTCGGTAAGTATTATTCTTATTTTGTCTATTTTGTTCTCAATGTGTACAACGGTTTATTGTGCCGAAGAAGCATCTTATCAGGATAACTACACGCGCCGGGTTGAGACTCCCCGCCCGTCGGTTAACGGTAAACTGAGTGTAAAAAACGGACAGCTTGTGGATAAGAACTCAAAGCCTGTTCAGTTAAGGGGAGTAAGTACCCATGGACTTACCTGGTATCCCGATTTTATAAATAACGGACTTATTGATACTGTATCAAAATCATGGAACTGTGATCTGCTGCGCCTTGCGGCTTATTCCACAGAATATAAAGGTGATGGGGTCAATACCACGCTTGAACTGGTACGAAAGGGAATAGATGCCGCCATTGCTTCGGATATGTATGTCATTGTCGACTGGCATATTCTCGAGGATTCCAATCCCAATATCCATTTAAAGGAATCGATGGAATTCTTTGATATTATTTCTTCAGAATATGCCGATGCGCCCAATGTTCTGTACGAGATATGTAACGAACCGAACGGTGAAACATTCTGGTCGGATATATTTACTTATGCCAACCAGGTAATACCGGTCATAAGGAAGAACGCCCCGGATTCTGTTATCATTGTCGGAACTCCGGACTATTCCAGAAATCTTATGATGGTCAGGCGGCGGCCTCTTCTATATGATAACCTCATGTATACACTGCATTTTTATGCCGCGACGCATAAGTCCGACCCGCAGAACGAGTTACTTATGGCCATTAATAAGAGGATTCCCGTATTTGTTACGGAGTGTGGTCTCAGCGAATCAAGCGGTGACGGAAAGGTCGACTATGAATCGGCTGTAAAATGGTTCAAAATTTTAAATGATAATAAGATCAGCTATACTGTCTGGAGCTTCTCAAACAAGAATGAATCTTCGGCAATGTTTAAGCCATGGTATATTCCCGGTGCCGGAATATCGGAGGATTCTCTTACCTCTTATGGTAAATGGGTTAGAAGTCTTATCCAGGGAGAAACGCCGGGATTTATAGAAATTCCCGAGGACGAAGGCATTATGCTCCCGGCATGGATAACAGATACCTTGAATCATCGGGATTATACGGTAGCCAAGGCCTGGCCGGGGCTTGCACTTCTTTCACTGCTGATCCTGATCCTCAGCATGATCGTTGTGAGAAGTATAAGTTTATATACCTTTAAAAGGTATAATACATTTAAGGATCTTTATGACAGTGACAAAACAGCGGTCAAAAGTGAAAAAAACATAAGCATGGCGTTAAAGCATGTGGTTTTGATCCTGGGTATCTTCTTTACGATCACATATCTTATATGGCGTATCAGATTTTCCATACCAAAGAACGGAATGATAATAACCATAATCGCGAATGTGGTGCTTCTTATAGTTGAAATGATCGGCTTCTGCGAGGCTTTGGTCTTATACGGTAATCTTATGGGACTGCGCAGATATGAACTTCCGGTTATTAAAGATGAAGAATATCCGGATGTCGATATATTCATTGCCACATATAACGAGCCGGCAGAACTGCTGCGGAAGACGATAAACGGCTGTAATCATTTAAAGTATCCCGATAAGTCGAAGATACATATCTGGCTGTGTGATGATAACCGGCGTCCCGAGATGAGGGAGCTTGCAGCTGAAATGGGGATCGGATATTTCGACCGTCCGGATAATAAGGGCGCCAAGGCGGGAAACCTTAATAATGCTCTTGGAAAAACAGGTGCGCCTTATATTGTAACACTTGATTCCGATATGATAGTAAAGAGCGATTTCCTGCTTAAGACCATACCGTATTTTGTTGATGCAAAGAAGAAGTCCGAAGCGTTACCGGAAGATAAACGGTATGATCTCGGGTTTGTTCAGACACCTCAGAGCTTTTACGATCCCGATGTGTTCCAGTATGCCCTGTATTCAGAGAAGACAGCTCCGAATGAGCAGGATTTCTTCTACCGGACGATCGAAGTCGCCAAAACCGCAACCAACAGCGTTATTTACGGTGGCTCAAATACGATACTTTCCAGGGCTGCCCTGGAAGAGATCGGGGGTTTCTATACAGAAACCATAACCGAGGACTTTGCTACGGGAATGCTGATAGAAGCTGCCGGCTATGTCAGCCTTGCGCTCCCCGAACCGCTGGCTAACGGTGAGACACCCCATACCTTTAAGGAACATATCCAGCAGAGAAAACGCTGGGGCCGGGGAGTTATAAGTACTGCAAGGAAACTGCATCTGATAAGGCGTAAGGGACTGTCACCGGCACAGAAGATCAGTTACTTAAGCTCCGTAAGTTACTGGTATTCACCGATCAAGAACCTGATCTACCTGATCTCGCCCCTGATGTTCTCGGCATTTGCCATACCGGTATTTGCCTGCAGCTGGCTGGACCTGCTTATTTACTGGTTCCCGATGTTTGTTATGCAGGAAATATGTCTGCGCTTCTTAAGCGGTAATCTTATTTCGCTTAAATGGAGCGGTATCCATGAGACAAGCGTAATGCCTTATATGCTCTTCCCGATATTAAAAGAGTCTTTGGGCATTACAACCACGACGTTTGCCGTAACCGATAAATCAGGCAAAAAGAAGATCGAGAAAAATAAATTAAAGACCATGATGCCGTTCATTGTCCTGTTGGCGCTCTCGGGAATAGGATGTATAAGAATACTGTATCTTATGCAGACCATGCATATTATGAGCCTTATAATCCTTTTATTCTGGATATTGCGGAATGCATATTTCCTTGGAATGTCCGTATTCCTTATTTCCGGCAGGGATGAAGATAACGAAGACGTAAATGTAATTGATGCAGAGCCTGTAAGCATTAAGAATGCAGGAGCGGGAAATGTCTTATACGGTGTTACGACATATATGAATGAACATAATGTCAGGGTATTTTTGGATGAAGAAGCGGATCTCAGGATAGGAGACAGGGTGGAAGTTACGATCGAAAGTGAGGATTATACCGCTGTTCTTAATACGGTAGTATGTAGTCTTAAAAACTCCAGATCGGGCGGGCATACCGTATACTCATTTGAAATACTCGACTATGGTGACAGTGAGCTTGAATATATGCAGATACTGTATGACCGTGTTCCGTCGCTTCCGCAGTCGCTTAACAGGGATTGGGGAATAGTGTTACATATGATGAAAAACATTGCGTACAGAATATTGAATATATGACATAAGTCTTGACATTATAATAGTTTGTACTTATAATCGTTAAGAAACAAGGGCGGTTCAGATAGAGCCGCCATCTTTTTTAAGGATTCTTTAAAGGTTTCAAAGGAGGAGAATATTATGAAGAAGAAGTTACTTGCACTTATGATGTCAGCAGTAATGGTTTGTTCATTTACTGCCTGTGCTCAGGGTCAGGGAGCCGCACCTGCTGCAGATGCAGGATCTACGGATGCAGGATCTGCGGAAACGGGTTCAGAAGATGCCGGATCTTCTGATGAAGGTTCAGCAGACGCCGGAAATGCGGCAGAGGGCGGTTCGGGAGCTCTTACCGGTACGCTTAAGATAGGTATGATCGGGCCTCTTACAGGTGCAGCTGCGCTGTATGGTAATGCCGTTAACAACGGAACACAGATAGCAGTAGATGAGATCAATGCGATAAGTCCTGATTTCAAGATGGAATATCAGCCCGAGGATGATGAGCATGACGCCGAGAAATCGGTTAACGCTTACAATAAGTTAAGAGACTGGAAGGTTCAGGCGATCGTAGGCTGTGTGACAACAACGCCCTGTGTTGCTGTTGCGGCAGAGGCTAACAACGACCGTGTATTCATGCTCACACCTTCAGCTTCGGCTACATCTGTTACCGAGCAGGGTGATGATATCTTCCAGCTGTGCTTCTCGGATCCCAACCAGGGTTCTGCTTCGGCTCAGTATATAAAGGATAACAATCTCGGAAGTAAGGTAGCGATCATCTATAATAACTCGGATGTTTACTCAACCGGTATCTACCAGACATTTACAGCAAAAGCTCAGGAGATTGGTCTTGAGGTTGTTTCAACAACGACATTTACAGATGATACAGCCAATGACTTCTCGGTTCAGCTTACAGATGCCAAGGATAAGGGTGCTGACCTTATATTCCTTCCTATCTACTATACACCCGCTTCACTGATCCTTCAGCAGGCAGATTCAATGGGTTACAAGGTTCCCATGTTCGGTGTGGACGGTATGGACGGTATCCTCGGTCTCGAAGGCTTCGATACCAAGCTGGCAGAGGGCGTTATGCTTCTTACACCATTCTCGGCAGATGCAACGGATGAGAAGACAGTTAATTTCGTTAAGAAGTATCAGGACAGTTACAAGGAGGTTCCCATCCAGTTCGCTGCTGACGGATATGACTGCCCTTATGCAATATATGAGGCTCTTAAGTACTATGCAGACAAGAACGGCGGGCTTGATGTAACGGATAAGTCAAATGAGGAAATCTGTGAGATACTTGTTTCGGTATTCTCGGATTCCAATTTCTCTGTTGACGGTATCACAGGTGAGGGTATGACCTGGACCGCAAACGGAGAGGTTAACAAGGCACCCAAGGCCGTTGTTATCAAGGACGGAGTATATGTAGGTCTGTAAGACTGAGTTCGGTGTATGATATAAAGGAGCTGTGGCTTCACGGCTCCTTGAATCATATACTGAATATAAAACAAATAACAGGAGGCAGTATGGTATCATATCTTATTAACGGAATAAGTCTCGGAAGTGTATATGCGATCATTGCGCTTGGTTATACCATGGTATACGGTATTGCCAAGATGCTCAACTTCGCGCACGGTGATGTTATTATGATAGGAGGTTATATGGCTTTCTGCTCGACTTCATATCTCGGCTGGCCCGTGATACCTTCGGTGCTTTTCTCGGTATTTGTATGTACGATACTCGGAATGATAATCGAGAAGCTGGCATATAAGCCTCTTAGGGAGGCCAGCTCACTGGCAGTGCTGATAACGGCGATAGGTGTTTCCTATTTTCTCCAGAATGCAGCTCTTCTTATCTGGTCATCCAATCCCAAGGCATTCCCCAATATGGTGAATCTGCCCAATCTTGTAATTGGGGATGTGCAGATATCTTCAGTAGCTATAGTTACCATAATAACAAGTATAATTATAATGATTGCACTTACAATGTTCACTTCAAAGACTAAGCTCGGGAAGGCAATGAGAGCTGTTTCCGAGGATAAAGGCGCAGCACAGCTTATGGGCATAAATGTCAATGCAACGATTTCGATGACTTTTGCGATAGGTTCGGGACTTGCTGCAATAGCAGGAGTGCTCCTGTGTTCGGCATATCCGACGCTTATGCCGACAACCGGTGCCATGCCCGGTATCAAGGCTTTTACGGCAGCTGTATTCGGCGGCATAGGTTCCATACCGGGAGCCATGCTCGGCGGTATCCTGCTCGGCATCATAGAAATATTTGCCAAAGCGTATATTTCCACCCAGTTGAGTGATGCCATTGTTTTTGCCGTACTTATCATTGTTCTTATAGTCAAGCCCACAGGTCTTCTCGGGAAGAAGATAGCTGAGAAAGTCTGAGGTGAGAGCATGGGTGATATGAATAAAAAGAAATTGTCAAAGAAAGCAAGTAAATCCTTTGTAAATTACGGGATAGTTATATGTTTCTTTATAGTCTTTCAGATCCTGTCATCAACAGGACATCTGGGAAGCTCACTTAAGGGGCAGCTTATTCCGATCTGTGCTTATATAGTTATGGCACTGTCATTGAATCTTGTGGTTGGAATATCCGGGGAATTAAGTCTGGGACATGCCGGTTTTATGTCTGTCGGAGCATTTACGGGGGTTGTGGTTGCCCAGAGCCTTGCATCGTCCGTTCCAAACGGGCAGATGAGGCTGATCATGGCACTTATAATAGGTGCTTTAGTGGCCGGGATTGCCGGAATCCTGATAGGGATTCCCGTACTTCGTTTGAGAGGTGATTATCTTGCCATCGTTACTCTGGCTTTTGGAGAGATAATTAAGAATGTTCTTAATTGTCTGTATGTCGGTATAGACGAAAGGGGACTTCATTTCTCGCTTAAGGATGAACCCTCCCTACATCTTGAGCCGGGCGGCAAGACAATACTGTCAGGTCCGATGGGTGCACTGGGAGTTACCAAGTTATCTACCTTCTTTGTGGGTATTATCCTGATACTTCTTGTTCTCTTCTATATACAGAACCTTATTGATTCGCGTCCGGGACGTGCCATTGCGGCGATAAGGGACAACAGGATAGCAGCTGAAGCCTGCGGAATCCCGGTTACCAAGTATAAGTTGATGGCCTTTGTTACATCGGCAGCGATGGCAGGTGCTGCCGGAGCCTTATATGCACTTAATTACTCGACCGTTGTCCCCAAGAAGTTCGACTTTAATACATCCATACTTGTACTTGTATTTGTCGTTCTTGGCGGCATAGGAAATCTGCGGGGCTCGATAATAGCAGCAGCCCTTCTTACCGTGCTTCCCGAACTCCTGCGTGAATTCCAGGATTACCGCATGCTCGTATATGCGATAGTCCTTATTCTGGTAATGCTTATTACAAATAATGAGAAGGCCATGACCTTCGTGCGTAATACGATAGATAACATCATGAAGAAATCACGGAAGGAGGCGGCATAGGATGAGTAATAAGGACATTAAGCTGGTACAGTTACCCAGTCCCAATTTCGTTCCGGAACGTGATAAAGATAAGCCGCTCATTCTGGAAGTATCCCATTTGGGAATAGATTTTGGCGGTCTGACTGCCGTTAACGAGTTTAACATCGGAATGAGTCCTACCGAGATATCCGGTCTTATCGGACCCAACGGTGCAGGTAAGACTACAGTGTTTAATCTGCTCACCAAGGTGTACGAACCGACGAGGGGAACCATACTTCTTGACGGTAAGGATACCCATGGTATGAATACTATTCAGGTTAATCAGGCAGGTATTGCAAGAACATTCCAGAATATAAGGCTCTTCGACAAGCTGACGGTTGAAGATAATGTTAAGATTGGTTTACATAACAACATACACTATCATATGCCTACAGGAGTTTTTAGACTCCCCAAATACTGGAAGGAAGAAAAAAGGGCACATGAGAGAGCCATGGAGCTTCTGTCAATATTCGATATGGAGGAGATGGCCTCATATAAGGCGGGATCACTTCCTTACGGTGCACAGCGCCGGCTTGAGATCGTCAGGGCACTTGCTACAGGTCCCAAGCTTCTGCTTCTTGATGAGCCTGCAGCGGGAATGAATCCGTCGGAAACATCGGAACTTATGGAGAATATCGAGAAGATAAGGGATGAATTCAAGATTGCCATCCTTCTTATAGAGCACGATATGAATCTCGTAATGGGAGTGTGTGAGAGTATTGCTGTTCTTAATTTCGGAGAGATAATTGCAAAGGGTACGCCTAATGATATCCAGAACAATCCGAAGGTAATAGAGGCTTATTTAGGTAAAGGAGAGGATTAGGCATGTCATTACTGAAAGTTAACGAACTGCATGTATATTACGGAAGCATCCATGCGATAAAGGGCATCTCCTTTGAGGTAAATGAGGGAGAGGTAGTAACTCTTATCGGTGCAAACGGTGCAGGCAAGTCCACTACCCTTAATTCAGTGGCAGGGCTGCTTAAGCTCGGAAACGGAAACGTTGAATTTAACGGTAAGATACTTAACGGGATACCTGCGCATAAGATAGTGAAAGAAGGAATGGCACTCTGCCCTGAGGGAAGAAGGATATTCCAGCAGCTTACCGTTAAGGAAAATCTTGAGATGGGTGCTTATATAGGCGACGGTTCAACACTTGATGAGGATTTAAACAATGTATATGAACTGTTTCCGAGGCTTAAGGAAAGATATAAACAGATAGCAGGTACTCTATCGGGTGGAGAACAGCAGATGCTGGCAATGGGACGGGCTCTTATGTCACATCCGAGGCTCCTTATGCTTGATGAACCATCTATGGGTCTTGCGCCTATCCTTGTTGAGCAGATATTTGATATCATAAAACAGCTGCATTCTAAGGGAACGACAATACTTCTTGTCGAGCAGAATGCTCAAATGGCGTTAAAGGTGGCAGACAGAGGCTATGTGCTCGAGACCGGCAGAATAGTTACAACCGGTACAGGCAGGGAGCTTCTTCATAATGATATGGTACGAAAGGCATATCTGGGAGGGTAAGAACAGACAATGACAAAATGAGTCCTGCAGCGTCGGTAATGGCGTTTGCAGGACTTTTCTGATTTATGCGGTTTGAAGATAAGCCATGTTCTCGGAAAATATTGTTTAATGGTTGATTTTATGATAATATTTTAGTTTGGATGATAGTATTTAATCCACTCGGGAGATTATAATGAGCGCAACAGAGGATTATCTGAATAATTTATTGAACAATATAGAAGGTTCTGATAATGAACCGGAGAAAGTTGCGAACCGGTCGAGAAAGAACGAAATGCCTTCCGTGGCTGAGCTGTTTGCATCTTTGGCTGATGATGAGGAGGATGAGGAAGATTACTCGGATGATTCGGATATGGACTACTTTGATGATGTCTTTGGAGGTGATCCTGAATCCGAAGCTGATCAAAATCCAGAATCCGAGGAGTCTGTTGATACGTCTGCCGAAGATGAAACTTCGATTGATAATGCCGGGGCAGCAGATACTGTGGTGGATGATACTATAGCAGAAGATTATTCTTCATTAGAGGGTGTATCGACAGAGGAGCAGGAAGTGCCTGAGATTCCTGAGGCACCTGAAATTCCTGAAGTACCCGAGATGCCGGATGTATCATCTATAGAAGACATGCCTATCGGAGACATACCAATCGGGGATATGCCGATATCTGACGAGGCCCCTGAAATACCGGAGATACCGGAAGTTGCTGAGGCGCCTGAAATGCCGGAAATGCCAGAGATACCTGAAGTGCCGGAAGTACCGGAAATGCCTGAGACACCAGTAATTCCTGAGGTACCCGAGATTCCGGATATATCATCTATCGGAGACATGCCAATCGGGGATATGCCAATTGGGGATATGCCGATCAGCGACATGCCCATAGAAGACATGCCAATTGGGGATATGCCGATAAATGAGATGCCCATAGGAGATATGCCCATAGGGGACACGCCTATACCTGACGATATGCCGATATCTGACGAGGCACCTGAGATACCGGAAATGCAGGAAGTACCTGAGGCACCGAAGATGCCTGAGATACCGGAAGTCGCTGAGGCACCGGAAATGCCAGAGATACCCGAAGTGCCGGAAGTACCGGAAATGCCTGAGACACCAGTAATTCCCGAAGTACCCGAGATTCCTGATATATCATCTATCGTAGACATACCAATCGGGGATATGCCGATCAGCGACATGCCCATAGGAGACATGCCAATCGGGGATATACCGATCAGTGACATGCCCATAGGAGACATGCCCATAGGAGACATGCCCATAGGAGACATGCCAATTGGGGATATGCCGATCAGCGACATGCCTATGGGAGACATGCCAATTGGGGATATACCGATCAGCGACATGCCCATAGAAGACATGCCCATAGGGGATATGCCGATAAATGAGATGCCAATAGGAGATATGCCCATAGGGGACACGCCTATACCTGACGATATGCCGATATCTGACGAGGCACCTGAGATACCGGAAATGCAGGAAGTACCTGAGGCACCTGAGATACCGGAAATGCCGGAAGTACCTGAGATGCCGGAGATACCGGAAGTGCCGGAAGAACCGGAAATTCCTGAGACACCGGAAATACCGGAAGTACCTGAGATGCCGGAGGTAACTCCCGAGCCGACACCTGAACCAGAACCGAATCAGGCTGAGGAACTGGAAGACGATATGATGTCCGAAGCGGAGATGGATGCGCTTCTGGCAGCATTTGATGAAAAGGAGAAAAAGAAAAAAGAGAGAAGCGAAGAAGCAGAGCTGGATGCTATGTTTGAAAAGCTTATGGATGACTCCGGTTTGAATACCATTTCAGAGGATATTCCGGGAGAGGATACAGACAGCGTATTGGGCGATGAGAATTTTAATTCCGATGTATTGGATGGAGTATCATTTGAGGAACTCAACAAGGCAATAGAGGATGCTGAAGATAAGCCGGATCTGCCATCAATTGATGAAATCGGGAAAGAGATTATGTCAGATATCGGCATGGAAATGGAGAACGTATCTGAAGATTCCCTGGTTTCCGGCATGGAAGGAATGGGTGGAACAGATGAAACCGGTGCCAATCCGGGAACATCGGAGTCCGCGGACAGTCTGGATGAAGAGTTAAACAGTCTTCTTGCCGATATAGATACGTCAATGGATTCGACCGACAGTTTGGATATGTCTGATCTGGGTTCAAATGCTGATATGAAGGCATTGTCAGAGGAGCTCGGTTTGACGGGATCATCTGCCATGAGCATGGAACCGGGTATGGATTCCGATCTTGGATCAGATATTTCGTCATTTGCAGATATGGATACAGATTCCGGTGCAAATATTGCCACGGATATGGATGCAGGTTCGCCTGACGGAACAGAGCAGTCAGCCGGAACGGATATGTCTGATATCGGTTTGTCTGAGATGGGAGCCGAAGATGAGTATAATCCTCCGTCAGATCAGATGATGTCAGAGGATGAGGTTGATCAGCTTCTGAAATCAATTGAAGAAATGGGTGAGCCTACAGGCAATGCTGTTGACGCAGATGCTGAGCTCAGCGATATCATAGCCGGAATAGAAGATGATGCAGATATAGCCCAGATAGGTGATCTGCTCGATAAAAATGATAATTTCGAGGCTGTGGATCCTTCTGTCACAGATCAGGGTGAACACGACCCGGTCGCAGACATTCTAAAGGAAGTGGATGGCGACGGTAAAGATGAAGAGGAATTAAGCCCAAGAGAGAAAAAGAAGAAGGAAAGAGAAGAGAAAAAAGCTCAGAAACAGAAAGAAAAAGAAGAAAAGAAGGCTCAGAAGGAGAAAGAGAAGGAAGAAAAACGCAAGGCAAAGGAAGCAAAGAAAAAAGGACTTCCGGTGTCTGATGAAGAGGGTGAAGAAGGTAAAGGCGAAGAAGGAGCAGAAGATGTAGAAAAGAAAGAAGATGCTCCCGGGCTGACCGCTAAAGAGATTGAGTATAATGAAAAAATGGAGAAGGCACTTTCCGGTATGGAATTAAGTGATGCCGAAGAATACTCAAATGCCACCCTTGACGGAACAGATAAGAAGGAAAAAAGTACTGAGAAGATGGGCTTCTTCAAGAGACTCATAAAGAGCCTTCTTGCCGTGCCGGGTGAAGAGGATGAGGACGAAGAAGGCGGAAGCGGCGTATTCGCAGAAGAAACCGCAAAAGATATAGCCAAGGACGGTGCTGCCGACAACGAAAAGATCCTTAAAGAAATGGGCGACGATGAAGGTTCCAAGGCTAAGGAGAAAAAGAAGAAGGAAAAGAAGCCCAAGAAGGAAAAACCGAAGAAAGAAAAGCCCAAGAAAGAGAAAAAGCCTAAAAAAGAGAAAAAACCGAAGAAAGAAAAACAACCACGGGACAGCGAGCTGTTCAAGATGCCCAGGCTTCCTAAGAAGAAGGTGGCGCTTATTATGATATGCACGCTCTCGTTCGGTGTTCTTATTGGAATGTCTGCGATGGTGATCCCATATTATAATGATATGAATGATGCCTATGTTTCATTCGAGGAAAGAGATTATAAGAAAACATATATGTCACTGCTTGGTCATACACTTAATGAAGAACAGCAGGTATTATATGATAAGAATCTGATCCTTTACAGACTGCAGCAGAAGCTGCGCTCATACAGCAACTATTATGAGCTGGGGATGACGGCTGATGCGCTGAACGCTCTCGTACAGGCAACGGGAGATGTGGATGAACAAAGGGAAAATGCTCAAAGATATGGCATAACGGAACAGTTTGATGAGCTGGATAACAAGATAACATCCGAATTGGATGAGAAGTTTGGTGTATCCAAGGATCAGGCGAGAGAATGGCTTGCCATTCGTGACGGGCAGGAATATACGAGGGCTCTGTATAATTATGTTGATGAGAACAGTGTTTCGGGTCGCCCGGGAGCATATGATATTAATACGCAAAACAACGCTAATTACTCTAATCCCGTGATAGACGGTGAAGAATCGGAATTCCGCAACACTCTTACGGAACCTGTAACGACAACTGAAGGAGACGGAGCGGCAGAAGATGTCGAAACCGAACCGGAAAATGAGCCTGAGAATCCGGTAAATGAGTCGGATGATACGGGAAACAGCACTAATACCGACATTCCCGAATTACTTGATGGTATGGAAGAGGATATGTGAACGGTAAAACGGAGGTTTCACCGTATTAAAGGGACGGCATATAAGGGAGGAAGGCAGTGGCAGAAACAACTGTTGCGATCATAGATTATGACGCAGGAAATATAAAAAGCGTGGAGAAGGCTTTACAGTATCTTGGTGTGAATGCTGTTCTGACACGGGAAAGGGATGTGATCCTGAATGCAGACAAAGTCATTCTTCCGGGTGTCGGAGCCTTCGGTGATGCGATGGAGAGGCTCAGAGGATATGATCTTGAGTCAGTAATAAACGAAGTAGTGGATAAAGGAACTCCTTTTCTTGGGATATGTCTGGGGCTGCAGCTTCTGTACGAAAGCAGTGAGGAATCCCCGGGAGTCAAGGGGTTGTCGTTGCTTAAGGGTGATATCGTAAAGATCCCGCAGGGCGAATATGTAAAAATCCCGCACATGGGTTGGAACTCACTTAAGCTTACGAATAACGGCAGGCTGTTCAGAGGAATAGATGACGGAGCATATGTATATTTCGTGCATTCATATTACTTAAGAGCGGATGATGAGGAGTCGGTTAAGGCGTCCACTGATTATAATGTATGCATACATGCGTCTGTAGAAAAGGATAATATATTTGCATGCCAGTTTCATCCCGAGAAGAGCTCGGCAGTCGGATTAAAGATTCTTGAGAACTTTGTGACTTTGTAAGGGATTGATCATATTACAACAGGAGATACAGATGTATACAAAAAGGATAATTCCCTGTCTTGACGTTAATAACGGAAGAGTAGTCAAGGGAACCAATTTTGTTAATTTAAGAGATGCCGGCGATCCGATAGAGGTCAGTAAGCTGTATGACAAGGCGGGAGCGGATGAACTCGTTTTCCTTGATATTACAGCTTCGTCAGATGCGAGAAATATCAAGGCAGAGCTGGTAAGAAGAATAGCTGAGACCATATTTATTCCCTTTACCGTCGGAGGAGGGATCCGTACGGTTGATGATTTCAGAATGATCTTAAGAGAGGGAGCCGATAAGGTAGCGGTTAATTCGGCAGCGATAATGGAGCCTGAGCTTATATCAAGGGCAGCAGATAAGTTCGGAAGCCAGTGCGTTGTTGTGGCTATTGACGCCAAAAGA
The DNA here is from genome assembly GCA_024691125.1 of Lachnospiraceae bacterium. GTDB lineage: Bacteria > Bacillota > Clostridia > Lachnospirales > Lachnospiraceae > UBA2868. The sequence goes on along the minus strand of JAILNV010000083.1, from coordinate 18,121 downwards.
CGTGAGGATGGCAAGGGCTTCAGTATATTTAAGAATGGCGGCCGTGTGGACATGGGCATTGATGCCATTGAATGGGCGATAAAAGCCTGTGAGCTGGGAGCCGGAGAGCTGCTGGTCACCAGTATGGACTGTGACGGAACCAAGGCAGGATATGATATTGAGCTTACAAGAACAATATCGGAGAACGTAAGCGTTCCTGTTATAGCCTCAGGAGGAGCAGGAACAATGGAACATTTCTATGAGGCATTAACTGACGGAAAGGCGGATGCGGCTCTGGCAGCTTCATTATTCCACTACAAGGAGCTGGAAATAGCCGATGTTAAGAACTATTTAAGGAAAAGAGGAGTATCAGTCAGACTGTAATGGCAGCGATTAGTAATGATTGGCAGAAGCCTCTCAGTGCAGAATTTAAGAAACCGTATTACAGGCAACTGTACGAAACGGTTAAAAAGGAATATACGGCTCATACGGTATTTCCGCCGTCTGAGGACATATTTAATGCATTTGCCCTTACGCCGTTAAGCGAAGTGAAGGTGCTTATACTGGGGCAGGATCCCTATCATGAGCCGGGGCAGGCTCACGGCCTCAGCTTTTCGGTTAAGCCGGGGATAGAGATTCCTCCATCACTTGTAAATATCTACAAGGAGCTTCATGACGACCTGGGCTGTTATATACCCAATAACGGCTTCCTTGAAAAATGGGCAAGACAGGGAGTAATGCTTCTGAATACTGTCCTTACGGTCAGGAATCATCAGGCTAATTCCCATAAGGGCATCGGATGGGAGGAATTCACTGATGCAGCGATAAGGGTGCTTAATGAACAGGACAGACCGATAGTGTATATGCTGTGGGGAAGACCTGCACAGACTAAGATGGATATGCTTGACAATAAAAAGCAGCTGGTGCTTACGGCGCCGCATCCCAGTCCGCTTTCGGCATATAAAGGCTTCTTCGGATGCAGGCATTTCAGTAAGGCTAATGAGTATCTAAAAAAATACGGCCTGAGTGAGATAGACTGGCAGATAGAGAATATTTAGAAATCAGTAAAAACAATAAACTGTCATTAGGGATCAACATCCTTATGATATAAGGGGAGTATATATTATGAATATAAGGAAGGCCAAGATTGCGATGGCAATAGCCACTGTGATCGTTATAGTAGCAGCAATTTTGCTTGGTGTATATTACGGAGTGAGTTATTTCTCCGAAGCAAATAAACTGGCTGATATACTAAGGACCGGCAGTTCCTATATGGATGCCGGCGAATACGAAACAGCCATAAAGTATTATGACGATGCACTTAATTATGAGCCGGAAAGCCAGGAAATAAGGAATGCGATATCCTATGCTTATATAAAACTGGCAGAAAACAACTCAAATAATGCAGAGGCTGTGGAGCAATACCAGAAATCTCTGCTTTATAATAAAACCAATAAAACACCTTATTGGGGAGTGGCCAATATATATGAGAGCCTGGGTGATGAAGACAATATGATCATCTCTCTTCAGACCGGATACGATAATACGGGTGATGAATCGATGATGCAGAAGATCGAAGCCGTACAGGCTGAGAAGGCAAGGGTACAGGCTGAAGAAGAGGCAGCTGCGGCAGAAGAAGCAGAAAGGGTGGCTATCGAGGAAGCGCATTCGGAAGCGCTTAAGGCCTTATATGACTGTTTCGCGAGCGAGGATATGGATGCAGTCAAGGAAATGCTCAGAACAGAAGAGTATATGGATCTGGCTGATGAGGTGGTCGGAGATAACTCATTTTATTACGGCACAAGAACAGATGCCGGTCTGAAGGAAGGTAAGGGGATCGCAGTTTACAGAGACGGATACTTCTATTACGGTGATTTTTCCGGAGACTTAAGAAGCGGTACCGGTATTTTGATGAGGGCGGTATATGCCGAATCTTCAGCAATCGGCTCCTTCATTTATAATGGTGCCTGGAGTAATGACAAGCCTAACGGAACAGGTACATGTACTTCCAATTATTATGCCGATAAAGTAGGGGCTTCAGGCCTTACGAAGCAGGTGATCACAGGTACTTATACAGACGGCCTTGAGAACGGATCCATGACTCTTCAGGGTACTGCCAAGGGTAGCGGTAGTGTGAGCTATACATATACTTCCGAAAATGGCATAGCAAAGAAGATCAGTGATGAGGATTCGGGGGTTAAAGGACAGTATATTATAGCAAAATCATCGGACGGAAAGAGTAATCTGACCTCAGACGGTTCCAAAAGAGGTGTTGAGGGTTTTATAGATTAATATATGTACAACAGGGTTTAATACAGAATGAATAAAGAGGAGAGGATATTATGAATTCATTTATTAACGAAGTCGACTTTTTTAAAGGAAATAATCCGGAGGATATCGCAAGGGAGTACGGTACACCACTGTACGTTTACAATGAGGATATCATCAGGGACAGGATGATGAGGGTGGCAAGGGTTATTACAAGATACCCTTACAGAGCCAATTATTCCTGTAAAACCAATACCAATCTGGAGATACTTAAGATTGCCCTGTCTGTCGGAGTGAATGCCGATGCAATGAGTGAGGGTGAAATGAGGATGCTTCTTCGCTCGGGCTTCCCGCCTGAAAAGATATTCTATGTCTGCAATAATGTATCTGCAGACGAGATGAGATTTGCGATAGACAACGGTATTACGGTGAGCCTTGACAGCCTTGATCAGCTCAGGCTTTTCGGAGAGATCAATCCGGGTGGAAAATGTTCGGTCAGGATCAACCCGGGTGTCGGCGCGGGCGTTCATGAGAAAGTGGTAACAGCCGGAAAGAAGACTAAATTCGCCATTCCTGAGGGCGATATTGACAAGGTGTTCGAGATAGCGGATAAATACGGGCTTAAGATCATAGGCCTTAACCAGCATGTAGGCTCGCAGTATATGGATCCGACGCCATTTCTTGAGGCTGTAGATAATCTTCTCAGGATAGCGATGCGGTTTGAGAAGCTGGAATTTATTGATTTCGGCGGCGGTTACGGAATCCCTTATCATAAGCTTGATGATGAGAAGGAGTTCGATATGAAGAGCTTCTCTGAGGAATTCACTGCAAAGCTTGATAAGTTCGTTAAGGAATACGGAAGTGCTCCGATGTTTAAGAGCGAGCCCGGCAGATACTGTGTGGCAGAGGGTGGTGTGATACTCGGAAGGGTGCATTCCATCAAGGATAATTACGGAGTTAAATATGTAGGTACGGATATCGGGATGAATGTTCTGGTACGTCCTTCCATGTATGATTCGTGGCATGATATCGAGATAATCTCTGACGGTAAGGTGGTTGACAGAGATAAGAAAAATCTGGAGAAAGCCACGGTATGCGGCAATATATGTGAATCGGGCGATGTACTGTGCAAGGACAGACCTCTTCCGGAGGTTAAGGACAATGATCTTGTATGTGTGCTGGATGCCGGAGCTTACGGATATTCAATGTGTTCATCCTATAATACCAGACTTCGCCCGGCAGAGGTGATGATCTGCTCGGATGGAAGTGTTAAGCTGATAAGACGCCGCGAAACCTATGAAGATATGTTTGCATTTTATTGATATTACGGACCGGTATTTCCAAAGTGGCGTTTTGAAAGGCTGAAAATGCTTGATTATATCCCTGTGGTATGATATTATCAAATAGTTATTTGTCCGGGAATTCCCGGCAGGCCGGCGTGTCGGAATGGCAGACGAGGCAGACTCAAAATCTGTTGTGGGCAACCACGTGCGGGTTCAAGTCCCGCTGCCGGCATTTATCCTAAGGAGGGACCCACGAAGTGGGAGGATTCCTTAGGATGGCAAGAGAACGAATACAGTTGGAATCGAGCATAGCGAAGCGGTGGATTCCTTGTGACGGCAAGTTGCATGGTAGTGCTATTTAAGCTGTAAACCTTTAGGGTTTACAGCTTTTTGAGTTAAAGATCTGTATAAATCCGGATAATGCCATGGTAGAAGAACAGGCAAATTTGTGGTACTATATAAATAGTGTGTTTTTAACCGTAAAATATGGAAATTCAGACATGATCAGGGAGGAACCATATGAGTAAAAAGGCGGTAGTAGCCGGACATATATGTATTGATATAACACCCGGCATACCGGAACAGACGAAGAAAAGCATACAGGATATACTGACGCCAGGACGCCTTATAAACGTAGGAGATGCCGATATACATACGGGAGGAGCGGTGGCAAATACAGGTCTTGCCATGAAGCTTCTGGGCGCAGATGTCACGCTGGCCGGTAAGATCGGAGATGACGCCTTTGGAGATATGATAATCTCCATTACCGATAAGTATGATGCATCCAAGGGACTTATACGCAGTAAAGGGGATCCCACGTCATATTCGGTGGTTCTTGCCATTCCGGGTGTAGACAGGATATTTCTGCATAATCCCGGGGCGAACGATACCTTCTGCATCGATGATCTTCCTATGGATGCAATAAAAGAGGCTGCCTTATTTCATTTCGGATATCCGACCAGCATGAAGAGAATGTACGAAGACGGCGGAAGACAATTGGTTGACATAATGCGCAAGGTAAGAGAGGCGGGAGCTGCCACAAGTCTCGATCTCGCAGCGCTGGATCCGGATACGGAAGCGGGAAGAGCCGACTGGACGGCAATCATGTCAAAGACTCTGCCTTATGTGGATATTTTTGTGCCGAGTATAGAAGAGCTTATCTATATGCTTGACAGGGAGAAATATGACAGATTAAGAAATGAGAACCCCGGATCTGACCTTACGGAAGTTATTGATCTTAAAAGGGATATTGAACCTCTCGGCAGGATGTGTCTTGATATGGGAGCGCGTATAGTGCTGATTAAATGCGGAGCACCCGGGATGTATTACTGCACACAGGGACCGGAAGAAATCGGGAAAATAAGCATGAGGCTGTCTCTGGATGTTAAGGCATGGGCTGACAGAAAAGGTTATGAAAGAAGCTTTAAGCCGGATAAGATCCTGTCCGGCACGGGGGCAGGTGATACCAGTGCCGCAGCCTTTCTGACATGCATTCTAAATGGATGTAAACCGGAAGACTGTGTTAAGTATGCGGCAGCCACCGGAGCGTGCTGTGTTGAGGCTTATGACGCGATTGGAGGACTTAAGAGCTTCGAAGAGCTTGACAGGAAGATAGCTGCAGGGTGGCAGAAGAACTAAAGCGAAAAACGATATTATAAAGGATCGGATATCAGGACTTCCGGAATAAATGATGGTGGTAAAAGTAAAGAAAATCCGGATAAAGCATAATGGGAATAAAGGATGATACTTTGAAATGATAATCTTTAAAAAGCAGTATGAAGAGGCGAGTAAAGGTGAAAAAGCCGGCAGCACGGCTGATGATGAGCTTAAGAGCCTTATAAGTGAAGCGGATGCTTTGGTAAGACGCGCGCAGGAGGGAGTAAAGAGCGAAAGGTCTCCTATGACGATAGTTGAAAAGGTTCAGATAAGCGATACTACCAAGCTCGTCAAGAAGCTTATAATTGACATAAATAAGGATATTTCCAAAGGGAAAGCGGTGGACAGGAACCGCGAAAAGCTTGAAAAAGCAATGACTGCACTCAGGGTAAGTATAGAGAATATCTTATAAAAATAGCTGTCATAAGGAATCGGGTGAAATGAACTTTCATATAATGACTCTGTTTCCCGAAATGGTAATGCAGGGACTGAATACCAGTATCATCGGACGGGCGATGGATAAGGGACTTATAAACATAGAAGCTGTAAATATACGGGATTATGCATATAATAAGCATAATAAGGTTGATGATTACATATACGGCGGCGGAGCGGGTATGCTGATGCAGGCAGAGCCGGTGTATTTATGCTATGAAGCCGTGAAGAACAGGATAGAGTCAGGTGAGTCAGATGAAAACTCCGTGAGTAATAATGCCAGTGCCGGTGACGACAGTAAGGCAGAAAGCAATACAGCATCGGAAAGAATTGCAATATCAGAAGATGATATTAGCACAGAGATTAACGGTGAAAGAAGACTCCGGGTAGTATATCTTACCCCTCAGGGCGAAGTATTTTCCCAGAAAAAAGCCGAGGAGCTTGCAAAGGAAGAGGAGCTGATACTGTTGTGCGGTCACTATGAAGGAATAGACGAGCGGGTTCTTGAAGAAATAGTAACCGACAATATCTCGATAGGTGATTATGTGCTGACAGGGGGCGAGCTTCCCGCCATGATAGTGGTGGATGCCGTATCACGACTGATACCAGGTGTGCTTAATAACGATGTTTCGGCAGAGTTCGAGTCATTTAATGAAGGTCTGCTGGAATACCCTCAGTATTCAAGACCTGAGGTATGGCACGATAAGAAGGTGCCGGAAGTACTGCTGTCGGGACATCATGCCAATGTGGACAAATGGAGACATGAGCAGGCAATACAAAGGACAAAGGAAAGAAGACCCGATCTTTACGATAGGTATGCAGCAGATAGTAAAGACTGACCGTATAGCTGCATTACAGGGAAATATATGAGCCGGGGCAGACACACAGTAAAAACATACGGCAACACAGGAGCGGATAAAAAACAGGGAGATAAACATTAAAAGATGCGTAAAAAGATATTCAGGGTAATAATCATACTGGTATTGGGCATATTGATATTTATAAGCATTCTTACTCTCATGCAGACCTTGTTTATGCAAAGAAAGATAATTGATGCAAACAAGGAGACGGGGCAGAGGATAGACGGAATATCAAGAGAGGCCATGGACAAGCTGGCAAGGGAAATACTGGCAAAGACTTCTGCGGGAAGAGCGGCGACGGAGAATGATGAATTTGCCGATTTTATTGAGTCAGTAACTATCATAGCCAATTCGGCCAGAGACATATATTTAAATTCGGAGCGGTATGGCAACGCTCAGTTTTACGAATATGGTGAGCCGGAAATGGGTAAGCTGGTGGCTTATGCCGCATTCGGGAACGGAGTGGATCCCGAATCTCCTGAGATCAGTGAGGAACTGGCTCTTCTTGCCAATATGCAGGGGGTGCTTAAGGCTGTAAATGAGACGAATCTTTCGATGTCCGCCGATTATTTCGCCTCGACGAGCGGTATATTTATATGTGCGGAGAAGGCATCTGACTACAATATACCGAAAAACGGAGAAGCTTTGTCTTTTGAAGCAAATGACAGGCCGTGGTACAGGAAAGCGGTAGAGGAAGGGATCCCCTGCTTCACCGGCATTATAGATGACAGTGATACCGGAGCTCCGGTTATAACCTGCGGAGTACCCGTATATGCCAACGGTGTTTTAAGGGGGGTGGCAGGAGCCGGTCTGCACCTTGAAACGATAAGATCCAATGTTAACGGTTATAAAATCGGAAATAACGGTTTTGCCTGCGTTATAAATGATGAGGGCCAGGTTCTGTTCTCGGGAGCTTCCGACGGTGAACTGGCCGTAAATGAGAATAATAAAAGAGATTTAAGAAAGAGCCCGGACGGAGGAGTGGCGGCCTTTATAAAAGAAGCACTCGAGGGTAAATCGGATGTACGTACCATCGAGCTTGACGGGAAGGAGTATTATGCTGCGTGTGCACCTATGAGTTCGGTAGGCTGGTCATATCTTGCGGTGCTTCCGAGGGAGGAAGTGACAAGTCCTTCAAAGGAGCTGCTGGCTGAGGTGAGCATAAGCAAGGAACAGCAGAATAAAATGGTCGGTACGGCAATATTGTCATCGCTTGGACTTCTGCTTGTTCTTATAATCGTGCTCGGCATCGGAGCGGCGGTATTATCGGTGCGGCTTGCAGACAGACTTGCGGCTCCGGTCATTAAGCTGACCGACAGTGTAAGGGATATAAACGGTGACAATCTGGACTTCACATGGGATACGGATACTCATGACGAAATACAGACGCTGGCTGAGTCCTTTGGTTCAATGACCGAAAGGATGAAGCAGTATATCAAGGATATAACGGAAATAACGGCTGAAAAGGAAAGGATAGGAGCTGAGCTGTCAGTGGCCGCCGGTATCCAGGCATCAATGCTTCCTTCCGAATTCCCGCCGTTCCCGGACAGGAAAGAATTCGAAATATATGCAAAAATGACTCCGGCCAAGGAGGTTGGAGGCGATTTCTATGATTTCTTCTTTGTTGATGAGAATCATCTTGCGATAGTAATGGCAGATGTATCGGGGAAGGGTGTTCCGGCCGCACTCTTTATGGTGGTTGCCAAAACTCTTATCAAAAACCTTGCGATGACCGGGATGAGCGCCGGTGAAGTGTTTGGAAATGTCAATGAAAGACTGTGCGAGGGAAACAGCCAGGAGATGTTTGTCACGGCATGGCTGGGTGTGATCGATCTGGAGCTCGGCAGGATGACCTATGTTGACGCAGGTCATGAGAATCCGTATATAATCCATGACGATGGAAACGTTGAAATGATCATGCCTTCCAGGAAGAAGCTGCCGCTCGCAGCCATGGAGAATACGGTATATACCGTAAACGAAGAGAGGCTTACGGTTAATGATATGATCTTCCTGTATACTGACGGGGTTCCCGAGGCGACCAATAAATCAAATCAGCTGTACACGACCGACAGGCTGGAGAGAGTGCTCAGGAGATATAACAAAGATGATCCCGAGGCCTTGATCGGCCATGTGAGGAAGAATGTGGATGCTTTTGTTAAGGATGCGCCGCAGTTTGACGATCTTACGATGCTTGCAGTCAGGATAAAGAGCCTGACATGAATCCAGTGGTATTACCTGTTCTGAATAGTTACTTACAAATTCACAAATTCGCAAAGACATATGTCACAAAATATGTTATAATTGACGGTGAATATAAATTTTGGGAGTAGTATCTGATCCGATGAAAATAAAAAAAGAGCGAGTAGTACTTACAATAATACTTTTGGGAATAATAATGACTTCTTTTTCGGCTGCGCTTACAACCATGTCTTACCGTAAGCTTCAGGCGGACACGGTCGTTCATGCAGGAGTACTTAATACAACAAGTGCCGTAAAAAAACTGAATTACTCATTAAGCTTTGGCAAGCCTATAGACAAATTCTATGGACTAAAGGAAGTCCTTGAGGGTATAGACAGACTTTCTTATGATATAAACGGTGTGGAGATCACAGACAGCGAAGGGAACAGCATTGAGATGGTCGGTGATATTTCCAAAAACGTGCGCCGTACCAATCCTGATGAGGAGTATATAATTGAACAGGACGGTATTTATGCCTTTGTCGGATTTGATGCCGGAGAGATAATATTAAAGCTTGACAAGGGCGTGGTAGATGTAGCGACAAAAGCTTACATGAGCTATATATTCAGGATAAGTACATATATTATGCTGGGTGTGGTACTGGCGGCGTTTGCTGTCTGCTATATTAAAGGCGGAGAAGAAATAAGCGTTAAGAGAATGCGGGTATCCTCTATAATCGTACTTCTTATTTCGCAGTTTGTGCTTTGCGGCCTTTCTATGCAGAGGGTTGATGATGCATTCCGTACATCCATGGATAAGATTGCCGTAATGACTGCTCATTCCCTTGAGAATGACTTGAACGAGGTTATCGAAAGGGGAATATCATATGAAGAAATGACGGGACTTGAAGAATATATGTCAGATATTGCCGCGGATATCCCGGAGCTTGAAAATATCGGGTTCGCCGGCAGTTACGAAACCGACTCTGCAGGTATGAGTACTCAGAGCATGCAGATAATTGGGGCGGAGTCTCCCGTCAATATAGACTGTTACTACAGTAATGCGTTTATAAATTCCAAACGTCTGAATAATGCGGTGGATGTGGTCATTTTGATGCTTATCACCATCTTCATAAGCCTGGAGGCAATTAAATTCCTGACAAACCATATCGAATGCAAGGATACCCGTTCTGCAGACAAGCTGTATATCCCGGGTTTCAGACTGTTTGTCTTTGCTCAGGGAATAGCGTTTGCATTGGATGCCGCGTTCTTCTCGGTATACAGCGATAAGATGTTTGAAGCAAGTGGTCTGTCTGAAACAATGTCCTTCTTAAGCGGAATGCCCAAGACGATGTATTCAACAGCAGTATTGATAGGATTGTTTGGCTGCAGTTCGCTTATAGATAAGCTGGGGATGCGGAAAACACTGACTACAGGTCTGCTGGCAGGTGTGATCGGATACATAATGTGTGCATTTGCTCCGAATCTGCTGTTCCTGATCATTGCACGTTTTATATTCGGTTTCTGTGACGGAATTGTCCTTAACGCAATAAGGCTTTATGCCGCAGGACAGGAGAGTAAAGAGATGCACAACCGTCTGCTTGTGGAGTATATGGCAGCAATTTATCTGGGCATAAGCTGTGGTGTTGTGATCGGAGGTCTTATTGCGGATGTTACTACATATTCGGTAGTATTCCTGGCAGGAGCTGCAATTGGAGGAGTGTGTCTGTTCCTCGTATATTATGCCGGTTTTCCTGAGAATAAGAAGAAAGAGAAACTGACATTCAGAATTGCATTAAGAGAGCTTCGTTTCCCGCAGGTAAGGATATTTATGGTGTTTGTGGTGATACCGCTTTATATGGCTTCATTGTATGTTGAATATACATTCCCTCTTTTCGGTGACGAGGTTAAGCTGACGAACTCGATGGTTTCAGGATTGCTTATGCTCAATTACATGATACTTGCATATCTTACCGATCCCATTTCGAACTGGGTTATGAAGAGGCTCCAGACGAGATGGGCCATGTTTATATACATGCTGCTTCAGACCATCAGTATCGGTCTGTTTGTACTGACTTCGAATATAGTGGCAGCAATTCTTGCGATAATATTCACGAGTGTATGGGACTGCTTCGGACTGGTTGCCATAGATTCGGCACTTGATCATGTGGAAGGTACGGTGACCGAGCAGAGTACGCTGCTCCAGATGGTTTTCGGTAAGCTTGCAATGGTTATAGGTCCGGTGGCTATCACGTCCAGACTCTCAAAGGGAGCGGCAGGTGCAACGAACGTCATTGTCATAGCCCTGATTATCGGAATGGCAGTTTATGGCAGTACGTCGCTTTATTATTCGGGAAAATACAAAATGTTACTTCAGGGAGGAAAAAATGATAAGTCATAAGAAGGTAATTTCCGCGATATTATGTATATCGCTGATGGTCGTGTCAGTCTGCATAAAGACAGATGCATCGGATGCAGTACAGAATAAAGCAGCAGGTGTTATACGGCTGGGATACGTAGAAGGAGACGAATACGGTCCATTTGCGCAGCTTCTTCTTGATATGGCTCTGGAATTCGTTGAGGAAGGAAGTATAGATAAATCATTCGCAGAGCAGTATAAGGATGTGGATTATGAAGAGAAGTTCAGCTATGGCGATACCCGCAAGCTCTGGAATGCAATCTGTGATGCCAATAAGGAGAACGCAAGATACCGTTTTGTAAGGGAAGTATTCTTTGATCTTGAGGAAATGGATGAGGATGAATACAGCGTTATAGCAAACAGAGATGATGTGGACATAATGATATCGATGGGAACTGTATCGGGGGTTTATCTTGCCGAGAATGAGAAAAAGACAAAATTTATGAATCTTTTTTCGGCAAACCCTGTGGACTCGGGAATAATAAAGAGTCTGACGGAGCGTTACAATGACTATTCATATGCGCTTGTGGATCCGACAACATATAATCGCCAGATGGATGCAAGCTATAAGTTCCTGGGATTTAAAAAGCTTGGTATAGTATATGAAGATTCGGAAGCTGCATACCAGTATTCCGCAATAGATATAGTGAAACAGAAGGCCGAAGAATACGGCTTTGAGGTTGTGTGCGAGTACGTGGATGAACCTCTGGGTGAAGAAGAATATGACTGGTATTATTCCGAACTTAAGAAAGCGTACAGAAAACTTGTGGATCAGGGGATAGACTGCCTGCTTATAACCGTTGCGTCGATAGATTATGAGTCAAAGATGCAGGAACTTCTTGATGATGCGATCATACCGGCCGGAGTGATGACCATAGCTCAGGATGGTACGGTGCCTGTTGCATATGGAGCATTGTTTGGGGTGACACTTACCGACTGCGAAGAGTCGGCTAAGCATGTCGTTAAGCAGATCCGCGATTACAATGAGGAAGGAGTACCATTTGACCAGCTTGAAATGGTATACGAATCGACCCCCCGATTGGCTGTAAACTATACAACAGCTTCGAGGATAGGGTTTGAAATACCTTTTAAGAACCTTCAGATTGTAGACTATATCTACAGAGACAGTAAACAGTAACAGGGGAAAAGAAATGTTCCAAGAACAGGTACTATATGAGGTCAGCAGAGCGCAGGAGAGGATTTATACTGCGCAGAAGATGCTTCCTGAGGGGGATACGACCTATATTTTCAGCAGATATATAAAAACCGGGAAAAAGCTTTCGAGAGTAAGGACCATAGAGGCGCTTAAAAAGCTGATATGCAGGCATGAAAGTCTGAGAACCGGTTTTCAGCTTACCGGAAACGGACTTTTCCAGACCATTTGTGATGCAGATGAAATATGGCTTGAAGAAGCATTGGAGCTGTCTGAGCTTGACGATGCGGCAGAGCTTTACGGACTGTGCCTTGATCTTTCGCGTGCACCGCTGTTCAGATGGAAGCTTGAGAGTGACAGGATCAGCTTTCACTGGCATCATATAATAAATGATGGCATGGGAGCAGCCCTGTTTGCATGCGAATTTGTCCGGCTGTACAACGGTGAGAAGCTCGACAGCCTGTCAATGCATCAGAAGGAATATGCTGCGCGTGAGAATCAGTGGATCCGTTCGACAGAGTATAAACTGCAAAGAACGGAATGGACAAAGCTTTTGAACGGATTTGAAAACGTCAGGGAGCTCCGTCTGCCGGCAGACGGTACGTATGACAAAACATGCAGGAGAAAGGCCGGGCATATTTTCTTTCACGTTTCAAAAGATATATCCGAAAGAGTTAATAACCTCTGCGCCGTATCAGGTGTTACACCTTATATTTTTTTCATATCAGTATTTTCCCTTATGCTCTTTTTTTATACAGGACAAAGCAGGTTTATAATTGGAACGGTTATGCGGAACAAGGAAGACAGCAGCCTTGATTCGATACTTGGAATGTTTGTAAATACTGTTCCGCTTGTCATATCGCTAAAAAAAGATGAAAGCTTTAACGGGCTGTTGGAGTCGCTGAGAGACACAGTGATATTTGCCCGTGAAAACCAGAAGATAGCGCTTGAGGATATAGCGCATGATTTCGGCAGCCTTGGCGGGGTGGACCGGACACTGCATGATCATCTGATGTTTGATGTGCTTTTTACAAAGAAAGAATTCTATGGTCAGCTTCCTACGTTGAATAATGAGCCGGCAGAGCTTTGCTTTATTGATGAAGAAATGCCGATCTACGATTTTTCCATTCAGATGGGAAAGGAAAATGGCTGCTATGATTTTGAACTTGTATACGATACAGGTCTGTTTGATGAAGCATGCATGACCGAAATGAGCAAGCATTATGTAAACCTCATTTCTTCCTGCATTGAATCTCCGGATGCAATTGTATCGGATTTATCCATGTTGGACGGTGAAGAAAAGCTATGGCTGTTGGAACACGGCAAATCTGCCGGAGTTACGCATAATGAGAACACCGTGATTGACAGGATAGGCAGAAGGGCAGAATCAAGCCCTGCATATCAGGCGATTATTTTTAATGAAAAAACCCTTACCTATGGGGAAATGTGGAGTGCTTCGGCAAGACTGGCAGACATGCTCCTTAATGCATATGAGGATAAGCCGGCGCAAGGCGGGGAACGCAGGACGATACTTATTTCGGAACGTGGTATCGAAATGATAGTTTCAATCCTTGGAATCCTGAGGTCAGGTGCAGGTTATGTACCTGTTTCACCCGAATATCCCGATGACAGGATTCTTTACATTATAAGGGACTCGAGGCCTGATGCTGTGCTGATATCCGGTGTGAAGCTTTCGGAAGGCATCATGAACGCTTTGGAACAGATGAATCTGCCGGTGTTTTATACCGATAAGCAGATACTGTATGGTAATGCTGCCGGTGAATACGGGACGGAGGCTGAAACGGTATCACCTGAAAGGCTGCCTGCGATAAAGCCTGAGCAGATCGCATATATGATATATACTTCCGGAACCACGGGAGAACCCAAGGGTGTTGTGGTTGAGCACAGACAGCTTTCGGCACTTCTGGATGCATATGAAGACATATATGATCTGAATGACAGTGATACGGTACTGCAGTTTGCCAGCTATGTATTCGATCAGTCGGTATGGGAAATCTTTCATATACTGACAAAGGGAGGTACGCTATGTCTTGCATCAGAGGAGCATACCAAGGATCCGGATAAGCTTATGGATTACTGTGAGGACAATTTGGTTACTGTCATTATGATGACTCCCGGATACCTTAAGCTTCTTGATGCGGAAAGGCTTCCATCTCTCAGACTGGTTGATGTCGGAGGAGAAGCTCCATCACGTTCTCTTCTTAAAACGTGGAGCGTGAAGGGAAGAACGGTCATTAATACCTATGGGCCTACGGAAACGACAGTCAATGCGTCCAGTTATATTTATGCGGATAAAGGTACGATTAATGAAAAAACAGGAATAAGTACGGAAAATGTTCCTATAGGGAAACCTGCTCCCGGTATGGAAATGTATATTATGAACGGGGATTCGTTAAGCGGAACCGGTGTTCCCGGTGAGCTGTGTATAGGAGGTCCACAGGTTGCAAGAGGGTATCATGACAGGGAAGAGCTGACTCTCCGTAAATTTGTGGTTAATCCTTTTGGCAAGGGAAGGCTGTACAGGAGCGGTGATCTTGCCCGTGTTCTTCCGGACGGGAATATCGAGTTCATAAACCGTATCGACGATCAGATAAAGATACGCGGCTTCAGGGTTGAGCTTGGTGAGATAGAATCCGTGATGAAGTCGCTTGATATGATCGATGAGGCCATCGTTGTACTGCGAAAAGATGATAATGATGACAAGCTGTTGTGCGGGTATTATACCGTAGCGGATAAAGATGGTGCTGCGGACAGGGATGTAGTAAGGAAGGCTCTCGAAGAGAGGCTGCCTATGTACATGATTCCCTCGGTGCTGATACAGGTTAAAGAATTCAAGCTGACGATAAACGGAAAGATTGACAGAAGAGCTCTGCCTTACAGCAGTTCCGAAGCTGTAAGAAACGGCAGGGATGAGGAACCGGAATCTGTCTCGACAAAAGAAGAGAACGATTGTATTGAGGCATTCAGAAAGGTTCTCGGGATAAAAGACATAAGGGTTACGGATGATTTTCTTGCAATAGGCGGAGATTCCATAAAAGCCATACGTATCGTTTCCCTTTTGCGTGATATGGGCTATGCGACCGATGCTCCGACACTTCTGAGAAGCAGGACTATAAGAAGCCTTGCATCAAGGATCGAAAGAGAGGAGGTTAAATCCTACAGTGAATATACAAAGGTGATACCTACGCCCGTAATGAGGATATTTACGGGATCACACTTTGCAAATCCTGCATATTACAATCAGTCGTCTGTGCTTGTGGTAAAAGGCAGGACTTCCGTTCGTGCGCTTGAGAGATCTCTGAACACGCTGGTCTGTTGTCATGGCATGCTGAGGATGATATCCGATGAAAAGGGAAATATCAGGATAAGGGATAGGGAGAGCGTTCGCCCGCTCAAACTGGATGTTTATAATATTCCTGATGAACATGGCAGAGAGGAGATAATGAACAGGCTGCATTCATCGATGGATCCTGTGAAGGGTATAGTTATGCGGGCAGCATTGTTCATGGACGGAAAAAAAGACAGGCTGTTCCTGGCTTTCCACCATTATGTTATAGATGAAGTATCCTGGGGCATTATAATAAGTGATCTCAACATACTTTATTCACACGCCCTTGGTGCTCCCGGAAAAGAATCCTGTACCAGCTGTAAGGAATATGAAGACGATCTGAGAATTCTGCCGGCGCCTTCCGTTTCTTTTGGCGAATGGTCCGGGAGGCTGTGGGGATTAAAGGAGCTTGCTGTCTTTGGTAAAGAAAAGGAATACTGGACAAGGCTGCATGAGAGATTTTCGGAAGCCTGGGAAGGTATGAATAAAAGGCTCGCGGGAATGAGAATCCCATCTGTTAAGAGTTCCGGCTGTTTATCTGTATCGGCCTGTGCAGATAAGTCTGTCGCTGATGTAATATTCGAAGTAGCACATAACCGTTATGGTGCCAGAGTCGATACGGTACTGATAGCTGCTCTTGTCCGTGCCGCTTCTGCGGGAGATGACAAAACTCCCGTTGTGATACAGCTGGAGAGCCACGGCAGGGGGAACATAGGTGAGGGAATTGTATGTGACAGAACTGTGGGCTGGTTTACAGCAGTGTATCCGATAGTTATCCGGTGTCTTAAGAATGTTGATGAGCAGATCATAGAGATTAAGGAGCTTCTGGCAGCCGTACCGAATTCGGGAATCGGTTACGGAATCCTGTTTGATGATCTTGCCGATAAGGGAGGGCTGGTTTTCAACTATCTGGGTTCGTCTGAAAGTGAAAGTGATGAACTCATATCAAGAAGTGATGAATATTCGGGAGCGAATATGGATTCCCGTAATATTGAGCCCGGAACCGTGTCCTTCAATCTGAGGGCAACGGAACAGGGGATCAACATAGAATGTGTGTATGATGATATTTATGATACGGACAGCATCGGTGCGCTTGTATTGCGATTCAGGGAAGAACTTGTCTTCATTACCAAGTGCATCGAAGAGGATAACCGTGTTTATACTCCGTCCGATCTCTGTATAAACAGGCTGTTGAGTGATAATGAATGGAATTGCCTTACTACTGCGTATCCTCCCGAGAGTATAGAATCCATAGCAGAACTGACGCCCCTGCAGAAGGGTATGCTGTTCAGATATCTTTCAGACCCTGAGTCAGGTGCCTATCTCCTGCAGGACCGTCTGACGATAAGTACTACGTGGAGCCGCGAACTCTTCGAGACTGCACTGAATGCATTGTTTGTGCGTTTTGATGCACTGAGGATCCGGTTTATGTATAAAGGGCTTACAGAGCCTGTACAGGTTATTATGCGTGAAGGAAGCATAAAACCGCTGTTTACGGAGGTGAGCGGCAGAAGCTTTACGGAAATTGCCCGGGAGGATTTAGAACGTGGGATAGATCCGGCTGATGATATAATGATGCGTGTGACTTTTAATAAGGACAGCTGTGCATGGGAGGAAAAGGAACTGCTTATCACAACACACCACTGTATTATTGATGGATGGAGCTTTCCCATACTTACGGATACCCTTATGAGTTATTACAATATGCTGCTTAAGGGAATAAGTGCCGATGATCTTATGCGTATGGCAAAGAAGGAAAGCTTAAGGGGCTGCTCCTATGCTGACTTTCTACGGGAAAGCAGTACCCGGGGATCTGATGAAAAGCTTGAAAAATGGGGCAGATATCTTGGAGACTTTGACGAGGGTATTGGTATAGACGGGACAGGCTGCGCTCCAAAGTCCGGAAGCGGCGCAGAGTATGAAATGCTGTATGTCGACAAAAATACGGAAAACCTTATTCGCATATATACGGAGAAATACAGGATAACAGCAGGCTGTTTCTTTGGGTGTGTATGGGGATTGCTGTTGGGATTTGAAAATAATGTCGAGGATGTTGTCTTCGGGGAGACTGTTTCCGGCAGGGACCGGAGCATAGACGGACTGGTAAATGCTGTAGGAATGTTTATAAACACGATCCCGGTGAGAATAAAGTGGAGTAACGATGAGTATGTATCTGACATATTCAGACAGCGGCAGGAGGATTATTATGCCATGCAGCCGGTTACGGACTGCCCTCTTGATAAGATAATGGCAGATGGTGCCCAGGCTTCCGGACTTATACATACTCTTTATGTATATGAGAATTATCCCAATTCGGGTATGCAGGATAATAACCATACAGTAACTCTTATGCATGAAGAGGTAGATTATCCAATGTCAATAAGTGTTGGGGAGGGTGAGGGCTTTGCGGTCACATTCCAGTATGACGGGGCGAAATATGACCGCAGGTATATAAAGCTTCTGATCAGACGTTATGAGCATATAGTTACCCAGATAGTATCGGACAGTGACATTAAAATATCCGCTATCGACAGGCTGTCA